>JBDTRZ010000009.1:0-55458 GCA_039931395.1 Gemmatimonadales bacterium
CGCACCCGCGCCGGACGGCGCCTCTTCGACAAGTTCAAGTTGAACATGCCCGTGCTCGGCCCCGTGATCAGCAAGGTCGCCATCTCGCGCTTCACGCGTACGCTCGGCACGCTGGTAAGCTCGGGTGTGAGCATCCTCGACGGACTCGAGATCACGGCGAAGACCGCGGGCAACCGCGTGGTGCAGGACGCGATCATGGAATCACGGTCGTCGATTGCCGGCGGTGATACCATTGCGGCTCCGCTCAAGAAGTCCGGCGTGTTCCCCCCGATGGTGATCTCGATGATCTCAGTGGGCGAGCAGACGGGCGGGCTCGACGAGATGCTGTCGAAGATCGCCGACTTCTATGATGAAGAGGTCGATGCGGCTGTCAGCAACCTGCTGTCGCTGCTGGAGCCGGTGATGATCGTGTTCCTCGGCGCAGTCGTCGGCGGCATGGTGGTCGCGATGTACCTGCCGATCTTCGACATGATCAACGCGGTGCAATAGGCAGGCAGCTACCCGCCTTCCTCCACTTCTCTGATTTGGAAACGGCATTGTGCGAATAGAAGTCGGCCCGTAATGTGGACGTATTCGGGCGACTCGCAACTTGTCAGTTCCAAAAGAAGGGGCGGACTGGATGACCAACCAAATTCTGCGCGGCATGAGGTCTGCTGTGTGGGATTGGTGCCGTGTTTGGTGTGTTGGACTCTCGATCTGTCTTGACAGAGAATCGCTGATCACGAAAGTAGCCATTCCCACTACAAGGGCCTCTAGCTAATCGGCTAGGGGCCTCTCTCTCTTTGCGGGACACCATGTGACCCTGCTGCTTCATTAAACAGCGCTGCTAATAGGTTACTGGAGGTACGTCAGTTTGAGGGAAGTCGTCCCCCTTGAACAGAAGTGGCTGACCCAGGGTTTGAGCAACACCGTAGGAGAGGCAGTCGCCGTAGTTCAGGACAGCTGGTGATCCGACACCCTTACCGAATCTCGCGTAAGCCGAACGCGCAAAATCTGCTGCTGAGCTGGAAAACGGTTCCACGGTTATGTCCAACCGCTGGATCAGTGCGTCGAGTGCCACTACGCCTCCAGCACCCTTTTTCGCGAGCATCACAGCTCCCGCTTCAACCAGGCTCGGAGCTCCAATTAACCTGATCGCATCCTTTTCAATTGCGTCGATGATCCCGTTTGCCTCCGGCTCGCCGAGCAGGATCGCGATGACAGCAGATGTATCTATTACCACCTTCAGGCGGGCAGCCCAAATTCATCATAACCGATTACCTCTTCCGGACTTCGATTATCCCTGTCGGGGAGAGAGGCGACGAGATTCTGGATCTGACTGATATCGTAGAGCAACCTTGCCCTCCGGGCGCGCGGCCTTACCGCCTCCAGGCGGTTCCGAATGGCCGTGGTCACAGCTACCGTAAGGCTTTCGCCTGTTGCTTCCGCCAACTGATGGGCCAGACGGTCGGTTTCTGGATTCTTGATACTTAACGCCATCGTGAGTCCGGTAAAGTAGGTAGTAAATCTACCACCTACTACCTAAATCTGCAATGACTACCGAAATGCTCGGCACCAACCCTCGCCGTAGTGTCATAAATTCTGCCTTAGCGGGAGCCTATGGAACGTGATCATCCTAAAAAACAAATAGAAAGACGATTTAGCGGATCATGCGGATCTCACTGATAAAACAACCTTCAGGGTTTTGTAGTATCCGCGAGATCAGCGTGATCAGCCCAATCGTTTTTCTTGATTTTGACTTTCTTCGCTTCACCCGCTGATCGCAGTCAGGACGAGATCGTCTCGTAACCCCGCCGTTCGTGATAGCCACGGAGGAGATACCTCCCGAAAAAGATTCTTCTTGACATTTTGGGTCCAGCTAATACGTATTAGCAACCGTTCCGAGCTGACAAAAGCCCCGAAAACCGCCTTTTCCCCTCCTGGGAGGACCCCGCATGCCTCGATCGAATAGTCTCCTGAAAGCACTCTTCTTCAGCATGGCGAGCGCTCTTTTTCTTGCCTTTGCCGTCCCCTCCCAGGCATCCGCACAAACAGGACGAGTCGCCGGCACAGTGACCGATTCAGCCCGGGCGGCACTCCCTGGCACACAGGTCTCCGTCGTCGGCACCCGCTTCAGCGGTGTGAGCGACGTCAGCGGACGCTACAGCATCTCGGGTGTCCCGGTCGGCGTCTACGACCTGCGCGTTCAGCGCATAGGACAGCGCGCCCAGACCATCACCGGCGTCGCCGTCAAAGCTGGTGAAGAGACTCAGGCAAACGTCTCGCTTGCCACCGTGCCTCTCGCTCTCGGAGGCGTTGTCGTCTCTGCCTCGCGCCGAGCTGAAAAGATCACCGACGCTCCCGCCACCATCACGCGCATCGATGCGGCGGCCATTCAGAATACCGTCGGAAATTCGTTCGCACCGGCGCTCAAGGAAGTGAAAGGCATCGACTTCATACAGGTCGGCGTCACCGCCGTCGCGATCAACGCGCGCGGATTCAACTCGGCGTTCAACAACCGCATGCTGATGATGGAAGACAACCGCATCGCGGTTCTTCCTGAGAACGGACTTCCCGTGGGCACGTTCACGACCACTCCGAAAGTCGACCTCGCCGGAATCGAAGTCCTGGTCGGACCCGGCTCAGCGCTTTACGGCCCGGACGCATCGAACGGCGTGCTCACACTGACGACGAAGGATCCGCGCGAGTATCCCGGTACTACGCTCGAAGCGGCAGGTGGCGTGAGAAACTTCTTCGACCTGCAGGGCCGTCATGCCGGAGTCGTCTCGGACGGCAAACTCGGATACAAGATCACGGGTGAGTACCAGCAGGCAAAGGACTTCTCGAACAAGAATATCTACGCACCGATCGTACCCGGTGGTGCGCCGTCGCCTGAGCTCAACGCCGATTGGAACACTGATGTAATGCGCGGGAGCGGAGCTCTCGTGTACTACATGCCCAACCTCTCGCGCATCGAGCTGACCGGTGGTGCCAGCAAGTCGAACGGAATCGGGCAGACCAGCGTCGGCCGCAATCAGCTCGTCAACTGGCAGTACAGAAACGCGCAGTTGAAGTTCACGCATCCGAACTGGTTCGGTCAGGCGTACATGACGCAGTCGCTCTCTGGTGACACGTACCAGCTCAATGCGTACGCGCAGAACCGTCTGCGCCAGCCGGCAACCGTCAGCGACGATTCCGTGAGACATCTCTCGGATTTCCCGGCTGAAGGAAGACTGATGGCCGCTGAGCTTCAGAACACTTTCGTGGTGCCCCAGCTCAACAGCCTCCGCCTTACCTGGGGCGGCCAGTATCGCCATGACATCGTGAGCTCCAAGCGCCAGTGGCTCGTCGACCGCAAGACAGGCGAAGACATCAAGACCGATCAGAAAGGTGTCTACGGCCAGGCGGACATGCCGATTGTACCGATGCTCCGTGCGGTCGTCGCCGGGAGATACGACCAGCACGATCGCTACGATGCGCAGTGGAGTCCGAAAGCCGCGCTCCTTTTCTCGCCAGCCGAGGATCAGACCCTCCGCGTGACTTACAATCGCGCCTTCAAGTCCCCGTCGGTTCTTCAGTACGGATTCTTTTTCCCCGACTTCGCACCATTCGTCGGTGTATTCGGAAATCCCAACGGATATATCATCAAGAACGCAGCTGGTACCGTAGTGCGCACCATCGATCCGATCGAGCCTGAGCGCAATACCACGTGGGAGCTCGGATACAAGGGCGTCCTTGGCAATCGGTTCTTCGTCGACATCACCGGCTATCGTTCGAACTTCAAGAAGTTCATGAGTCCGCTTGTGATCATCGCGAACCCGCTGACTCCTGCGTCAGCCGGTGGCCCCACATTCGCCTTCGACGCGAAGACCGGCGACCAGCTCACCGGATCACTTCCGGGTTCATTACAGATCCCGCTCACCTACTTCAACGTGGGCGACGCGCAGATCACCGGAACCGACATGGGTCTCAAGTTCCTTCTTACGCCGTGGATCGCACTGAATGGAACGGCAAGCTTCCAGAAGCTCGATACGGTCAAAGCCAAGGCAGGCGATCCGAGCGAAGCGACGGCTTTCAACAGCCCCACGTCGAAGTTCAACGTAGGAATGGATTTCGCGAATCTGTGGAACAACCAGCTCCGCGCCGGATTCACGGTTCGCTACGTGAACGGCTATCATTTTCTTTCCGGCGTCAACAACGGAAAGATCCCTACCTTCAGCACGTTCGACTTCACGGCGGGCTACAAGCTCCCGACGCTCGGAGCGAGCATCAACCTGTCGGTTCAAAACCTGTTCGCCTGCAGAGGTGGCACCTCGACCATCAATGGATGGATCGCAGCCACCAGGCCCTCCATCTACAACAAGAAGCAGGAGTGCGGGCTGGGCAAGAAACACATCGAGATGATCAACATGCCGGAGATCGGAACGATGGCGTTCCTCGGCATCCGCTGGGACCGGTAGCTCCCCTGGGTTGCCTGCCGTCCGGCTCCAACGCCGGCGGCAGGGAACCGTCCCTCGCAGTTTCCATTCGAACAACCGGGGAGTGACTTGAGATGAACGTCGGGTCCCTGTTGTCATGGCACGCCCGTTTCCGGCCGGCGCACACCGCGGTCGTATGCGGCGACGAGCGATTGACGTTCGCGGATCTCGACGCGCGCGTGAATTGTCTCGCCAACGCGCTGCTTGGGATCGGCCTGAAGAAAGGTGACAAGCTCGCGCTCGTCCTCCCGAACTGCGTCGAGCTGCTGTACGCATACCGTGCTGCTGCGCTGTTGGGGATCGTTGTAGTTCCGCTGAGCCCGCTTCTTCGCGGGCCGGGATTGATGTCGCTTCTGCGTGATTCCGATTCGGTCGCTGTGATCGCGTCGGCAGCGATGGCAGATGCACTCGATGAAGTGCGCGCCGAGCTGCCCGGAATTCCCGCGGGCAGCTACATCCTGACTGATGGCGCGGAGCGTCCAGGGTATCGGGCGTACTCGGCTCTTGTGGCGGGACAGCCGACCGACGCCCCTCCATCGGTGCAGATCGATGACGACGACCTCTACAACATCATCTACTCGAGTGGCACGACTGGAACGCCGAAGGGAATCGTCCACACTCACTACATTCGCGGCATGTACTGCACGCTCTTCGCGGGAAGCTTTCGCTTCACGCCGGAAAGCGTGGTGATGCACGCCGGATCTCTGGTATTCAACGGCGCGTTCGTGACGCTTATGCCGGCTTGGTACCTCGGCTGCACATATGTCCTTCAGCAGAAGTTCGACGCCGAGCGCTTCATCGAGACGGTTGAGCGTGAGAAGGTCACGCACGTGATGATGGTGCCGTCGCAGATCGTCGCTGTCATCAATGCTCCCAACTTCTCTCCGGCGAAGCTCCAGTCGCTGCAAATGCTCTGCTCGGTCGGCGCTCCGTGGCACCGCGAGCACAAGGAACGCCTTCTGCCGGTGCTGCCGAATTCGCTTTACGAGCTTTACGGTCTGACTGAGGGCTTCATCACGATCCTCGACTCGAGCGACTTCGCGCGGAAGATCGATTCGGTCGGAGTTCCCATTCCCTTCAGCGCGATGCGAATCATCGGCGACGGGGGAGAGGAGCTTCCCGCGGGTGAGATCGGCGAGATCACCGGTCACAGTCCGATGATGATGCCCGGGTATTACAACCGGCCCGACCTGACTTCGCAGGCCATCGTGGACGGCTGGCTGCACACCGGTGACGTGGGGTTCGCCGATCAAGACGGTTTTCTCCATCTCGTCGACAGAAAAAAGGACCTGATCATCTCCGGCGGGGTGAACGTTTTCCCCAAGGACATCGAGGAGATCGTGGTTCAGCACCCCGCGGTTCGCGAAGTTGCGGTATTCGGTGTTCCTGACGACAAGTGGGGGGAATGTCCGGTCGCGGCAGTCATCCTGAAGACCCCCGGTGAAGTGGGCGCGGAGGATCTCAGGCGCTGGATCAACCAGCGCGTTGCCGCGCGTTACCAGCAGGTTCACGAAGTGATCCTCTCCGATGATTTTCCACGCAGCACCGCGGGCAAGACACTCAAGCGCGTGCTGCGCGACATGCACGCCTCGTCGCGAACGGCGGTGCCGGCATGACCGCTGAGCCCCGGCTCGTCGTCGACGACCGTTCGGAGTACGACCACTTCGCCAACGTGCGCGGACTCCGCATGCACTACCTCGACTATCCTGGTCCTGGCCCGGCGATAGTTCTCCTGCACGGACTGTCCGCAAATGCGAACGAGTTCGGCGGACTGCTCGATGAAGATCTGGCGGACAATCATCGCGTGATCGCGCCTGATCTTCGCGGCCGCGGCCGCACCGGTAAACCGGAGAGCGGCTACTCGATGGGTGATCATGCGGCCGACGTCATCGCGCTGCTCGATCATCTTGGCCTCGACAAGGTCGTCATGGGCGGCCATTCCTTCGGCGCGCTGCTCTCGATCTTTCTCGCGGCGAACTATCCAGCCCGCGTCGCACGCGTGATAGTGATCGATGCGGCGATCGTGTTTCATCCCGACACCGAGAAGCTTCTCAAGCCCTCGCTGGCGCGTCTCGCGAGAATTCTTCCCTCAGCCGATGCGTACATCGACGAGGTGAAAGGCGCCGCTCACGTGGCGGGCGCGTGGGACTCCGCACTCGAAGGGTATTACAGGGCCGAGCTGCAGCACAACGCCGATGGAACTGCGCAGTCGCTGACGAGTGCGCGGGCTGTCGAGCAGGCATTGCGTGGAGTTGCAGTCGAAGAGTGGGCGTCGCTCGTTGGGCGAGTCTGTCATCCGGTGCTGCTGTTGAACGCGGGTGAGGCATACGGTCCGCCGGGAAGTCCGCCTCTCGTTCCTCCCGAGCACGCGCGAGCGACCGCCGACGCATTTCCCGACTGTCGGTACGTCCTCGTTCCGGGCAATCACCTGACGATGGTATTCGGTGAGAACGCAGCCGTGGTGCGGACTGAGATCGAGAGATTCCTCTCGGACTCCGCGTCCGGCGAGTGATCGCTTCGGCCCGTAGATTCACGCGTGGAGCAGCCGCGATTCAAACGTGTCACGACGCACGATGTGGCGAAACGGGCCGGGGTATCGCAGCCGACAGTTTCGCTCGTGCTCAGCAGGAACGCGACCGCCCGGGTTTCGCCCGAGACCCGCGAGCGGGTTCTCGAGGCGGCTCGGGACCTGGGCTACGTTCCGAACGTCGTCGCGCGGTCCCTTGTGCGCAGCCGGTCGTATGCGATCGGAGTGATCGTGCCTGACCTTCGCAATCCGTTCTTTGCCGAAGTGGTGAGCGGCGCCGAGAGAGTGGCGTCCGAGGCGGGTTACGCTGTGCTGCTCTGCGAGACGCGTGAGATTCCTCGAGACCGGCATCTCCAGGCTCTGCTCGAGCGGCAGGTTGACGGAATAATGGTGGACGCGATCGGAGCGTCGTCACTGCCAGCCGCAATGATGGCCGGCGTGAATCTCGTTCTGATCGACGAGCCTCCCGATCGCTGGCCTGGTGTGGCGAGTGACGCAATCGGTGCCGGCCGGCTGGCCGCGGAGCATCTCCTGTCGCTGGGGCACACGCGCTTCGGCTTCCTCGGCCCCGCGACGAACGTGCATGCGGCACGAATGCGTGAGCGCGGTTTCGTGCAGACGCTTGCGTCGCGCGGCATCCAGCTTGAGTCGTCCGCTTTTCGGCGGGTCGCCGCAACTGCTGCGGGAGGACAGAAGGGAATGCGCGCTCTTCTGGATATCGAGTCGCGACCGACCGCGGTATTCTGCACCAACGACCTCGTCGCCGCCGGCGCGCTGAAGGTCTGCGCGATGAGCGGCGTTCGAGTTCCCGACAGCATGTCCATCGTCGGATGCGACGACATTGAGCTCGCGTCGCTGCTCGTTCCCGAGCTCACGACGATCGCGATTCCCGCACGCGAGCTCGGCGCGCGCGCAGCGCGCCTGCTTCTGCAGGCGCTCAACGCGGATTCGGAGCCGAGACCTCCGGCGCGGCCGCAGCGGACCATTGCCTCGCGCCTGGTGATACGCGGCACTACAGCGCCTCCACCGGCGAAGCCGATTCCGTGACCGGGTCATTGCGTGAGGCCACGATCACTGGCACCGGGTCGTACGTCCCCGAGCGAGTGGTGACGAACCAGGAATTGTCCGCGGTGCTGGGCGAGGACATCGACGACTTCGTGTCCAACACACTCGGCATCAGGGAGCGGCGTTTCTGTGCCGCCGACGAGTCGACGGCGGACCTTGCGGCGGCTGCTGCCCGCTGCGCGCTCGAGTCAGCCGATGTACCCGCTGACAGCATCGATCTGCTCATCGTCGCCACGGATACGCCCGAGTACATCTCCCCCGCCACTGCGCCCGTCGTGCAGGCGCGCATCGGCGCGTGGAACGCGGGAGCGTTCGACATCAACAGCGCGTGCGCGGGATTCGTGACGGCTCTCGACACCGCGTGGAAGTACATCCGCGCCGACGATCGGTATGATCGTGTGCTCGTGATCGGTGCGTATGCGATGTCGAAATTCGTCGATGAGCACGACAAGAAGACGTCCACGATATTCGCCGACGGCGCGGGTGCGGTGGTGCTCGAGCGTTCGGAGAGTCCGGGCATTCTCGCATCGGAGCTCTATGCCGATGGGCGTCTTGCGCCGGGAATGGGCGTGTTCGCGGGCGGAACCGCTGAGCCCATCACTGACGAGGTGCTCCGCGAGGGAAAGCGCAACAAGCTGCGATTCGTGACCAGGTACCCGCGCGAGGTGAACGAAGTCGGCTGGCCTCGCATCGCTCGCTCGGTACTGGACCGCATCGGGCGCACCACAGCGGACGTCGACGAGTGGCTCTGGACCCAGGTGAATCTCTCCACCATTCGTGAGGTGATGGGCACACTGGGCGAGCCGATGGAGAAGGCGCACACCATCATGGGAAAGTGGGGCTACACCGGTGCCGCCTGCCTTCCGATGGCGCTCGATGATTCAGTCCGGTCCGGACGTCTCGAGGAGGGGGACCTGATTCTGATGACAGGGTCGGGGGCTGGATTGGCAATGGGGTCCATGGCGCTCGAATGGCGTACAAACCGATGACCGATGACGTCATGCGTCCCAGGGTCGACGTCACGCGCCGCGCCGGGCGATTCACTCTCGTGCTCGCGATCTGCGCAATTGCGGCCGGTTACGCTGCCGCGTTCACACCAGGCGGCGCGCCGTCGTGGGCACCGTGGCTTCTCGCGATTGGAATACCTGCGGCCCTTGGCGCGATCATGGTGCTCGGCGCGACGCGCGGAGATCGCGGAATTGGAAAGCTCAAGCTGCCGTTCCTCTTTGTGTTCGTGGTGCTCGCTTCGGGTTTCTGTCTGGCGCTCGGTTTAGCGGCAACCGAAGGGCCGGGAACCACACTCTGGCTCGGTCTCCCCCTGCGGGCGGCAATCGTCATCTACGGAATCGGATTGCTTCCCATTGTCGTCCTGCCGGTTGCATACGCTCTCACTTTCGATACGCAGACTCTCAGCCAGTCGGACATAGACCGGGTTCGCGAGCTGGCGCAACGCGCTGGAGTCGTCGACTCGCACGACCAGACGGACGGCAAGGCGTGAGCGATCGGTTCCTGTTCCCGCTCCTCCAGACCGCGCTGCCGCATGTCGCTCAGCCGACTGTGATCGGTGTCGGGCTCGTCTACTTCTCGGTGATCATCGCGATCAGCATATGGGCTGCGAGGCGAACGCGAACCGCCAGCGATTTCTTCGTCGCCGGACATGGCATCGGCTTGATAGCTCTCACGGTTGCATCGGTGTCGACGTCAGTGTCGGGATTCGCGTTCATCGGCGGACCAGGGCTGATCTATACGGTCGGGCTCGGTGCGATGTTCATCGTGCTTCCGGCATCGGTCACGAACGTGATGGGAGCGTGGGTGCTCGCCAAGCGCATGCGCCTGCTCGGCGAGGCCCGGGGACTCATGACGGTGCCCGACGCGATCGGCGCGCGATACCGCTCCCCTGCTGCACAGGGCCTCGCCGGGGTGGCGATGCTCGTAGGGATCATCGGCTACATGGCGACCAACGCGCTCGCCATGGGCGTCGTCATCAATGCGATCTTCGGAGTCGGAATCGGCTGGGGTATCTGGCTGGGTATGGGAGTGACGCTCGCCTACTCGGTCGCCGGGGGAATTCTCGCGGGGATCTACAACGACGTATTCCAGGGCACCTTGATGGCTCTGGCTTCGGTGCTGGTGTTTCTGTTCGTCCTGAAAGTCGGCGGCGGACTCGGCGACATCTCCAACACGATTCTGGCGACGGACCCGAAGTTTCTGAGTCCCTGGGGGAAGATGACTCCCCTCGCCGCACTGTCGTTCTTCTTCGTGTTCGGAATGGGATCGCTGGGCCAGCCGCAGGGTGTGCACAAGTACTACATGCTGCGCGACCCGATGCAGCTCAAATGGTATCCGCTGCTCAAGACGCTCGGACTGATTCTCGTGCTGTTGCTCTACTTCGGCGTTGGTGTGGGAGTGAAGGCATTCGTCGCAAGCGGGTTGATGGCGCCGCTCTTGGCGCCCGATCAGGCAACGCCGAGTCTGTTGTTGAGCGTCACTCCAATCGTGCTGGCGGCGCTCGTCTTCTCGGGTGTCGCGGCCGCAACCATGAGCGCGGCCAACTCGTTCATCAACATCGGCGCCGCGGTCGTGATGCACGATCTTCCGATCGCCTTTGGAAGACGGTTGAAGAACGAGCTTTCGTGGGGCAGAGCTGTTACGGTTCTCATCGCGGTGACAGCGGCTCTGGTCGCGCAGAACTCGGGTACCATGGTCGCATTCCTCGGCATCTTCGGATGGGGGCTTTTCGCTTCGACTCTCGTGCCAGCACTTGCGGTGGGACTCAACTGGGAAGGCGCAACGCGCGCGGGCGCCATCGCCTCGATCGCCACCGGCCTTGTCGTGACGCTATCTCTCGAGATCGCCGCCTACATGAAAGCCTTCACGTTTCCATCGGGCGTGACGGCCTCGGCGGTCGCGCTCGTGATGTCGTTTCTCGTGTTCTTTTTCGTCTCGTGGCTGACGCGAAGCACGGCGCATGGATCGCTTGATCCCGACGTCAAGCTCATCATGGACCTCTAGCATGCGCTACGACGAGCTGTCAGTCGGACAGAGTGCCGAGTACTCGAAGGCCGTCACGGACGCGGACGTGATGACCTTCGCGGGAATCACCGGTGACTTCAATCCGGTTCACGTGGATGAAGCTGCGGCGGCGAAGACCCGGTTCGGTGGCCGCATCGCTCACGGAATGCTGAGCGCGGGACTGATATCGGCGGTGATAGCGAATCAGCTTCCGGGTGCAGGCTCCATTTACCTGACGCAGACGCTTCGCTTCACGGCGCCGGTTCGCATCGGCGATACCGTGACAGTCTCGGTCAGCGTCGCGGAGCTGATGCCGAAAAAAAGAGTCAGACTCTCAACCGTATGCCGAAACCAGAAGGGCGAGACGGTCCTGGATGGCGAGGCTACAGTACTCGTGACGGACGACCAATGATGCCTGACGCGCCAGCACCACCTGCGTTCGTGATCGAAAACGACAGCGTGCCGAAGGGCGAGTTCCTGATGAGGGAGGTCGAGACCCCGGAGGGCCCGCGCCGATACAAGCTCTATGTTCCTGCGCGGTACAATAAGTCGCGGCCGGCACCGCTCCTCGTCGTCCTTCACGGCTGCACGCAGGACCCCGACGACATCGCGCGCGGCACGCGGTTCAACTCGCTGGCCGACGAGTCCACGTTTCTCGTCGCGTATCCGGAGCAGCCGCAAAAGGCGAACGGCCTCAAATGCTGGAACTGGTTCGACGTCGCTCATCAGCGTCGCGGAAAAGGGGAGCCGGCTCTGGTCGCAGCGATCGCGCAGCGCGTGATGAACGACTACAGCGTCGATGCGCGCCGCGTCTTCATTGCCGGCGTCTCAGCGGGCGGAGCGATGGCGCTGACAACAGCGTATGCGTATCCGGAAGTATTCGCCGCGGCGGGGATCCATTCGGGAATCGCCTATGGGGCCGTGACCTCGATCGCGGATGCATTGACCGCGATGCACTCGGGTGCGCCCAACCCTGCTGCTCTTTCCGAAGCCGTGATCAAGGGGATGGGAAGCCGTCGTCATTTCCCGGCGATCGTATTCCAGGGTGGCGCCGACAAGAGCGTGAATGTCGTCAACGCTTCGCAGGTAGTCGCACAGCTCGCCGAATCGTACGGGCCGAGGCCCCTGATGAAATTGTCGGAGACATCCGGTGAAGGCGCGTACGGTTATCACTTCACGAGGAAGGTCTACGGGAATGGCAGACCGCTCGTCGAACAGTGGATCGTGACCGAGCTCGGGCATGCATGGTCAGGAGGGTCGAAGGACGGCACATATACCGATCCAGGCGGACCCGACGCGAGCCGCGAGATGCTCCGCTTCTTCCTCGAGCACCCGCGCAACTGACAATGTCCGAACCGCGCGCGAGCTGGCCGGCGTTTCCCCGGTTCAATGATCCGCTGAGGCATTGGCGGAATCTCGCGCCTGACCGGATTGCGCTCGTGGATCGCGGGAGTGGTACGCGCTACAGCTACGCCGCTCTCGACGCCCTCTGCGACAAGTGGGCAGCTCTTCTCGAAACCGCCGGTGTGGAGCGCGGCGACCGCGCCGCAGTCGTCGCCGGGAACCGAGTGGAGATCGTTGCGTTGTTCTTCGCCTGCACGCGGCTCGGCGCAGCGCTGGTGCCCGTCAACTGGCGTCTCGCGCCGCAGGAATTGTCGGCGATTCTGCTTCACGCGAAGGCAAAGCTGTTGATCGGTGAGTCCCGGTTTCAAGAGTCCACCGGAATCGCCGGCGAACACGGCGCGCGATGGATCGATCTCGACGCGGATGCGCCACGGCTGCTCGATAAAGCAACGCGTCGCTCGGCGGATGTGGAGCTCAATCCGGGCGACCCCGCTCTAATTCTCTACACCTCGGGCAGCACGGGACAGCCGAAGGGCGTGATCGTTCCACAGCGGCAGATTCTCTTCAATGCCGTCGCGACGACTACCGCCTGGGAGCTGACCCATGCTGACATCGCTCCCGTAGCGACGCCGTTCTTTCACACCGGCGGATGGAACGTCTTCGCCACACCACTATGGCACCGGGGCGGTACGGTGGTGCTGTTCGATCAGTTCGATCCCGCGACATTTCTCGACGCGCTTGCCGAGGAACGCTGCACGGTGGCGCTGACGATTCCCACTCAGCTTGTGATGATGCGCGAGAGCGCCGGGTGGGGACGTCCTCTTCCGGACCTTCGATTCTTCATCGCCGGCGGGGCGCCATGCCCACCATCGCTGGCTGCAAAGGTGCGTGAAGCGGGCTACACCTTGAGGGAAGGCTACGGCCTCACCGAGTGCGGCCCCAACTGCTTCGCGATCTCGAGTGAGGAATCACTTCGGAATCCAGGCAGGGTCGGGCGCCCGGTTCCATTTCTGGAGATGCGACTCGTGTCGGAAGACGGGCTCGACGTTCCCGACGACGAGCCGGGAGAGCTGCTGCTCAGGGGACCGCAGATGTTCGGCGGCTACCTGCACGATCCCGAGAGGACGAAAGAAGCTCTTGCTCCCGGCGGATGGCTTCGCACTGGCGATCTCGCCATTCGCGGAGAAGACGGTCTCTACTCCATCTGCGGGCGCAGGAAGGAGATGTACATCTCGGGTGGAGAGAATGTCTTTCCGGGCGAAGTTGAGTCCGCGCTGACCGCTCATCCCGCGATCGCAGAGGCGGTGGTCGTGGGAGTTCCTCATTCAGTATGGGGCGAGGTCGGTTGCGCGTTCGTCCTGCTCCGCGATGCAGGTGCCGGCACCCCCACCGCGGAGGACATCATTGCGTTCGCGCGGCGGAGTCTCGCCGGATACAAGGTTCCGCGCCGGGTGATTGTCGCGAGCGAGCTCCCGCGACTCGGCTCGGGGAAGCCGGACAGGCGCGCTCTCGCCGCAGACGCGCCCGCAGCCGAGCCTCAGCACGTGAGCGCTTAGAATGGCGCAGGCCAAGGGATCCACGCTCATCGCAACGATGGATTTCGTTCGCGGCGAGAAGGGCCATGACGTTCTCGACCGGATTCTGGAAAGAATCCCAGTACCAGAGCGCGAGAAGATCGCGAGCTGCAAAGCGACTGACGAAGTGCCGCTCGATCTCGCATTGACTCTCTGGCGCGCCGCCGATGAGGAGCTTCGCCCTGACGAGCCCGAATGGGTCGAGCGCGCGGGTGCGTATTCGATCAGCGTGCCCGGAGTCCGCATGTACAGCGGCATTCTCCGGAAGTCATCGCCCACGGAGTTTCTCACACAGCGCGTCTCTCTGTTCCGGCTGTACTACCATCCTGGCAACATGGAGGTCGTCGAGGAGGAGGACGAGCATGCAGTGCTCCGCCTCGTCGGATTCGATCAGGCCGATCCGCTATTCTGCAGACGACAAACCGGCGGACTTCGGCGCGTGCTCACGGAGGCGGGCGGTCAGGAGCCGCTTGCCGCGCATGTGCGATGTGTTGCTGAAGGTGATGCGTTCTGCGAGTGGGAGCTGCGCTGGCGATGACCGGCAAGCCGGCCGATGACGAGCTTCGGGCCGAGCTCGATCGGTTTCGCGGTGAGCTGGACCGAGTCGATTCGGATTTGATCCGGTTGATCGCCCGCCGTCTCGAGCTTGGACTCGAGGCGGGTCGCATCAAGAGGGCGCTAGGTCAGCCGGTGATCGATCCCGAGCGTGAAGCGAGCGTGCTCGAGCATGCACGCACATGGGCGAGAGAGGCGAAGCTGCCGGAGGATCAGGTCACCGATATCGTTCAACGGTTGATATCGCTCTCAAGCCGCGCGCAACTCGAATCCATCTGATAGGTTTGCGGTAATCCAATGACGATAAATCCGAGCACGCTCACACCCGAGGTTCGCGATCAGCTCGACCGGGGTATGGCGCGTCTGATCGGCATAGAGCTCGAGACGCTCACAGCCGAACGAGTAGTCGCGACTATGCCTGTGGATGACCGCACACGGCAGCCCTTCGGCCTTCTCCACGGCGGTGCCTCCGCAGCGCTAGCCGAGACCGTTGCATCGCTTGGTGCATTCCTCAACATCGA
The DNA here is from genome assembly GCA_039931395.1 of Gemmatimonadales bacterium. Taxonomy (GTDB): domain Bacteria; phylum Gemmatimonadota; class Gemmatimonadetes; order Gemmatimonadales; family Gemmatimonadaceae; genus UBA4720. Next base: position 15,056 of record JBDTRZ010000009.1, read on the forward strand.
TGCTGAGTCTCACGCAGCGGTCGGCGTGGAGCTCAACGCGAATCATCTGCGAGGCAAGAGAGACGGGATCGTGACGGCCACTGCGACACCGCTGCATCGCGGGCGCACGACTCACGTGTGGGACATCAGGATCACCGACGAGGAAGGCAAGCTGGTGTGCGTGTCGCGCTGCACACTCGCAATAGTTCCCCGCCGGTGAGCTGCTGATCACGCAGCCGCTACTTCGTTCTCCTCGACTCTCTCGGTGACAGGATCCGGCCGCTCGCCGAGAAACTCCACCCAGTGCTTCTTCATGGCCGGGTAGTGCTTGGCCGCTTCGACGAAATCCATGAAGCACTCGAGCGTGGATTCGAACCGGTTCGCCAGTGTCGCATCCTCGAGTCGTCCCTCTGGCGTAAAGGTCTGATGTGCCTGCGCCAGGGAGAACATGTCGGGGTAGACGCGGGCACCGAGGTGCTCGAGCGGAATCCGAAGCGACCACAGTCCCCGGTTTCCGCCGACCATGGACGGCGACGCAGACATGAGAAATCCCTGCCGGCCGTTGAACGGCTGCGGGCGGAATCGCGACGTCCAGTCGATCGTGTTCTTGAGAACGCCAGGCATCGACGCGTTGTACTCGGGAGACGCGATGACGAAGGCATCCGCCGAACAGAGGAGATCGCGCAGCCGCTGAGCGCCGAGTGGAAGAGTTCCTGCGGCCTCCACGTCCTGGTCGTACGATGGACAGTCGAATTCGGTCATCGAAGCCAGATCCACGACGCCGCCTTTCTGTCGCACCACGTCGGCTGCAAGTGATGCCAGCTTTGCGTTGAGCGAGTCGGCTCTGAGTGACGCTCCGAAAATCAGGAAGCGCACAGCGCAACGTCCACCATTGTCATTGGCCATTTACTGCTCCCGCTCAGCGCTGAGCGTTGTAGGTGATCCTGTAGATGCGCCCGCCAGCATCGTCGGCGACGTAAAGCGACCCGTCTGGACCGACGGCGAGACCCACCGGACGATGCTTCGCAGTGGCGGGGGCGATTTCCTGGGGTGGCACGCCCGCAAATCCGTCGGCGAAGATCTCGTACCTCCCCGACGGTGCGCCGTTCGCCGTCGGCTGAAATACGATCTTGCCTCCCGCCTGCATTCCTCGAGCCCGGTTCCACGAACCGTGAAAGCTGATGAAGGCACCGCCCCGGTATCGCTCCGGAAACGCCGTGGCGCGGTAGACCAACAGGCTGAGCGGCGCCCAGTGCGCGGGATACACAGCGACTGGACCTTCCTTCGAGGCGCAGCGTGTGGTCTTCTGTCCGTCGCCTCCGTACTCCGGCCCGTCGACAAGGCGAAGCCGGTCGACCGCGTAGTAACAGTACGGCCAGCCAAAATCGTCGCCCTGCTCCACCTGAATCATCTCCTCGCCTGGATTCTCGTGACCGTAGGTGCTGTCAGTAAAAACCTTCAGCCAGTTTTCGTGAAGTTGGTCGCGGCCGTGTGTCATCGCGTACAATCGGCCGTTGTCACCGAACGCCAGCCCTGTCGAGTTCCGTGAGCCGGTGGCGTAGCGAGCCGCAGGAGAAAAGTTCTGACCGATGGCGCTCGCGTCGAATTTCCAGATGCCGGCGCGCGTCTCGAGCTCCTCGCAGGCATCCTTTCCTGGAGATTCGACAGCGCGGTCCTTCACCTGGCACGCGTTGCTTGGCGATCCAACGTTCACGTAAAGCTCACTGCTTTTTCCGAAGACGAAGTTGCGTGCGCGATGTCCGGGATTCATAGGAATTCCCTGAACGATCACCTGAGGAGGCAAGGACGGGACGAGCTGTCCCTCCGGCCTCGCGTATCTGACAATCCTCTCGCCTTCGTCGACGTAGAGATACCCGTCGTGAAGCTCGATCCCTGTGTTGCCGCGCGAGCCCACTCGCTCGATGACGTCAGCGCGGCCGTCGCCGTTGCCGTCTCGGAGAGCGATGAACGAAGGTGTAGCGGGCGCCGTTCGACCCGGCGGAACAGGGCGCGTTCCTTCGATTGCGACATACACGTCCCCGTTCGATGCCACTGTCAGGTGTCGCGCCCGGCCCAGGCTGTCGGCGAAAACGCTCGCGCAGAACCCGGGAGGCAGAGTCAGCCCGGCATTGTCCGCGCTGCAAGGTGCCGTAGCCGCGACGACAGTCTCGCTGCGCGCTGAAGTGGTCGTTCCGCTCGCGCATCCCTGCGCGACGAGTGCGGAAAAGGTTACAGCCAGCAATGCGACCTCTCTAACGTACGAGTCCACCGCGTTTTCCCCCTGTTTCGCTTTGCTTCCCGCAGCGCAAGAAGCACACCTTTCGAATCACAATTCTGCGGCGCTCGGACGGACCATTTATGGGAACAAACGCGCCACTCGGCGGTAGCAAATAGTTCGCGCCCACGACCCTCGTGTGTGTGTCGTCAACGCAGCTTTGTGAGGTCAGATGTCGAAGTGGAAGACTGCAGCGATGTGCGCACTCATGGTGCCTCTAATCGTGAGTTACGACCGCTCGGCAACGATGCCCGATCCGGTGACGGCGCTCGGTGACGCTGTTACCGACGCTTCGGACAACATCACCGACAACCTGCGGGCGGGCCGGCACCTCGGCTTCGACACCTACGCGTATCCCGGTGACGAGGCGATGAAAGCATGGCGTGATGAGGATGGCGCCCCCTACGAGTGGGTCGGCTACTACCTCCCGTCGGCGCCTTGCCACAAGGGTGAGAGCTGGAGCGGCAAGCGGCAGACTCTCGCCGACATGGGCTGGGGACTCGCCGTCATCTACGTCGGGCAGCAGGTGTGGAGCGGAACACCGCGACAGCGCATCGTGAAGACGAAGTGGGTGACGAAAAGCGTGAAGCAGGTGCGGCGGGTGAACGGCAGACGCGTTACGCGCACTGTCAGGAAGAAGGTTCCTGTTCGCTACGTCACGTACGCCCGCGCGCAGCAGGGGCAGTCGTGCTCCACTCACCTCGTGAGCGGCGCGCGCGGCGTCAAGGATGCCAACGACGCGATTGCACGCTCGGTGCGCGAAGGGTTTCCCGCCGGGACTGTCGTGTTTCTGGATATCGAGCGGATGGATCGCGTGCCGGCCGCGATGCGCGATTACTACAAGGCGTGGACGAAGCGCGTGATCGAGGATGGGACGTATCGTGCCGGGTATTACGTGCACAGCTTCAACGCGAAGCTCATCTATCGCGACGTCTCGTCTGTGTTCGTCAATGCGGGCAAGCTCGACCAGCCCGCGTTCTGGGTCGCCAGTGGCAGGGGCTTCTCCGAGGACAAGGAGCCGCACGAGGTCGGTCACGCGTTCGCCAGCGTGTGGCAGGGAATCCTCGACGTCGTGCAGACTCACAACGGCGTGCAGCTTCCGATCGACGTGAACGTGTCCGCCGTTCCGTCACCGTCGTTCGCAGGGACCGACTAGCACCAGTCGGTCGGATTCCTTCGTCACCTGTCCCGCGCATCTAGCGGCGCGCAGGGCTCGTGGCGAAGCTTGATGGGAAGGCAAAAGCCTTACCCCAACGGCCGATGTGCATTCTCTCGATTCACCACATCACGATCGTCTGCCAATCTTGACTCTCGGACCGCATCAGGGCCAGCCGGTTCGGACGGCGGGCGTGTCGCTCGAGAGAGCGAGAGCCGCGATGGTGATGGTGCACGGTCGCGGCGCGACTGCGGAAAGCATTCTGACGCTCGTGCCTTCACTCGATGTCGATGACTTCGCCTTTCTCGCGCCGCAGGCGAGTGGCAACACGTGGTATCCAAACTCGTTTCTCGCGCCTATTCCGAGCAACGAGCCCGGGATCACGTCAGGTCTCGCAGCTATCGGCGATGTCATCGCCACCGTGAATGCAGCGGGAATTCCTCTCGAGCGGACGATGCTGCTCGGCTTCTCTCAGGGTGCATGTCTGTCGCTCGAGTACGCGGCGCGACATGCCGCCCGCTACGGCGGCATCGCCGGTCTGAGCGGTGGTCTCATCGGCCCCCCGGGAACTCCGCGCGACTATCAGGGGAGTTTTGACGGGACACCGGTTTTCCTCGGCTGCAGCGATGTTGACCCACACATCCCGGCGCAGCGCGTTCTCGAGACGGAAGAAGAATGCAAACGTATGGGGGCCCATGTAATTGCGAAGCTGTACCCCGGCATGGGTCATCTCGTGAACGACGACGAGGCCGAGAACGTGCGGGCGATAATGGAGGGCCTCGCGCCCGCGCGGCGGGAGTGAGCTCATTCACGTTCGAGACCCGCGCATCCCGCGTGATCTTCGGCGCGGGATGTCTCGGCCAGCTTCCGTCAGAAGTCGACTGGCTCGAAGCGCGCCGCGCGATGCTCGTTTCGACTCCAGGACGATCGGCGCTTCTGACTTCAGCTCGAGCGCTGCTCGGTGACGTTGCGGTGGAAAGCTTCGATCGTGCGGTCGTTCACGTTTCAGAGCATGTCGCGCGCGAAGCAACTGAGGCTGCGATTCGCTCGCAGGCGGATGCCATCGTCGCTCTCGGAGGCGGGTCGGCCATCGGCGTTGCCAAGGCAGTCGCTCTCGCCACTTCGCTGCCGATCATCGCCGTGCCGACGACGTATGGAGGGTCGGAGATGACTCCGATATGGGGCCTCACGCGGACCGGACAAAAGGAGACGGGCCGCACTCCGCACGTTCAGCCGAGGGTTGTCATTTACGATCCGGATGTGACTCTCGCCTTGCCGGCGCGAACGACCGCGTGCAGCGGTCTCAATGCAATGGCGCATTGCATCGAGGCATTGTATGCGTCCGACGCCAACCAGATCACGACGGCAGTGGCTGTCGAGGGAATTCGTCTGCTGTCCGCGGCGCTGCCTCTTCTCGCTGCTGTTCCTCAAGACCGCCAGCAGCGGGCCATCGCGCTTCGCGGTGCGTGGCTCGCCGGGTTCGCTCTGGGTACGGTGCAGATGGCACTTCATCACAAGCTGTGTCACACGCTCGGGGGGTCGTTCGATCTTCCCCACGCTGACACGCACGCGGTGCTTCTGCCATACACGGCCGCGTACAATCGCGCCGCCGCGCGCGGTGCGATGCGCAAAGGGGCAATCGCGCTGGGCGTAGAGGATGCACCGACGGAGCTGCTTTCGCTTGCGCAAACGATCGGGGCGCCTCTTTCGCTCGCGGAAATCGGAATGCGGGAACAGAACCTCGACCGGGCCGCGAATATGGCTGTTGAGCAGCCGTATCCGAATCCGGCGCCGGTCACACGCGATGCGGTTCGCGTTCTGCTGGACGCTGCGTTCCGGGGCGATTCGACTTACGTCACGACGATCTAGCGTTGCTTGTGAGTCAGCCTGTGAATGAGCACCGCCGCTCGCTCGGTCGCGACGGGAATCGATTTCAGATTGACGGTCTCATCTGGTGTATGCGACCGACTCCCTTTCACTCCCAGGCCGTCGAGCGCATCGGCGTACGCTGAGACGTACGAGATGTCGCCCGCGCCGCGCAGTCCAGGATCGAGCGCCTCCGTTGGTCCCTGGCCGAGCGCTTTCGTAACCGAATCCAGAATCGCCAGAAGAGCGTAGTTGCCCGGAGTCGGAGGCATCGAAGGATTCCCGTTGGCGAACGTGATCGTCGCCGACGTGCCGGCGAGACTCTGCGCGACTATTCCGGTCATCCTGCCGCGCGCGCTGTCGAGCTGACCTGGCGTGAGAAATCTCAGGTCGCCCTCGGCGTACGCGGATCGGGCGATGATGTTGAGCTTTCCGGCCGTCGTCCCCGCCAGGCTCGAGCTGTCGTACGTGACTGTCGTCCCGCCCACGATTACTCCCGGATTGAATGTCAGGTTGGGCTCGTTCGACAGAGTCTCGCGGAAGCTGTCGAGAATCCGCGCCAGCTCGTAGATCGCGCCGTATCCGGAGCCTCTCGAGAACACTCCCGATGAATGACCTTGGCGGCCTGTCACGGATAGACGCCACGAGCTGAAGCCGCGGCGCGCTATTGTCGCCTTTCCCGCATCCTCCTCGAACGCAAGGATCGCCTGACTCCGCTTCGCCGCTTCGACCAGGTCCCGGCGCGAGATACTGTCCGGCTCGCCCCCGCTTTCTTCGTCGCCCATCAGCGCGACGATGACGTTGGCGTCCGCAAGCGTCCCCGCCGCAGCCATCGCTTTCAACGCATATAGAAACACGACGTCACCACCTTTCATGTCGGCGCTACCGGCACCCTTCGCCGTCGAGTCGTTCACCATCGACCACTTCTGGCCTTCACCCTCGAAGACTGTGTCGAGATGGCCGAGGAGCAGCACCGTTTTCCCTGTGTTCCTGCCGCGCTTTGCCTTGTGCTCGGCAAACAGGTGTCCAGCGCGTTTCATCTCCGGCGGCAACGACACCCATCGCGTCTCGAATCCGAGCGATCGCAGCTCCTTCGCGAACACGTCGCCTATGGCACGCACTCCGGCGTGGTTCAATGTGCCTGAGCCGATGTTCACCACCTTCTCGAGGAACGCGCTCTGCTCGGCTCGATGCGCCTGGACGTAGTCGCGCATCTTTCGCTCGGCGGAGGATGATAGCTGCTGCGCCGATGCCGTTGCCGGCGCCGCGATGAGAAGCGTGAAGGAAACGAGCGCGCCAAACCTGCAACCTGTGATCATGATTATCCTTATCCGGTGCCGAAGAAGAAGAAAAGCGAAAGCAAGAGCATAAACTACCAGCGCGCCTGGGCTGAAGCGCGTGAGCTGATATGGCGCCATCGACAATCTCTGGCGGTCGGCCTCTTTCTCATGCTCGTCAACCGGCTGTCGGGCCTCGTTATGCCCGCGAGCTCCAAGTATCTCATCGACGACGTGCTGGCCAAGCATCGTGGCGATCTTCTCATTCCGATCGCGCTCGCGACGAGCGCCGCTGTTCTCATTCAGGCTGCTACCACATACGCCCTCTCACAGGTGGTGAGCATCGCCGCGCAGCACGCAATTGCCGACATGCGGATGAACGTGCAGAAGCACGTCCTCCACCTGCCGGTCTCCTACTTCGACTCGACCAAAACCGGCGTCCTCATCTCGCGCATCATGACTGACGCTGAGGGCGTGAGGAACCTCGTTGGCACGGGGTTGATCCAGCTGGTCGGCGGTCTTGTCACCGCGATTATCGGGATCGGCGTGCTGTTCGCTCTCAACTGGAAGCTCACGGCCATCATGCTTGTCATTCTGCTCACGTTCGGTGGACTGATGGCGATGGCGTTCGGCCGGCTGCGTCCGCTCTTCAGAGAGCGCAGCGTGATCAACGCCGAGGTCACGGGCCGGCTCGCCGAGTCACTGGGCGGAGTCCGCATCCTCAAGGTCTATGTGGCCGAGAAGCGCGAGGAGAAAACTTTCGGTGAGGGGGTCATGCGGCTCTTCGCCAACGTGCGTCGATCGATCACGGGCACATCGATCGTCGGCGCGGGCGCGACGCTGATCGTCGGGGCCATCGGCGTGCTGATGATCATTGTCGGCGGCCGCGCGATTCTGAGCGGCACCATGACTCTTGGCGGCCTCGTGATGTACGTCTTCTTCATCGGACTCGTGGCCGCGCCGCTCATCCAGATCGCTTCGGTGGGAACGCAGATCAGCGAAGCCTTTGCGGGACTCGATCGAATCCGCGAGATCCGCGACATGGCGACGGAAGACGACCAGGACGAGGAGCGAGACCCCATGGGCGAAGTGAGCGGACGCGTCGAGTTCCGCGACGTGACGTTCTCATACGTGCCCGGAGTTCAGGTTCTCAAGGGTGTCTCGTTCGTCTCCGATGCCGGTTCGACGACCGCTCTGGTAGGCTCGAGCGGATCGGGCAAGAGCACGCTCATCGGCCTCGTCATGGCGTTCAACCGTCCTGAATCGGGCGAGATACTGGTGGACGACCATGATCTGGCTCAGGTCCGCCTCCGCGATTACAGGTCGCAGCTCGGCGTAGTGATGCAGGACAACTTTCTCTTCGATGGAACCGTTCGCGAGAACATCTCCTTCGCGCGACCCGAGGCGACCGACGAGGAGGTACGTGAGGTGAGCCGCATCGCGCACTGCGATGAGTTCATCGCGGCGTTCCCGCAGGGATATGACACGATCGTCGGTGAGCGTGGCGTCAAGCTGTCCGGTGGACAGCGCCAGCGCGTCGCCATCGCCCGCGCGATACTCGCCGACCCGCGCATCATGATTCTCGACGAAGCGACCTCGAGTCTCGACAGCGAGAGCGAGGCGCTCATCCGCGACGGGCTTCGCTCTCTGAGACGCGGCCGCACGACCTTCGTGATCGCGCATCGTCTCTCGACAATTGAAAGCGCAGACCAGATACTGGTGATGGAAGAGGGAAAAATTGTCGAGCGCGGCACGCACCGCGAGCTCGTCGCTCTCGATGGCCGGTACAGACAGCTCTACGACAAGCAGTATGGAATCGAGCGCGACCGCTTCGTGAATCCCGGAGAGGACTTCACTCCCGAATCCCCGTCTCCACTGGAAAGCATTCCCTCCATACGTGTCGCTGGCCAGCTGTAACCCGGCGCGGCTCGCGCTGGCGATCGCCATCTGTCTGGTAACGGCACGCCTCGCGAGAGGACAGGACATGCCGGCCGGCCACCAGATGGATATGGATTCGGCGAAGAGCGGAACGACGGTGTCGGCAGGGATCAGCGGAATTCTTCTCGGGACCGTCGCCCAACCCGGCGTCGCGAATCGGACTCTGGCGGAAGGCTATCTCACTCAGCCCATGGCGATGGCTGCTTTCACTTCGCCGGGTGGACGATTCTCGGGTGAGATCACCATCGATTTCGAGGGGGCGACTCTTGAGCGCGGCGAGCTCAACGCCGGCATGCACGGCGAGGGATACGTCGACCGGCGGCATCCCCATACGCTGCTGCACGAGGTCGCCGCGACAGGTTTTTTCGGCGCAGGTCTTTCCCGGCTGTCCGTCACAGCCGGAAGGGGCTTCGTGCCATTCGGGACAGACGACCCCATGTCGCGGCCGTTCGTGAAGTATCCCGTGAACCATCACCTTGCGCAGATACTCGAGCGCGCGATGGTCGCTGTTGCAGGAGCCAGTGGTCCCATCGTGCTCGAAGCCTCGACGTTCGGCGGAGACGAGCCGGAGTCGCCATACGACATGCCCAACTGGGGCCGGTTCGGTGACTCGTGGTCGGCGCGTCTCACTGGCCGCACGACCACGGGCTTCGAAGCGCAGGGCAGTATTGCGCGCGTCAAATCACCAGAGCAGCCACACGGAGGCGGACTCGATCACAGGAAACTGAGCGCATCGGTGCGATACGATTTGCGCGGTCGCTACCTGCTCGCCGAGTGGGCGCGCACGAAAGAGGTCGAAAACGGAAACACCGCGTTCACATTTCAGTCGGCCCTGGCGGAGGGCGCGGTGACGCGCGGGCGGATGCGTGTCGGACTCCGCGCGGAGCGGACCGAACGACCCGAGGAGGAGCGGTCCATCAACGTATTCCGCACTCCGCGTCCACACAGCGATCTCAGCATACTCGGCCGGACTCGCTGGCTGGTCCTCACGGCGAACACCGGGGCTACCTTTCGTCGGAAGAGGAGTCTCTTTGCCCCATTCATCGAAGTGTCGATGCAGCGTCCGCGTTCGCTCGACAAGCCGACCGCGTTCGACCCTCGTGAGTTCTACGGGACGAACAGCTTGTGGAGCTATTCAGCAGGCATCCGGGTAGGATCTGGAATGAGACACGAGCGAATGGGCAGGTACGGAGTATCCGCATCCCACGCGCATGGGGATGACATGCAGTCTCACGAAGACATGTGAGAGTTCCAGGCGGCGTATTCCTGCGTGCCGGGCTCGTGGCGATCGCTGTTGCGGCGTGCCGTGGCGACGGCGTCGGTCCCGACGGAACCGACCCGATTCTCACGCCCACGCCTTTCGATCTGGTGGCGGAGGGACAGGGAGCGGTCCCGGAGCGATTCACAGCCGAGCTGTGGGTAAGTGGCAACACCGCGTACACCACGACGTGGAGCACGCGGGTTACCAACGGAGCGCAGGCTCGCGGCAACGCGATCAAGATCTGGGATGTGTCAGCCGCAACGCCGGTGCTGGTGGATTCGTTGATCGTCTCCGGGGTCACGACGATCGGCGACGTCCAGGTCACTGCGGACGGTCACTATCTCGTCGCGGGGACAGAGCCGACCGGATCGATGCTCATCTACGACCTGCAGGATCCGAGAAAGCCGGTACTCGTATCGCGTCTCACGAGCGCCGAGATCACCAACGGCGTTCACACGGCCGAGGTGCAGAGAGTGAACGGGCGGCTGTATGCGTTCCTGTGCATCGATCCCCGCGGCGCGAGTCGCGCGCGCCTCCTGATCGTCGACATCACGAACCCTGGATCCCCGGTGGTGGTCTTCTCGAGGTCAATAGGAGCTCCGTTCGTACACGATGTGTTCGTGCGTGACGGGATCATGATGACGGCGCTGTGGGACGATGGGATCGCGATCTTCGACATCGGCGGCGGAGGTCGCGGCGGAACGATAGAGAATCCCGTTCAGCTCGGCGCATCACCGATTGTCGGGGGGAAGGCGCACAACATTTTCTGGTACAATGATCCGGTGACGGGGAGCAAGCGCTTCGCGCTGGTTGGCGAGGAAGGCCCGGGAAGCATTGGTTTCTCGTCAGTGGGCGACGTCCACGTCATGGACGTGAGCGATCTGACGAATCCGCACGAGGTCTCGTTCTACAATGTGCCTGGCGCGGGCGTTCACAACTTCTCGGCAGACGAGGAGCGGGGGATTCTCTACGCCGCGTATTACAACGGCGGGGTCCGTGCGCTCAGCATTCGCGGCGAGATCGGGGCCTGCACGGTAAGCCAGAAGGGGCCCGACGGACGCTGCGATCTCAGGAAGATGAAGCGCGAGCTGGCGAAAGGGCCCGCGGGAATCGCATCACCGGTTTATGTGTGGGGGGTGCAGTTCACCGACGGACGACTCTACGCCTCGGACATGCTCAACGGGCTGTGGAGGCTCTCCACCGTTCCGGTGTTCTGATACGCCATCTCGCGCAGACGCCTGACCCGCTCGCGTAGCGGCGGGTGAGTTGCCATCAGGTCCGCGACTTTTCCTTCGCGTTCGTCCCATTGAGAATGGAAAGGGTCGGCGATGCACAGCTGCGCCGAGCTCCTGGGGATTGCGGTGGGCCGGATGTTCGAGGCGCCGATCTTCTCCAACGCCTGCGCCAGCGCTCCCGGGTTGCGCGTGAACTGGGCACTCATCGCGTCGGCGAGGAATTCGCGTGAGCGGCCGACCTTCATCGCCATGTAGCGAGTGACCAGCGGCGCGATCGCCCAGCTGATGAGCCACACGACCAGCAGGACGATGACGAGTATGCCCGCGCCGCCGCTGTCCTTGCTGCTGGATCTCGATCTGCTGCGACCGCCTCCGCTCCCGCCGAATCGCATCACACGGAACGTGGCGTTGTGTATCATCGCCACCATTCCGACGAGAGTTGTCAGCAGCGTCATCAGCCGCACGTCGTAATTCACGATGTGTCCCATCTCATGCGCGACGACGGCCTGCAGCTCCTCCCGGTTGACGGTGTCGAGCAGCCCTTCCGTGACCGCGAGATGAGCATCCTCGGGGCGTATGCCAGTGGCAAAAGCGTTCGGAGCGTCCTCGGGAACAAGCCACACGTGCGGCTTCCGCGTTCCGGCGGCTATCGCCATCTCTTCGACGACGTTGACTAGACGCTGCTCCTCATCGGTTTGAGGAGTGATTATCTCTCTCGCCCCGGTCGCCTTGACGAGCATCGTCGCGCCGAACTTGTATCCGGCCCACGCCGTGATCGCGGCAAACGTGAACAGGAAGATTCCGATGCCGGGAAATACATGGGGGCCGGGAAATAGATTGACACCCGACCCGCCGGTGTCGACGTGATTCCTTGTCGCGAGATACAGGATCAGGTCCCCGCCGAATCCAAGCCAGGCGAGGAAGAGAATGAACCCGGCTACGAGACGTCGGCTGGCCTTCCTGTTCGCCTCCTGCTGGGCGAACAGGTTGCCTGCCGCGTTCATTTAGTCGGCGTTCCGAGGGAGAGATCGACCTGCGGCACAGCTCGCTCGCCTTCGTCGGTGATCTCCCAGAGCGTCGCGATCGAGGCGCCCGCCATTCCCGCGAAAAGCATCGTCGGGAACGTCTGCTGCGCGGTGTTGTACTGCGTCGCCGTATCGTTGTAGAGCTGCCGCGAGAAACCGATCTTGTTCTCGGTCGCGGTGAGCTCCTCCTGGAGCTGCGCGACGTTACCCGTCGCCTTGAGATCCGGGTACGCCTCGACCACGGCAAGCAGACGCGACAGCGCGCCGGTGAGCTGGGTCTCCGCCTGAGCGGTTGCAGCAACACTTCCGCTGTTGGTAGCGGCTATCGCCTGGTTTCGCGCCGAGACCACGGCTTCGAGAGTCTGCTTCTCGAAGTTCATCGCGCCCTTGACGGTGTTGATCAGGTTCGGAATGAGGTCGTGACGGCGCTTGAGCTGCACATCGATCTGCTTCCATGCATTCGCGACCTGGTTCTTGAGAGAGACCAGCCGGTTATATCCGCCGATCGCCAGGAACAGGAGCACGACTACTATGAGAGCGAGAAGCACGAAAGCGAACATGAAAGCCCTCCTGGGCATGATGTTCAAACTGCTGCGAGATCATGTTGCGATCCCGCGACAACTAAGATAGCGCAGTCAAACCCTGTCGCTATTGATAAACGTCCTGCCGTCCCACAGGTTGGAGTGCCTTTGCCAACCTCCCAGCCGACGCGACCAGGCCCAGAGTCATCCGTGACCGGATCACGCGATTGCACTACGCATCGCGCGGCTCGCGCGTTTCGATTTTTCGCCCGCTCGGCAGTTATGGCCGCCGCAGTGGCACTTGCTGGCGCCTGCGACCGGAAGCTCGACGTCGACGCGCCGGCACCGTCGATGCTCGCCGACGTCGACACACTTCCTTCGCTGCCGACATCCACTCTCGACATTCCGCTCACCTACGATCTTTCACCGGTCGCCCGGGAGCTCGAGAAAGCCGTGCCGAAAAAATTCGGCGACATCGAGAAGCGAATACAGCTGCCGAACAAACGGATGCAGATCGCATTCGAGGCCGCTCGCGACCCATTCGCCGTTTCGTTGAACGGCCAGACTGCCAACATCACCGGGGTCGTTCACTACAAGGGAAGAGGCTGGTACAAGCCGCGCTTCGGACCCGAGATCTCGAGCTCGTGCGGCATCGATGACGAGCGACCGCGCGCGCGGATCTCCATCGCGTCGGACTTGAGCATCACACCCGAATGGAAGCTTCGCGGAAAGACGCACGCTCCGCGCGTCCAGCCATACAGCAGCGAACGCCGTGACGAATGCCGTGTGACGTTTCTCAACATCAACGTGACCGACCGGGTCATCAAGGCGACGACCGATGTACTGGCCAAGCAGCGTCCTCTTATCGATCGCAGGATCGCGTCGGTGGACATCAGGTCGCGATTCGAGAACTGGTGGCACCTGCTCCAGCGACCGATAGAGCTCACGGACAGCGTTTATCTCCTCATAAATCCTTCCGCCGTCAGAATGGGGCAGGCGGTCGGAGTGAGGAAAACCCTCGTGACTGCGCTTGGCTTCTCCGCGGCGCCGGTGCTCGTCACCGGCGCGAGGCCCGCGGTCGTCGAGACTCCGCTACCTTCACTCTATCCCGCGGCGGTAGGCGACGGGTTGCACATCCTGATCGAGGGGGTCGTCGGATACGACCTGGCGACGGAGCTGCTGAGAAAACATCTCAAGGGCCGCAAGGTCGAGCGCGCGGGGCAGACGCTCGAGGTTCGTGACGTTCGGCTGTTCGGCATCGGCGGCGGGAAGCTCGCGCTCGAGCTGAGATTCGGCGGCGCAGCTTCGGGGCATATCTACTTCGTCGGCACGCCGCGCTACGACGCGGGAACGAACGAGCTCTTCGTTCCCGACCTCGAGTACGACGTCGGCTCGGCCAGTCTTCTCGTCAGCAGCGTCGAATGGGTGAAGCACGATGACGTGCGAGATTTTTTTCGCAACCAGGCACGATGGTCAGTCGGTGATGTCATACAGAAGGGGAGGGAGCAGCTTCTCAAGGGACTCAATCGTGACCTTGCGCCGGGGGTGCGGCTCACCGCCGACGTGAAGCGAGTACAGGGGCTCTCCGTCCACGCCAGGCGCACGGCAATCCGGTTGCGCGCCCAGGCCGACGCGTACGCGCGACTCACCGTGAAGCAGGGACAATGAACAAAGACGAAGGTCTGATCCGAGCGGTGGGTGTCCGCGGTCTTACCGCGGGAATGATCAACTACATGGTCGGCGCGGGAATCTTCGTCGTTCCGGCGCTCGTCGCAGGGCGCGTCGGGGGCGCGGCGCCGGCCGTCTACATCGTTTGCGCGGTTGCAATGGCGCTCATCGTCATGTGCTTCGCGGATGCCGGAAGCAGGGTCTCCCTTTCCGGCGGAACGTATGCATACGCGGAAGTGGCGTTCGGACCCTACATCGGGTTCGTGGTCGCCATTTCGCTCTGGTTCGGATCTGCCGTCCTCGCCAGCGCGGCAGTGATCAATGTGTTTGCGGCTACACTCGCCGAGTTCGTTCCATCGTTTGGAACGCGAGCGGCGCGGGTTGCAATAATTGCCATCGTCTACGTCGTGCTCGCTGGGATCAACATCCGCGGCGTGAAGCTCGGAAGCCGGGCTGTGCAAGGCGTCACGCTGGCGAAGCTCATCCCGCTCGTCATTCTCGTTGCGGTCGGCCTCTTCTTCATAAGGCCGCAGAACCTCGCCTGGCCGGGTTTGCCCCCATCAGGACAAATGGCGCGCACATCGGTGATGCTCATTTTCGCCTTCATGGGCATCGAGTCGGCGCTCACTCCGAGCGGCGAGGTCAGGGATCCGTCCAGGACGGTGCCGCGCTCGATTTTCATCGCGCTCGCCACCGTCACCATTCTGTACATGGCGATTCAGATCGTCGCACAGGGAGTCCTCGGTCCCGATCTCGCGACGAACACGACGGCGCCCCTAGCAGAGACCGCGAGACGAATACTCGGCAACGGAGGCCAGCTCCTCGTGCTGATCGGCACCGCCATTTCGACGCTTGGATATGTGGCGGGTGATGTGCTCGCCGCACCGCGCGGCATCTATGCTTTGGGGCGTGACCGGCTTCTGCCCGCCCCTCTCGGAGCAGTGCATCCGAAATACAGGACTCCTCACATAGCGATCGTGGTTCACACGGCGCTCTGCTTCATGGTCGCTATCACCGGGAGCTTCGAGAGCCTCCTCGTCCTGTCGGTGCTCGCGGCTCTCACCGTCTATCTCATCTGCTGTCTCGCCACGATCCAGCTACAGAGGAAGAACATCCGCACCGAAGGCACGATTCCGTTTCGCGTGCCGGGTGGACCAGTCATACCCATCATCTCGACCCTCATCGTGATCTGGCTGATGATGAGCTCCACCCGGCAGGAGTTCCTGGCGCTCGGTGCAATGCTTCTGGTGGAAACGATTCTGTTCGTCATCATGCGCGCGCGGCGCGTGCCGGTCCCCACAGCCACCTGAGGTCTTTCAGCGAATGAAGTCTCTTCGTCACGGTGTTCTCGCGGCGGCCGTGCTTGTCGCGTCGTCGACTCTCGTTGCACAGCAGCCAATCGACAGTGTCTACTCGGCACGCATCAAGGAGCTCACTCCGACCGACTCGCGGTGGAAGTTCACCACCGAGCTCGTCGAGACACTTCCCGCATCGAGCACTGTACCTTCGCCTTTCAAGGTGTTGGGATACGTTCCGGGAACGATCGGGAAATTGTCGCACGTCGCCGACCTCAACCGGTACTTCAAGGCGGTAGCCGACGCTTCCCCGCGCACGAAGCTCTTCTCCTTCGGGATGAGCGATGAAGGGCGCGAGATGATCGGCCTCGTCATCGCCGACGAAGCGACGATCCAGAATCTCGAGAAATACCGCACGGACCTCGGCAGGCTCGCGGATCCTCGTGGCGTCACAGCCGCGGAGAAGGAGCGGCTCATCAGGGAAGCGAAGCCGATCTACTGGCTGTCCGGATCCATCCATTCAACCGAGACAGGCAGTCCCGAGATGCTGATGGAGCTCGCCTATCGCCTCGCCGTCGACGAGTCGGAGAATTCACGGGCGATACGCTCCAATGTGATCACGATCATCACGCCAGTCACCGAAGTCGATGGACGCGACCGGATGGTCGACGCCGACAAGCTCGCTCGTGCGCTCAAGCTCGGCCCGGGCGGAGTGCCGCTGATCTACTGGGGGAAGTACACCGCGCACGACAACAATCGCGATGGCATGGTGCTCTCGCAGAAGCTGTCCAAAAACGTGATGGCCGCGTTCCTGAGATGGAAGCCCGTCGTCGTGCACGATCTGCACGAATCGGTTCCGTTTCTCTACACGAGCACAGGCACCGGCCCGTACAACGACGAGTACGACCCGATCGTCGTGGACGAATGGCACACACTTGCCTACCAGGAGATCACAGAGCTCACACGGCGCGGACTTCCCGGTGTGTGGACGCATGGCTTCTACGACGGATGGGCGCCGAACTACACGCTTCTCGCAGTCGCGAACCTGCACAACTCGATCGGCAGGTTCTACGAAACGTACACTTCGCGCGGCGCAGACTGCCTCACCGTCAGACTTCCTGCCACGAGCACCGAGCGCAGATGGGACCGACCCAATCCTCCCGTGAACGGAGTGAAGTGGTGCATCAGAAGCAACATCAACTATCAGCAATCCGGATCGCTCATCGCCCTCCGGTACGTCGCGGATCACAGGGAGACGTTCCTCCGGAACTATCTGGCGAAGGCGGAGAGAATGATCGATCGCGGCCGCACGTCGGCGCCCCACGCGTTCGTGATTCCGAGGAATCAAAGGCATTCCGCCGAGGCAGCCGATCTCGTCAACCTCTTCCGCGCGCAGGGGTCGGAAGTCCATACCGCGACCTCCGATTTCCGCTTGAAGGCCGGTGGAAAGGACACGACGTCAACCGCCGTTAGAGCCGGTGACTGGATCGTACGTCTGGATCAGCCATACAGCGCGACCGTCCGTACGCTCCTCGCGATCCAGAAGTACAAGGCCGACGATCCGCCGCCCTATGACGACACCGGATGGACGCTCGACGCGCTCAGGCACGTGGAGACGATCAAGGTTGCGGACTCGAGCGTTCTCACTCGGCCGATGCAGCTTCTGGCGAGCGACGCCACGGTGCGAAGCACAGTTCCCGCTACAGGCACGCTCATCGTGAAGCATCTCGGCGACTGGCGCTCGGCTGTCCTTCCCTGGAAGACAGGCTCGGCGAAAATCAGTTTCGCCGAGACGGCGTTCAAGGCGGACGGCGCGGACTATCCGGCCGGCACGTACATCGTCGAGAACGCGTCGGCCGCCGCACGCGACGCCATCGCTCTTCTTGGACTCACAGCGGTATCGTCTGGATCGCCCATAACGGTGCGGAAGCACGCGGTTGCGGTTCCCCGGGTGGCGCTCATGCACTCATGGCTCGAGACGCAGAACGAGGGGTGGGTGCGGTTCGCGTTCGAGCAGATGGGCATTCCATTCACGTACATATCCGACCAACAGCTTCGCCGGTCCAGCGCGCTCGACCGATTCGACGTGGTCGTCTATCCTCACGTGAGTGGCGCAACGACCGCGCTGGTGAACGGCCGGCCGATGATCGGCCCGCCGATTCCATGGAGGAAGACAGCCGCGTATCCGAATCTCGGGAAGTCGGACGAGACCGATGACATTCGTCCCGGAATGGGATTCGACGGACTGGCTACTCTGAGGAGATTCGTGGAGCGCGGAGGGCTTCTGCTCACGACGGGCAACTCGAGCCGCCTGCCGATCGATATGGGCTTCACCACGAGCTTGAGCATCAACACCACGACATCTCTCAACGCGCGAGGCGGCATCTACCGCGCTCAGCCGGCTGCAACATCGAGCCCGATACTATATGGATACCAAAGCAGCAGCTTTCCCATCTACTTCAATCAGACGCCGGTGATGTCAGTCACGCCCCGCGACACAACTGCCGAGACGAGCGGAATCGATCCCGCGATCGTCGCGGCGCGGGAGGCGGCGAGGGCGAAGGTGATCCTCCGCTACCATTCGACGGCCGACTCGCTTCTGGTTTCCGGACTGCTTGCGGGAGGGACCGAGCTTGCCGGTCGTGCCGCCGTGGTCGACGCGCCGCTTGGGAAGGGGCA
This sequence comes from Gemmatimonadales bacterium, assembly GCA_039931395.1. GTDB lineage: Bacteria > Gemmatimonadota > Gemmatimonadetes > Gemmatimonadales > Gemmatimonadaceae > UBA4720. The sequence continues at coordinate 33,231 of JBDTRZ010000009.1, forward strand.
CGTTGTGCTGTTCGGGATTCGGCCGCTGTGGAGGTGGCAGTCGCAGGGGTCCTTTGCGATGGCGATCAACGCCATAGCCAACTGGAATCATCTCGAGTTCTGAACGAGCTGACCACCTGCCCGCTGCCCTGCGGGTAACTGGCAGCGGGTAACGGTGATTCGTCCGGCAACCCGATAGGTCTCGAGGGCGAGTGAATGCGCATTCCAAGTTTCCGCTGTTCCGGAGATTACAGAACCATTCTCAAGTATCGTGTGTCACAGGTTCGATGATGGCACTCGCGGTTCCTGAAGCACGAGGCTGGGTGAGCGAACGACAACTGGTGGAGCGGGTCGTTGACGGCGATCCCGCGGCTCAGCGGGAGTTGTACGAATCCCACGTGGACCGCGTCTACCGACTGGCGTACCGCCTCGCCGGAGAAGACGAGCTCGCGCGCGACTTCACCCAGCTCACTTTCATCAGGGCCTTCGAGCGGATCAACGACTTCAGGTTCGAGTCGTCGCTCGCGACGTGGCTGCACACCATCGGCGTGTCGATCGCGCTGAACGGCCTGCGCAAGGTGAAGACAATGCGCACCCGCGAAGCGCCAATCGAGGCGGCAGCGACAATCGGGACGCTCATCCGCGAGGCCGAGCCGGATCTGAAGGTCCGCCTCAAGGCGGCGATCGACTCGCTCAGCGAGAAGTACCGAACGGTTTTCCTGATGCACGATGTCGAAGGGTTTACACACGAGGAGATCGGAGCTGCGCTCGGCATTCCAGCCGGAACGTCAAAGACGCGGCTCTTTCAGGGAAGAGCGAAGCTGCGGGATGCGCTCGCGGATTTCAGAGGGGAGTGGTTGTCATGACTGAAGAAGAACGCATCGACGAGATCATCCGGTTGGCAGCACGCGATTACAATCGCGCGCCGGAGGTCCCCAGGGATGAGATGTGGAATGCGATCCAGGCGGCGCGCGAGAGCGCGGGCGCCGGTCCACGACTTCATGTCGCGGCAGGTGGTGCTCCTCGCATCGGGTCCGCCACGCGTCAATCGGGCAGCCGCCGCATCGCTCCCCACTTCGTGTGGATGGGCGCGGCCGCTGCTGCCCTGCTGCTGGTAGCGACGGGTGTTGGTATCGGGAGATGGACGAGCAGCTCTGCTCCCGCGATCGCGCGCCGGGCTGCAGTGAGAGCGATCGCCGAGGCACCCGCTCCGGTTCCGACAGCACCGAATGATGAGATCGGATCGTCGCCGGCCGTTCGAGAGGTCGAGAAGACGCCAACCCGTTCCGGTGGACAGCCCACGACTCCGCGGTCGCGCGATGAGATCCGGAAGGATCCTCGCGTCCTCGGGACGGGCACAGTGCGTCCGCTGTCACCCTCGAGATACGCCGTGAATCCGACCGACGTGCAGACAGGCAGCAACGCACTCTCGCCGGTCAGCACGACATACCAGATGGCTACGCAGCGGCATCTCGCCGACGCGGAAGCGCTGCTCGTCTCGTTCTCCGTCGGAACTCGTGACGCGAGAATGGACGCACAGTTCGGGGCCTGGGCGCGTGGACTTCTGTCCAATACGCGCCTTCTCCTCGACTCCCCCGCGGGTGATGACCCGCGCCGCGCGAAGCTGCTCCAGGACCTGGAGCTGGTGCTCGCGCAGATAGTACAGCTCTCGCCCAACGCTGCGGCGCAGGATCGGGAGCTGATCGAAGGAAGTATTCAGCAGGGCCATGTGATGACACGCCTGCGCTCCGCGATTCCCGCGGACCAGCCGAGAGGAATTCTGGAGAGATGATGAAAGCAATCGCACTTGTGGTGGTCGCCGCTGCATTCAGCGGGGGATCAGTTGGAGATGCACCTCCCGCCCGCCTTGGCTCGGGAGCGATGAACGCCGATGTGTCGGCAGTCATGTGGCTGGCGCAGCAGGACCCGGCCGATTCGCTCTATCGTGAGGGCCGTGCCGCGCTCAGCAGGAGCGACTACACGAGAGCCTCGGAGCTCTTCGGGCGCCTGGTCGAGCGGTATCCTTCGTCGGCGTACGCGGGGGAGGCGATGTACTACCAGGCCTTCTCGCTCTACCGCATCGGCGGAACTGAGAAACTTCGCAACGCACGAGTCGTTCTCGCGCGGCTGCAGTCCCGGTATCCGAACATCGCGAAGGGCGATGCCGCATCGCTCAGAACTCGCATCTGCGGGGAGCTGGCGCGCCAGGGCGACGAAGCCTGCGCTGCCGAGGTGACGACCACCGTGCGGGACATCGAGAAAGCCGATCGCGAGATTGCAAAGCGGGAGCGCGAGGTCGAGAAGGCAGAGCGCGATGCTGAGCGCGCGGCCGAGCGGTCCGGACGTACCAGCACCAGGACGAGCACGCGCACGTCTACCTCCACGTCCTCCACCTGCGGCTCCGGCGATGACGACGACGACGAGCGAGTCGCCGCGTTGAACGCGCTCCTTCAGATGGACGCCGACCGCGCTGTGCCGATCCTCACCAAGGTTCTCGAACGTCGTGATGCCTGCTCCGCCACACTGCGCAGAAAGGCCGTCTTCCTGCTGTCGCAGAAACGCACCGCCGAGACCGCGGATGTCTTGCTCAGGATCGCGCGCAACGATCCCGATCAGGAAGTTCGTGAGCAGGCGGTGTTCTGGCTGTCGCAGGTTCCCGATGAGCGCGCAGTCACGATGCTGGAAGAGATCCTCCGCACCTCGAAGGACGAAGGCCTTCAGAACAAGGCGCTCTTTGCCCTGTCGCAGCACAGGAGCGGTCGGGGCAGCGCGATTCTCCGCGAGTTCGCAGGCCGCGACGGCGCGCCGGAAGAGCTGCGCGGACAGGCAATCTTCTGGCTGGGCCAGCGTCCATCGGACGAGAACACTCAGTACCTGCGGCAGCTCTTCGGTCGCCTCAACAGCGAGGAGCTGAAGGACAAGGTGATCTTCTCGCTCTCCCAGCGCCGCGGAGTGGGGAATGAGAAGTGGATGATGGACATCGTGACGAACAGCAGGGAGCCCGTCGAGATTCGCAAGAAGGCGCTCTTCTGGGCGGGACAGAGCGGCGTCGGCATCGACGAGATCGTTCCGCTCTACTCGCGGCTCACCGACCGGGACATGAAGGACCAGGTGATCTTCGTGCTGTCGCAGCGCCACAACAGTCCGGGTGCGGTTGACAAGCTTCTCGACATCGCGAAGAACGACAAGGATCCCGAGCTGCGCAAGAAGGCGATCTTCTGGCTCGGCCAGTCGCGTGACCCCCGTGTTCAGCAGTTCCTGCTCGAGCTCATCAACCGGTAGGGGGGAATCGCAATGATCTTCTCGAACACGAAGTACGCGATGGCTGGCGCCTTCATAATCATGGCGTGCCTCCTGCCCGTGCGCACCGAAGGGCAGGGAATCGCGCGCCGCATTTCGGCGGTGCGCGACGGCAAGGTGAGAATGACTTTCGCAGCGCACGAAGACATCTGCGGATACGACGACGGTGTCACGACTGGCTATCGGCGCGATTCGAACCACCGCACCTCATGGTCGCCGGGCCGTTCAGAAGATGTCATCTACGACAGGGAATGCAGTGAAGGACCGGTTCGCGTCGTGATCACGATGGCAGCCGGCGCTCCAAACCGGATCAGGACGTACGTCGGCGGGCAGTGGCGCTCCGCAGCCGGAGTGACCGACATCGGCAATGTCTCGGTGAAAGACGCAACTGACTACCTGCTCGGCATCGCCAACTCCCAATCAGGCAAGGCAGCCGAAGAAGCGATATTCCCTGTCACGCTCGCGGACAGCATCGATGCGACGCAGCCGCTCTACTCGCTCGCGAAGAACCGCTCGCGTCCAACCGAGGTGCGAGGGCAAGCGATCTTCTGGCTTTCGCAGGAGGAGGACGCGCGCGCGGTCAGCATGCTCGACGACATCCTCAAGATTTCCCGCGAAGAAAGCATTGCGGACAAGGCGATCTTCGGCCTGTCGCAGCATCGGAGCGGGAAGGGCTTTCCAATTCTTCGAGCGTATGCCGAAAACGAGAACAATTCGGACGAGATGCGCGGCAAGGCGATCTTCTGGCTTGGACAGCGTCACGGCGATGACAGGGAGAACTACCTGCGCGGCCTGTATGCGAAAGTTCGAAGTGAAGAGCTCAAGGACAAGATCATCTTCTCGATGTCGCAGCAGAAAACGGCGGACAGCCAGCAATGGCTGCTCGACATGGTGACGAACACCCGCGAGCCGGTGGAAATGCGGAAGAAAGCGTTGTTCTGGGCGGGCCAGGGCGGAGCGCCGATTGAAAAGCTGGTAAGCCTTTACTCACGGATGAACGACCGCGAGATGAAGGACCAGATGATCTTCGTGTTCTCTCAGCGGCGCGAGCGCGCTGCGATCGACAAGCTGATGGACGTCGCGCGGAACGATCCTGATCGCGAGGCGCGCAGGAAAGCGATGTTCTGGCTCGGACAGTCGAAGGACGCGCGTGTGAGTGCGTTCATCTCGGACATGATAAACCGCTGAGGCCTGCGACGATGATTGCAACGAGAAGCGCGGCCGTTGCCGCTGCAGTCGTCATGGTGGCGTGCGCTCAGGCGACACCGGTGGAAGGCCAGCCGATTGCCAGGCGAGTCGCCGCCGTGCGGGACGGCAAGGTACGGATGACGTTCGCCGCGCGGCGTGACATCTGCGGTTATGGCAACTCCATATCGCGCGGGGGATCGCACCGGATGAACTGGACGTCCGATCAGTCATCGGACGTCGAATACGATGACGACTGCAGCCGCGGCCCGGTGCGGCTCGTGCTGACCATGGATGGCGGGCGAATCATCAAGCTCCGCACCTACGTCGGCGGCAGCTGGCGCCCAGCGGTTGGCGGAGTGACGGATCTTGGTGCAGTGTCGGTGAAGGAAGCGGCGGACTATCTGGTTTTGCTCGCCGCGACCGATCCCGGTGCCGTCGGGCGCGAAGCGATCATGCCTGCGACACTCGCCGACAGCGTCAGGATCTGGCCGCAGCTCTTCCGCATTGCGCGCAACGAGGATCGTCCCCGAGAGACGAGAAAGCAGGCAATCTTCTGGCTCGGCCAGGCGGCGGGAGACGTGATAGCTCCCGATCGCAACCCTGGCAAAGAAACCGACGACGAGGAAGTGAAGAAGCAGGCGGTCTTCGCTCTCTCCCAACGAAGAAATGGCGAGGCGGTTCCCGCGCTGATCCAGGTCGCGCGAAACAACCGCTACCCTGAAGTGAGGAAGACCGCTCTCTTCTGGCTCGGCCAGTCAGCCGATCCGCGAGCGATCTCCCTCTTCGAGGAAATCCTCAGCCGCTAGCGATCTGCACCCAGGCTGGCGAGAACGTCCGTTAGCCTCGCCGCCTGGGCCACCTTGATCACCTCGCCCATGATCGACGCCGCCTCGGCCGTCCGGCTCTGAACCTTCAGCGCATCGGCAATCAGATATCCTGTCACCGTGTAAGTGTATGGAATGCCGAAAGACGGGCGATCGAACCAGTTCCCCTCGTCGATAAGCTCCTTCGGTCCCTTGTACACCTGCGTCCAGAGCTTGTAGGAAGTTGGAACATCCAGGAAGGAATTGCCGACCTTGATCGTGTCCTTGCCCGCGACCAGAGGCCTCTCCACCAGCTTCTCGACCAGCCCCTGTCTGAGCGAGTAGGGTTCCAGCCCGAGCGCGCGTCCGTACCCGCCCGTCGAGAAGTACACCGAACGCTCGGGATAAGCGTCCTTGATCAGGCTCAGCGTCACGATCTGGTCGCGGGTGAGATACCCCGGCTGAATCGTAGCAACGAGATCGCGCTGCCTGAAAATCTGCTGCTCGCGGATCTCCATGAAATCAGGCTGCGCATCCGCTTCCGCGTATGTCCACTTGAGAGGTGGACCCTTCGGTTTCGGCCAGACTTTCCCGCGGTAGATCGCCGGTCCCTTCGCTGCGTCGTACTCGCGCACCGGCCGTCGTATGATCTGCCGCACGAACCAGTCGGTGTTGAGATACGAAGTCACGAGCACCAGCACGTCCTGCCTGACTCCCTCGACCTCCTGCGCGTACCACAAAGGGAAGGTGTCGTTGTCGCCGTTCGTTATGAGAATGCCGTAGGGCTCGACCGAGTTCAGCATGTCGGCGCCCCAGTCCGCGGCAAAAGTGTCGCCGCGATGTGACGCAGCCTTCAGGTTTCCGAAGAGGGGCGCGAACGCGATGAGCAGAACCGGCGTCGCCAGTATCCACGACCGGCGTGATGCGTACCCAGCCTTGTCGAGATTGTCGTCTTCCGACCGGTCGAGCACCTGCGCGACTGTCTGCCATATGTAGACGAGACCGAGCGAGGCCCACACCCCCCACGCCGAGTAGCTCCAGATGTAGAAGTAGTCCCGGTCGCGGACTTCGCGCTGGACGTTGTCGCCGAGATCGGGTGCCTGCGACCACCCGTACTTGAAGTTCATGTAGTAGATGAGCGCCAGCGTCAGCGTGAACATCAGCGGCCCGAAATACCAGAATGTTCGGCGATCCTGAGCCCAGTGCACGTAACCGCCGAGGAGGCCGAGCGAGAGGAAGAGCACAGCAAGAATGGCCTGCAGCGCCGGGCTCTCGTTGTACGCGTCGCGCAGCCACTGCCACTTGAAGTAGAGCCACCACATTCCCACCTGTGCTGTGAAGGGCGCTCCACGCTCGAGTTTCTTGCCGTACTGCTCGCGATTGATGTTGTCCACCAGCCGCTTCTTGGTGAGCTCACTGAAGGTGCAGCTGGCCTCGATCTTCTCGAGACACGCCGTGGTCTCACCTTCGTTGATCGGAGGGAAATACGCCGAGCGGATCGGCTCGTAGATGAACGGCGTGAGCCCGAGGCAAAGCACGAGCAACCCCTTCACCAGCAGTCGCCAGTTGAGGAAGGTCTGCCAGCGGCGCGCGAGCACCGCCAGCACGACTGCCGGCATCGCAAGGAATCCCGCAGGGTGATTCGCGTAGCCAAGGCCGAGGAGGTACGCGACGAGAATCAGTTTGCGATCCGCTTTCGGGCCCTCGGGGTCATCGGTCCACGAGATCATGAGCCACGACACCGCGGTGAAGAAAAAGAGCGAGATCGTGTACACCTTCTCGTTCACCACGCTCTGGTTCCAGACCGTGAACGCGGTCGCGCCCATCAGAGTTGCCAGAGCCGCTCCGGTGAGACGCTGCCAGCTTTTCGGAAGCCATCCCGACAGGATCCGCTCGGTTATCAGGAACCAGAATCCGGCGGAGAGTGCACTGGCGAGCGCAGCCATGGTGTTGATGTGCTGCGCGTAGTTTCCGGGCAGGGGCATCTGGCCGAAAACGTGCCCGATCAACATGAAGAACGGATTGCCCGGCGGGTGCGGCAGCCCCAGCACCTTCGTCGCCGCCATGTACTCGCCCGTATCCCACATCCAGGCGGAGGGCGCGATCGTGAAGAAGTAGAGGAGGAACACCGCGAGCGACGCGATCGCCGCCGCCTTGTACGAGGGCTGGTATCCCGCGCCAGAGTCAGGGCGCACCCTGGATGCGGCGCTCGTTCTTGCTGCTGTCGATCTCGCGTTCGCTGCAGTCATTGAATGTTCGAAGAAGTTCTCGCCGCCGGCAGAAAAGGCCGGGGCATAGCCCAACAAATCTACAACCCCGGCAGAATGGCCCGCGCTACCTTTCTCCCATGGATTTCACGGGAATCTCGGCCCAGCTGTCCTCGAGTCCGGTGCTCGCGGTGGGACTTCTCTTCATCGCCGGCGTGCTGACCAGTCTGACACCGTGCATCTATCCGATGATCCCGATCACCGCTGCAATCGTCGGCGGCCAGTCGGTCGGTGAGACACGCCCGCCTCGCAGCCGCACCGTCGCTCTCACGCTTGCATACGTCGCCGGCCTCGCAACAGTCTACGCGTCGCTCGGAGTTCTCGCCGGAATGACGGGAACGATCTTCGGTACCGTGAGCACGAATCCGTGGCTGTACTTCGCGATGGCAAATCTTCTCGTCCTCGCGTCCCTCTCGATGCTCGATGTGATTCCGCTTCGGCTTCCTTCGAGTCTTGTCACGCGAGCTTCGACAGCGGGAACGGCAGGGAAGGTTTCAGGCGCGCTCGTGATGGGCGCCGTCTCCGGCCTTGTCGCCGCGCCATGCTCCGCTCCGGTGATGGCAGCGGTTCTCACGTGGGTGACGACGACTCAGCGCGCATTCCTCGGCTTCGTCTACCTGCTGAGCTTCTCGTTCGGGATGTGCGCGCTCCTCGTGGCGGTAGGACTTTTCAGCGGAGCTGCGACGCGACTGCCACGCGCGGGAGAATGGATGGTGTGGGTGAAGCGGGCATTCGCGCTCGTGATGCTCGGCGTAGCGGAGTACTACCTCGTAAAGATGGGCCAGCTGCTATTTTGATCTTGATGAAGCGCTTCTCCGTCCTGCTGGTCGCCGGCATCGTCTTATCCATTGTCACTCCGTTCCTGGCATCGTCGCAGGAGTCGGGCATCGACGTTGGCACGCGCGCTCCAGCGGCGAAGGTCAGGACACTCGACGGCAAGCCTGCCGACCTTGCCTCGTACATCGGGAAGACGCCCGTTCTCCTCGAGTTCTGGGCGTTCTGGTGTCCCAGGTGCAAGGAGCTCGAGCCGTCACTGCTCGCGCTTCAGAAGAAGTACCGGGCGAAGGTCAGGTTCGTAGGTGTTGCTGTTTCAGTGAACCAGTCGCTCGAGCGCGTAAAGGCCTACACTGCGAAGCACCACTACGCCCACGAGACGTTGTTCGACGCCGATGGCAAGGCAACGGAGGCGTACGACGTGCCGGCGACCTCGTACGTCGTCCTCATCGACGCGAAGGGCAACGTCGCATACACGGGTCTGGGCGGCAAACAGGACCTTGACGCCGCGATACAGAAGGTATTGGCCGTCAGGAACTAGACGGGCTCGGCCGGTGAAACCGGCTCGACTTCAAACCGTATGGCCTGAATAGGCATCCAATCACCGGCTTCGATGAATTCTCACGGGCCGCATACCTCCTGTCCCCCCAACGTCTGGCGCCCAGATTCGTGAACCGCTCAAGGATTGTTCTTGCATTCTTCGCCGCCGTTCCTCTCGCGGCGCAGCAGCCAACAGTCACGCCCGTATCCACTTATCGCCACGAAGGCGCCCCAACGATTCGCGCCGCAGCTCTCACCGGCAGCATCGACGTCGACGGCCGCCTCAACGAAGCCGCGTGGGCGTCAGCAACTCCAGTCGACGTATTCACTCAGCGTGATCCGCAGGAAGGAAAACCCGCCAGCGAGAAGACCGAAGTCCGGGTCCTCATCGGCGGCGACGCGATTTACGTCGGTGCGCGGCTCACCGACAAGCCCGGCAACATCCGCCCGCGCCTTTCCCGGCGCGATGAGTCCGTGGACGGAGATGTCTTTGCCGTATCGTTCGATTCACGGCACGACCACATCTCCGGTTACTATTTCCGCGTCACCGCCGCAGGCGCAGTGCGCGATGCCCAGATCAGCGCGAACGGACAGCTCGATCTGTCGTGGGATGCGGTCTGGGAGGCAAAGGTGCATACCGACTCGGCAGGATGGACGACCGAGATCCGCATTCCTCTCTCGCAGCTTGCATACAATCGCAACTCCGATGGAGTGTGGGGCGTTCAGTTCGAGCGCTACAGCTGGAACAAGCAGGAACAGGATTTCTTCGCTTTCACTCCGAAGAGTGAGTCGGGCGGCGTTGCGCGGTTCGGTCACCTGACTGGACTCGGAATTCTCCCGGCGCCGGGACGCGTTGAGCTCACTCCGTACGTGAGCACGCGCGCCGAGTATCTCGATGTCGCGCCTGGCAATCCGTTTCGCGACAGAAGCGAATACCGCGGCTCGGCGGGACTCGATCTCAAGTACCGTCTCGCGAGCAATCTCACGCTCAACGCGACGGTGAATCCGGACTTCGGCCAGGTCGAGGTCGATCCCGCCGTCGTGAACCTCAGCGCGTTCGAGACCTTCTTTCCGGAGAAGAGGCCGTTCTTCGTCGCCGAAAGGTCGCTCTTCAATTTCGGCCAGTTCCGCACGTTCAACAGCTTCGGCTCTCCGACGATGTTCTTCTCCAGAAGAATCGGCCGTCAGCCGCAGCGCTCGCTCGGCGGGCCTGGTGTCAGCTATGTCGACGCACCTCAGGCCAGCACGATCGCGACTGCCGCCAAGGTAACTGGCAAGACGCGCGGCGGGTGGACGATTGGCCTGCTCGACGGCGTCACGACCAGCGAGAAGGCGCAGTACTACATCGACGATGTGGCACAGCGCCAGGAGATCGAAGTCGAGCCGCTGACCAACTATTTCGTCGGACGCGTGACACGCGAGATCAACCAGGCACAGACTGCGATCGGAACGCTTCTGACAGCTGTCAATCGCGACCTTGGGGAACCGGAGCTCAAGTCGCTGCTGCGCGCCAACGCGTACGTCGGCGGTCTGGATCTGAATCACTCATGGGCGAATCGCTCATGGCTTCTCGACGCCTCGATCGCGGGGAGTAGAGTCTCCGGCGTCGAAGAAGTCATAGCCGCGACGCAACGCTCGAGCGCGCACTACCTTCAGCGTCCTGACTCGAAGAATCTCGAATACGACCCTTCGCAGAACTCGATGTCGGGCTATGCAGCACAGATCGCGGTCATCAAGGGATCCGGCCTGCACTGGGGTGGCAACCTCGCGCTCCAGGCAACGTCTCCGGGATTCGAGTCCAACGACCTGGGGTTCATGCGGACCGCGGACCGCCGCGCGCTCTCGACCGACATTCATTACATGGAGAACAAGCCGGGCAAGGTGTTCCGTGACTGGCTCGTCGCGGCTTTCACGAACCAGACCTGGAACTACGACGGTGACTTCGTCTACAACGCATACGCCTCGTTCTTTCAGGCGACAATGCCCAATTTCTCCCACGTCTTCGTGCGCTTTGATTTTCTGGCGCCGACATACGACGACCGGCTCACGCGCGGCGGTCCGCTCGGACGCAATCCACGTGGGTACTCGACGGAGATCGACTACAACAGCGATCGCCGCAAGCGCGTCACGGTCGGCGGAGGCGTCGCATATGGCGCCGACGTAGAGGATCAGACTCAACTTGGAGTGTTCGGTGAGCTGGCCGTTCAACCCGCGCCGGGAATCCGTCTCACGTTCTTGCCCGAGTTCAGCCGGCAGCATTCGCTCTCCCAGTTCGTGGCGGCATCGACAGACGCCTCTGCCACCGGGACTTTCGGCAGGCGCTATGTCTTCGCGACACTCGACCAGACTTCGCTTGCGCTCGTGACGCGCGCGGACTGGACGTTCACTCCGACGCTGTCTCTCCAGCTGTACGCGCAGCCGTTCGTCGCGTCGGGCGGATACAAGGACTTCAAGGAGCTGCGCCGAGGCGGCGCCTTCGACTATGGAGTCTACGGCCGGGATCAGGGGACAGTAGCGGAGTCCGAGGGCGTTTTCATCATTGATCCCGATGCCAATCCCGCCACGGCGAACACCATTACTCTGGGCGATCCTGACTTCAACTTCCGATCACTGCGAGGCAACGCGGTCGTTCGTTGGGAGTACCGCCCGGGCTCGACACTTTTCTTTGTGTGGCAGCAGCAGCGCAGCGGCGATGCGCCGCTGGATGATTTCCGCTTCGGGCGCGACTACGGCGCGCTCTTCCGCCAGAAGCCGGAGAATGTTTTCACAATCAAGGCGACCTGGTGGCTCGCCAGATAACGGAGGCTCGATGAACACAACACAGCCAGGAAGACTCATCGCAGTCACAGGGCTTTTCGTCGTGGCGGCCGTGTTCATTCCGGTCCGCGCCTCGGCGTACGAGGTGTACACGTCGCCTCGCAATGCGGATGTGGACGCCCGAGGCGCGCGATCCGTAAGGATCGAGGCATCTGCAGGTGGCCTCCGCGTCGAAGGCAGGTCCGGCATCTCTCAGGTAAGAGTCCGCGGCACCGCGCGCGCGTCACGCCGCAACGTGCTCGAAGAGATCAAGCTCATCGCCGAGCGGCGGGGAGATGTCGTCTTCATCAAGGCAGTGATGCCGGACCACAATAACGTCGGCCTGCGAGAGCTTTTCAGAGGCGACTACGGACAGCAGGAGCTCGAGCTCATCATCGAGGTTCCGAACTCGCTGCCGCTCGATGTTGCAGACGGAAGTGGAGAAGCGGAGTTCAACAACACCGGAGCCCTTTCATTCGATGATGGGTCGGGCAACATCTTCGTGCGCGGCGGGCGTGGCAACGTCCGCATCACCGACGGCTCGGGCAACATCACCATCGAGGGAGTCGAGGGCAGCGTGAAGGTCGACGACGGCTCGGGCAACATCAGCGCGAGGAACGTCACTGGTGATTTCACGGTGGGCGAGGACGGCTCGGGTGACATCGACGTCTCTTCCGTCGGCGGAACGATGCGCGTCGAGAACGACGGCTCCGGCAACATTGACGTCGACCGCGTCGCTGGGGATTTTGTGGTTGACAACGACGGGAGCGGCACCATCCGCTATGCCACGGTGAAGGGAAGAATCAGCGTTCCGGAGCGGAAGCGGAGAGGTTGAGCCGGTCTCGATAAACCGGAGATAGCCATGGCGGTTTCGATACCGGCCGCATCCGGATCAGCGGATGCGGTCGCTTCCACGACACGCGAGCGAACGGGCGCGCGCGCCGAAGAGTGGCCGATCTACGCGGTGCTTGTCGCATCCGCGTCGATCGTCATCGGGCTGATCTGGGACATCTCGTGGCACCGGACGATCGGCCGGGACACGTTCTGGGCACCTCCGCATCTGCTCGAGCAGGCCGGCGCCATCATAGCGGGGCTGAGCTGCGGGTTCGTCGCGCTCAAAACCACTTTCGCGGGAAGCGGAGCCGACCGCGCCAGGTCCGTGCGCTTCTGGAAGCTGTTCCAGGCCCCGCTCGGCGCATGGGTGTGCATCTGGGGGACGATCATGATGATCACCTCCGCGCCCTTCGACAACTGGTGGCACAACGCGTACGGGCTCGACGTGAAGATCATCAGTCCGCCGCACATCATTCTCGCTTCGGGAATGGTCGCAATTCAGCTCGGCGCGATGCTCATGGCGCTGGGCGCGCAGAATCGCGCGGAGAGTGAATCAGACAGGCGCCGGCTCGGGATCATCTTCACCATTTCCGCTGCAGTGATCATCGTGATGATCGCCGTGATGATCACCGAGGACGCATCGTTCGCCAACGAGATGCACTCGTCCACGTTCTATCGCGTTACAGGGTTGATGCTGCCGGTATTCATGGTGGCGTTCGCCTGTGCGTCACGTCTCTCCTGGCCGGCCACGCGCATCGCGATCCTTTATATGTTGATCACGATGACCGCCATCTGGATTCTGCAGCTCGTTCCGGCCACACCCAAGCTGGCGCCGATCTACAATCCGGTGACTCACATGGTGCCGCCGGCTTTCCCCTTGCTGCTTTTTGCGCCCGCGTTAGCGATTGACATTCTGCTCAAGCGCGTGGGGAGTGATCGCGACTGGACGCTGTCCGTTCTGCTTGGAATCACCTTCGTGCTGGTGATGCTCGCAGTGCACTGGTTCTGGGCGGAGTTCATGCTCACGCCAGCTACGCGCAATTTCTTCTTCGGTGCCGACCAGTGGGACTACAGCTCCCGGCTCGGGCCGTGGCGCTATCAGTACTGGAGTCTCGACGGTCCGAACAACGAATGGAGCACCGCGCCATTCGTGAGGGGTCTTGGCATCGCGATGGTCACCGCCGTGGTGTCATCGCGCCTCGGTCTTGCCTGGGGCAAGGGGATGTCGAGGGTTCGGCGATGATTCGCACTTTCGTGCGGACTTTCGGTGTCGCGTTTGCATGGATCGTCCTGTCGGCTCACGTCGGCAGCCCCGATACGTGGTTCGAAGGGAATGCGGGCCCCTATCACGTGACCGTGCAGATCGAGACCGCCGGTGTCGTGCCGGGAATCGCGAAGGTGCAAGTACGCGTGATCGGCGACAAAGCCGACGCCGTGACGATTCAGGCAAACAAGTTCGACGCGACAGGCGGAGCGCCTCCGCCTGAGCCGACCGAGCCGGTTGTCGGCGATCCCGGCCTCTTTGCCGGCCAGCTCTGGATCATGAGCGGCGGCTCCAACAGCGTTACGGTCAATGTCGTTGGTCCGAAGGGCACTGGAAAAGCCGTCGTCCCGGTGGTCGTCGTCGCGTATTCGCGGCTCCGTCTCGACGCTCCGATGGGAATCGGGCTTGCCCTCATGGGACTCTTTCTGCTCGTCGGTCTGGTGACAATAATCGGAGCCGCAGTGCGCGAAGGCTCACTCCCGCCCGGTGCTGCGCCTACCGACGAGACGCGGAGAAGAGCCCGCAAGGCGATGGCACTGACGACGCTCGTGCTTGCCGTTCTCATCGTCGGCGGCTGGCGCTGGTGGAATTCGGAGGACGCAGACTACGAGCGCGGCATGTACAAACCGCTCGCCGCAACCGCTGCGCTCTCTGCTGACGCTCCGAATCGCATCTTGCGAGTGTCGATTGCGGATTCGAGCTGGATACATCGGAGCGATACCGCCTGGCTGCGAATGAAGGGCGCCAACACATGGACGCCTCTCGTGGAGGATCACGGAAAGCTCATGCACGTGTTCGTGATCCGGGACGACATGTCGGCCTTCGCACACCTGCACCCGTCCACCGCGGATTCCGTCTCGTTCGCATCCGTGTTTCCGCCACTGCCGGCGGGGAAGTACAGGGTTTTCGCCGACATCGTTCACGAGAGCGGCTTCACTCACACCATGGTGACATCTCTCGGTGTGCCGCCCTCGGCGGGGTTGCCCACCGCGATGGGCGATCCTGACGATTCGTGGCTCACCAGGGCGGTGGCTGGCGGCGCCACCCGCGTCACCTTGTCCGACGGTTCTCTCATGGACTGGGAGCGAGGGCAAAGCCCGCCTGTCGCCGGACGGCCTGCCTCTCTTCGATTCCAGCTCCGCAACGCAGATGGCAGTGCCGCAGTTCCGGAGCCCTACATGGGAATGGCCGGACACGCGGCCGTGCAGCGAAGCGACGGGTCGGTGTTCGTGCACCTTCACCCGATGGGCACGATCTCGATGGCGTCGCAGATGGCATTCGCGATGAGGCAGCCCGGCGACTCAATCCGCGGAACACTCGGCAAGCGTGTCACAGCAGCGGAGACTGCGGCGATGCAGCACAGATCGGTGACATCGAGCGTCGTGACTTTCCCCTATGCTTTCCCGAAACCCGGGAACTATCGAATCTGGGTTCAGGTCAAGCGCGGCGGCAAAATCCTCACGGGGGCATTCGACGCCACCGTCACGTAGCTGGCGGGCGAGCTCATTTCAGCGCCGAAACGGGCGCGGCATCGCAACGACGAAACGCATTCGGCGGTGATCCCGGAGCTCGAGGCGGTCCGTCGATCTCGATCCGCAGCAGCACCGCATCCGGTCGCGACATCTCGGGCATCACGCAGAAGTCGTCGCGCCGTGCCAGCAGAATGGGATGAAGGTACCGCGGGGCGAGATCCGATATCTGATCGACTACCACGTATTTCGCTCCAATCCTGTCGGCGAGATTGAACAGCGAGTCAGGTCTGGCGAACAGCGGGTAAATCTGACTGCGATACCCTGAATACAGAAAGAATAATGTCGGCTTTCGCGAGATCACGACCGAGCCCTCAGGCAGATGCCCGCGTGTCAACTGTGCAGCGATGTAGAAGTCGCGAAAAATCGACTCGGTGCACGGGAACTCGCCTCCTTCCGCGTATTGCTCCCGGCACGCTGTTGCAAGCGCGATCGTGGTGGTGAGCGCCGGTCTAACAGTCCATGCTCCGGCCAGGAGCAGCACCGCCGCCACTACCGCGGGGTATCGTGTCCGCTTCGCGATCTCACCTGCGGCGTCTCCCACATAGAGCGCAATGAGCGGCACGATGGGAAGCAGAAAGCGGGGACCTCCCCACGTGACCGGCCAAAGTACAACGACCCCGAGGTAAAGGGGGAGCCATATCTCCGCGAGGCCGGGACGTCGCAGACGCCGCACCCACCCGAAGAGCATCGCGACGCAGATTGTCGTGCCCAGCACCACATCCGACCTCGGGCCTCCGAACACGAGACGCGGAATCTGGCGCGATGCGTATCGCGTAATGTTCTTCCACAGTCTGGCACCGAGATCGTGCGCTTCGACCGTTCCGCGCGACGGATTGTATGGATCCACAGACAGGAACGGGGCGAGATATCCATCCGCTCCATGCGAGTGACCGCGCAGCCACCACGCGAGAATGAGCGGAAGCGAGCAGCCGACGACTACAGCCATCGCCCGCGGCTGGCGTCTCAACGCAAGCCAGACGATGGTCGCCACGAGAAGCGGCACTCCGGCCGACCGGGTGAAGTAAGCCGCGATGAGTGCTGTCGTGCCGAATACAACCCAGCGCACGGGCATCCGTCTGTCCGGCGCTTCCGCGGCGTCCCGGTCGGCGCGATACCAGGCAAGAAGTGCAAGAGTGGAGAACAGCCAGAACGGTGCGTCGGAGAGCACCTCTCGTCCGAGCGTGATGATCTCGGGAGAAATGGCGATGAAGAATCCGGCGCAGAAGGCGATGCCGGGTGAAGTCACCCTGCGCAGCCAGACACAGCTCGCGAAGACAGCCGCGCTCGACAGCGCGAGCATCATCAGCTTCAGTCCGACGTCTACGCTCAAGCCGGCGAGAAGTCCGCTCGCTACGATGATCGGGAAGATCGGCGGATACTGAGTGTGAGGAGGAAGCGCGGGATCCCAGATGTTGGTGTAATCGTGCCGCTCCATGAGCGAGCGTGCGAGCGAGATGTAGGCGGCATCGTCTCCCCCGTTGAAAGGCGCCTCATGAAACGCGAGCGCCGCAAGAATGACGTGAACGAGCGTCAGCGCCAGCGGCGCGGACCATGGGCTTGCGATGGCTGATTCCAAGCCTGATGGCGCTGTGACGCTCCTCTCTTGAGGCCGTGCGCGCGACGTGGGTCGGGATTTGCGTGTCAACGAAGCTGCTGCGGCGGGACCATTCGGGTGGTCAAGATAGATGCGCGGGGGATGCCACGAAAGGCGACCTGTGCACAGCATCGCTCCAGCTTTATTTTTCCCTCGGGTAACCGAGTCACACAGGAGAGGAACTTGAATCGCAAAGTCATTTCATTCGTCGCAGGAGCGGCGCTCGCCGTCACTTCGCCCGCGGCTTTCGCGGTCGCGCAGACGCCCGCTGCGTCTCACTCGCGCAGCTCCGCAGCCGGCCCAACGGTCTCCTCGAGCACCGTCGGCATCAAGCGCACAGCGCCTGCGAGCTCGACGACGGCACCAGCTGCTGAAGCCCGTCTGGGTGCGGGCCGGAACGTCGCGCTCATGGTTGTCGGCGGTGCAGCCCTCATTATCGGCGCCGTGATCGGCGGAACAGCGGGAGTGCTGCTTGCCATCGGCGGCGCGATCGTCGGCCTGTACGGACTCTACAATTTCGTGCAGTAGAGCTCTGGATCGCGCGCAGTGAGTCGGCCCGGAGGAAGACCCTCCCGGGCCGATTTCGTTTTGAGCAGTAACTGACGCCGGGATCAGGACTCTCGTTTCTCTATTGCG
Source organism: Gemmatimonadales bacterium (assembly GCA_039931395.1). Classification (GTDB taxonomy): domain Bacteria; phylum Gemmatimonadota; class Gemmatimonadetes; order Gemmatimonadales; family Gemmatimonadaceae; genus UBA4720. Next base: position 50,738 of record JBDTRZ010000009.1, read on the forward strand.
GCATTCGGCGCCACTCCCAACATTGAATCAGCACCTCGTCGGGCCCTTCCATCCATCAGGAGAAAGTTTCATGCAACAGCGATACGACTCGAAAGAGTGGTCAGTTGAATCAGGTCCTGGAGTCCTCCGGCGGTTTCTCGCCGCTTCGGCAGCAATCGTGCTGCTCACCGGCGCCGCAGGCGCGCAGTCGATCAGCGGCAAGGTCAGCGACGCGGAATCCGGCCAGCCTCTGGCCGGCGCCCGGGTCTCCGTCGGGAGCGGCGCGCAGGGCGCGATCGTGCGCGCCGACGGAACGTACCGCCTTCCGGTCAGTGTCGGCACACAGATCATTCGCGTGGCGGCGATCGGCTATACGCCGGTTCGCGACACTGTCATCGTCGGAGCTGGCGGCGCAAGCCGCGACTACCGGCTTGTGAAAGGCACGCAGACCCTCGACGCGAACGTCGTCATCGGAACGCGCACCAGCGACCGCACCATTCTCAATGCGCCGGTTCCGGTGGACGTGCTGACGAGCGTAGAGATCAAGCAGACCGGCGCGACGGAGACGAGCCAGATACTTCAGCTGCTCGCCCCGTCGTTCAATTTCCCGCGACCGACGATCTCCGACGGAACCGATCACGTCAGGCCGTCAATGCTTCGCGGGCTTGGACCCGATCAGGTTCTAGTGCTTGTGAACGGAAAGCGGCGGCACACGAGCGCACTCGTCAATGTGAATGGAACGATCGGCCGCGGCTCGACCGGCGTCGATCTGAATGCGATTCCGGCCGCTTCCATCGAGCGCATCGAGATTCTTCGCGACGGAGCGGCGGCTCAGTACGGCTCTGACGCGATCGCTGGCGTCATAAACATCATCCTCAAATCCGATCCCGTGACCGACCTGGGCGTTCAGGTCGGCTCGAACTACACGAAGCTCGAGGGATATCCTGAAGACAAGCACCTCACCGACGGCGACGTCACCTCGATCGATGCGAGCACCGGCATGAACCTCACCGGTGGCGGTTTCTTCCATGCAACGGGGCAATACAACAACCGCGGCTCTACGAACCGCTCGCTTGGGGACCCGCGCACGCAGTATTTCGCCGGAAATCCGAAGAACACGGACCCGAACTACACCAACCAGATCCATTTCCGCCAGGGCGACGCGCACGTGAACGATCTCGGCCTGGTTCTCAATGCCGCGCTGCCGACGATGTCCAGCGGCGCGCAGATATACGCCTACGCAATCGGCGGGCGGCGCAACGGTCAGGGCGCCGGCAACTGGCGTCTGCCTAACGGCGACAATACCGTGCGTGCGATTTTCCCCGACGGGTTCCTCCCGCTCATCAACAGCACGATCGACGACTACGCCGGGACTCTCGGCGTGCGCGGCGAGATCAGCCGCTGGCGGTACGATCTGAGCGGAGTGTACGGTCGAAACAGTTTCGAGTTCGACATCACCAACACGAACAATGCAACGATGGGAGGGTCGAGCCCGACCGAGTTCTATGCGGGCAAGCTCAAGTTCGCACAGGCGACGGCCAACCTCGATCTCGTGCGCGCGTTCTCGATGGCCGCCTTCTTCAGCCCGCTCAACGTCGCCATCGGCGCCGAAGCGCGGCGTGACATGTATGGAATCGAAGAAGGAGAGCCGGGCTCTTACATAGATGGGGGCGTGAAGATTCTCGACGGTCCCAAGGCGGGTGCGCAGCCGGCGCCGGGTGCGCAGGTATTCCCGGGGTTCCAGCCGGGAGACGCGAGCGACCACAGCCGCACGAACTTCGCCGGCTACGTCGACCTCGAGACGCATCTTCTCAGGGATCTTCTCGTCGGAGTGGCCGGTCGCACCGAGCACTACAGCGATTTCGGCGGCACGACGACCGGCAAGGCGACCATGCGGTACGAATTCATACCTGGCTACGCGCTTCGCGGTGCGATCAGCACGGGGTTCCGCGCTCCGTCATTGAGCCAGGAATTCTACTCGTCGACGGCGACCAACTTCCTGAACCTCGGTGCCGGACTCGTTCCGGTTGAAGTGCGCACGCTTCCGGTCGAGAGCGGGCCAGCAAAGGCCCTTGGCGCAGAGCCGCTCAAGGCAGAAAAGTCGGTCAACGCCAGCATCGGTCTCGCGCTCGCTCCGCTTCAGAACCTGACGTTCACGGCTGACTACTACAACATCACGATCAAGGACCGCATCGTCTTCTCCGGTAACTTCACCGGCGCAGCGATGACAAACTTCCTGGCGTCTCAGGGTTTCCCCGGCGTCGGCAGCGCGCGGTTCTTCACGAACGCCATCGACACACACACCGCGGGAATCGATCTCGTGGGACGCTACGCGGTGGATTTCGGCAACGCTGGAGTGAGCCGGTTCACGGGCGGATACAACCACACTAAGACCCGTGTGACTCACGTAGACAGTACGGCAGCGGCGCTCAAGGCGCAGAATTCGATCCTCTTCGACCGAGTCGAACGGGGGAGAATCGAGATCGGCCAGCCACACGAGACGATCAGCGCAACTCTCGATCACACGCTGCGGCGCATTGCGGCCAACCTGCATGTCCAGAGGTTCGGCGAGGTCGGATTCCGTGGCAGCTTCCTGACAGATACCCTCGACCAGACATTTGGCGCGAAGTGGATCACCGACCTGAACGCATCGTATTCGGTTCTTCGGCAGCTTCGGCTGACCGTCGGCGCGAACAATCTGTTCGATGTCTATCCGGACAAGCAGATTCGCGGCAACAGCAACAGCGGCATCTTCCCGTACAGCAACACTGTCACGACGTTCGGTTTCAACGGCCGCTTTGTCTATGTGAAGGCGAGGTACGAGCTTTAGCGTAGTGCATCAAAAACCAGGAAAAGCTCGCAGGAGTCACAGTGACTCCTGTGAGCTTGTCCCTTTTTTGTCATGGGACCTGCAGCTCGCCTGACGCAACGAGGACCGATGCGCCACCGACTCTGACGGCGGCAACGCGGCCCGCAGAAAGATCCACTTCCACTTCCATTCGGCTCGGCCGTCCCATCTCGACACCTTGGTGGATCCTGTAGCGCAGCATCCCCTCAGTAAGGGATGATCGCGCCGCCATGTATCCGCCGAATGACGCCGCCGCCGAGCCGGTCGCGGGATCCTCGGGAATTCCAAGCGTCGGGGCGAACATTCTCGCGCGCAGCACGCTGTTCCCCTCGCGAACGCCATTGCGGTGCGCGGAGAATTCCTCTTCCACGAACAGGAATACCTCCGGTGCCCAGGTACCGCGGAGCACCTTCTCCCAGAGATCGAGCTTGATCCGCGCGCGACCGAGCGCTTCGAGAGTGCGAACCGGGACGTAGAGATATGGAACGCCCGCCGACCATGGCTCGATCGCATAGGGTTCGTCGTCGTAGAGGTCGTCCGGCGACAGCGACAACACGGGCGCGATGGTGTTGGCGTCGTACGACCCGGGGCCTCTCTCGGGAATTTTCGCCGCTGTGAGCTGAGCGAACACGGGCTTGCCATGCTTCGCACGAATGAGGACTCGCACGAGGCCCACTCCCTCTTCAAGAACGATTCGAGTCTCCTCTCCGGTCATCGCGATCTCGCCGGTGGCAGCGAGGACGAGCGCGCATCCGACCGTCGGATGTCCCGCGAAGGGAAGCTCAGACTCCGGTGTGAAGATCCTCACGCGACGCGTGTGTGCGGTGTTCTCCGGCGGCAGCACGAAAACGGTCTCGGAGAAGTTGAACTCGCGTGTGATCGACATCATCTGCTCTGTCGTCAGGCCCCGCGCGTCGGGCAGCACGGCGAGCTGGTTTCCGCCGAACGGAGTGTCCGTGAAAACGTCGGCGATGTGATACTGGAATGGCATCGGTCAGTGCGACGGAGGCTCGGGCTTCTCACTTGCCGGACCAAGGAACGCGTCCGCCTCGATCTCGATGAGCATCTCCGGGGAGATGAGGGCGCTGACCTCGATCATCGATGTCGCGGGCCGGATCTGTCCAAACACTTCGCCATGCGCGCGCCCAACCTCCTTCCACTGCGACATGCTGGTCACGTAGATGCGCGTGCGCACGACGTCCTCGAGCCTCGCGCCGACCGCCTCGAGCGCGCGGCGGATGTTGTCGATTGTCTGAACCGTCTGCGCGTAGACGTCGCCAGCGCCCACGATCGACCCATCCGATCCCGTTGCAGTCGTGCCCGACACGTGAACGTGCGCTCCGGCTCTCACCGCTCGCGAATATCCGATGATCGGCTCCCATTTCGCTCCGGATCCGTAATTCTGCCGTGCACCATCTCTCTCTTGCGTCATTTCGTTTTTTTTCCTTTGCTCGTCGAGGAGTCGAAGGGGTGATCTTGTTTCCGGTCCAGCCTGGTCGAGCGTACATTGGCTCGGAGCCTTGTCCGGGCGCCAGCGCAGCAGGTTAGTCCGCTCCAATTGCGGACTGCGGACAAACTAGTGGTTTGCTGTCCTTAATCTTCATTGACAAACCCGCCGGAATGCGGTATCTTCCTTCCTGTAGCACACATGGGTGTGCACCGACGAGCCAGCGAACACAAAAGGGGACCTGGGTAAACCAGGTCTCTTTTCAGTTTGGCGAGTCAGAACAACGGTCGGCGGGTACGGCAATACCGGACTTCCGACGAACATCAAAACAAGAGGAAGTACCAGTATGCGTACCACAGGAACTGTGAAGTGGTTCAACGATGCCAAGGGTTTTGGCTTCATCACCCCCGAGAACGGACAGAAGGATTGCTTCGTCCATCATTCGGC
>JBDTRZ010000010.1:0-54849 GCA_039931395.1 Gemmatimonadales bacterium
TGCCGCTGAACATCACCCCGGAGATTACCTCGATCCAGCCCCCGGTCTGGTGGAACGACTGGCTCATGGCCGATCGCGCCTCGGGGGACGGGATGAGCCGCCGCGGGGCGGACGGGAACCGGGGCCGCGCGAGTCCGGTCGGCCGCCATCGCGTGGTCCGCGGCTGTGTCGAAAGGCGCCTCCTTCGCGGCCTCCGTCCCGGGCTGGCCGATCGCGGTCCTGGCCGCGCCCCGCCGGGCCGCCCCGCGCCTCCTTTGACCCACCGAATGAAGGGCGGGGTCGGGAATCGGGCGATCCTCGATCGGCTCCAGGGCGGCGCTCGAAAGCCGGAGTGGCCGGTGCACGCTGAGCCGATTCCTGCTTTGCCCGAGACTGTTCCTGCTCTGACTTTCGAAGCGTGCGTTCCTTCTCGAGAAGCCGGAGGGCCGCGGCCGCGATCTCGATTCCATCATGCCGCTCGAGCAGTGGCTCGAGGGCGAGAACCTCCCTCGAGGCCAGTCCTGAGTCGAGCACGGAGCTCAGCTCACGGCGCATGGCAGCGTCGCGGCCACGTGCAGCGTTGCCGGGAGCGGCAAGCGTGAACGGCTTCACCTCGCCTCCGGCGATCCTGCGCAACGCCGCAAGCTCACGCGGATCTGTGAGAGCGACGATTGATACCGGCGACGCCAATGCCACCGCCGCGAGCTGTTCACGAGAAGCCGGCGGATCGAAGAAGATTACGGCATGAGTGGAGGGCTCGACCTCTCCGCGGCTCACCCGCACGGCCGCTGACCCCGCCGAATATCCAAGCGTTCTCAGCGTTCGTGCGACCGTCTTCTCAGCTTCGTCGTCATCGACGATGATTGCCGCGGACGGCGGATCCAGGTCGTCGAGCAGCCTGCGGAGTGCGGTCCCTCTCGATGTCGGCGAGACAGTCACGTACTGGAGCGCCACCGGAGCGGATCCGTTCTCGACGTCCTCGGGCAGGTCGCGCCGCGCGCGCCTGAGATATCGCTCGGCGAACGCGTTGACGCGGCCTTCGTTTCTGCTCGTGACGACGATTCGCGCCGCATCCTTCGGCAGCTCGTTCATGACCGCCTCGAGCGCCTCGATGTCTTCCGGTTCACCCGCCAGAATCTCGTCCGCCCAGGCGAGAACCACCGCGGAAACCGACTCGAGCTTGAGATGGCTTCCACGAAGCAGCTCCTGGATGTCCCTGGGCGATCCAGCCGCGGCCAGGACAGGCCGGCCGCTCATGAGCCGGCTCGTTCGTCGGGCGCTGGTGATCGGTAGAAGCTCGATGCCAGCCGGGCCGGTCATGCGAAGCACAGCTTCCGCCATCGCAACGGCGGTCTCGGGATCGAGGGTGATCACCAGCACCTGGGTACCGCCGCTGGCTGGGTCGATCCTCTCGAGAGGACCAGTCAGAAAGTGCGGCACCGACGCCATGGATCGGGGCAGCGTATGGACGACGTTCTGGCTGCGACCCGAGCCGCGCTCCTCTGTTCCTTCCGGTTCCACCGTGCGGGCTCCTGGATGCGACATAGCGCAGCTTTCGCCGCGCCGATACTGTTATTATCCGTGTGAATGCGGCAGTGACCGCCGAAACGAAACATAGCTGAATCCAGGCGGCATCGCCCCGCGGCGCAGCGCCACCTGCCGACCTCTTCCGACAATCCGATGATCACCGCCATCGTCCTCATCAAAGCCGAGCCGGGATCGATTCCTCAATGCGCGACGAAGCTCGCGGGAATCGAGGGTGTTTCACAGGTGTACTCCGTGTCGGGAGAGTGGGATCTCGTGGCGATCGTGGAGGTGACTGACTACGAGGGAGTCGCAACCGTTGTGACGGAGCACATCACGACGGTTCCGGGTCTTCGCAGCACCCAGACGCTCACCGCATTCCGGGCGTACTCGAAGAAGGATCTGGAGCAGGCGTGGGACATCGGGCTGGAGTGACACCGCAATCGAGCAACGGCAGAGAACGACGGAGCTGGCCGGCCTCGGCACGTGAGGCCGCACGCTTCATTCTCGACCAGGTTCCTGACTGCACTGCAGTGGAAGGCACGCCCACTGACATCGAGCGGACCGGACGCGCGGACGATCCGCCCTTGCTCGAGCTGCCGAATGTCATCGAAGGATCGCGCTTCGAGGCAGTCCAAGTCGCAGATCCTCGCGCTCCGCGCGGCGGCAGCGGATTCACGGCGTTTCTCGACGGAACGCAGGAAGTGCGCATCGTCAATCAATCCGGGGGAATCCCGATCGTCTGGGCAACGGTTTCTGCCGCCGTGCGCGCTCGGGTCAATCGCCGGCTCGTTTCCTGGGCTGGGCATTCTCCGATTGTCATCGGCCGCTATTACATCCCGTTCCGATATGTCGAAGGCGTTGGTGACGACCTGCGCGGCGACCCGCGCGTCGTCGATACCGGCACGCCGAATACATCGGGCAACTTTCCGTCGCGCCATCCGGCTGCATTGATGGAGGCCGCTGTGAAGAGCATTCAGCGCGATCGCGAGGCCGCTGAGCAGGAGCTTGCCGAAGCATGGTGCGCGTCGGAGAGCAGCGTGTTGTTCGTCGATGGAAGCATCGCTGCGAGTCCCATTGTTTCGCAGTCCGAGCTGGCGGTTGGTGTGATCAAGAGTCACCGGCGGCTCTATGCCGAGGGTGAGGCATTTCGCATCGTGATGGGACTCGAAGCCGGTTATCGCACGTCGATCTTCGAGGTGCCATCGCGGTCGCGCCACGCCGTGGCAAGCTGGTACGTGCGAGTGAGGCCCTCTGCGGGTCGTGACGCGCTCTTCGGTCTCGTACGCGTGGAAGCCGCACTCACACCGGACATCTCCGGGCGCGCCAGCGAGATTTCCCGCTGGCTGATCGCGGAAGGGGCGCCGCTCGCGCTCCCCGATGGAAGGTGGGACAAGATGGCTTACGGGATTCGGGACACCGAAGAATTCCTGCGGGCAATCTCATGAGCGAACCGCTTGGACGCGTCGTCGCGACGGAGCGGAAGCCTAACACGCCGCACGAATTCCACTTCTGGACGTCGCTCGACTGCCCGGTGGGCATCGGCACGATCGTGCGTGTCGATGGAACGCATCCCGTAGAGGGGCACATACCGCACATTTACGGAATAGTCGTCGAAGGATTCAGCTACACCGACCTTCAGTCGCCGATGCACGACGTGCTGGGCCACGATGGGTCTCCCGCAAATGCGGGCCTCGCAGTCACCGAGCGCGCGGAGATTCGCCTCTATACTGCGGCGGTGCTCAGGCAGATTCCCGAGGAGCCGCTGCAGCCAGTCCCGATGGGCGAGGTCTTTCTCGCCGAAGAGGCAGACGTTGCGACTGCGCTCAGAATGGACGGATACCTTCGCGAGGGCGCCAACACCGGGATTCCGGTGGGGGTCTATCGTGCGGGCGCCACGGATTCGGTCATCTATCTCGATGCTGACTTCCTCCTGGGACCGGAGGCCGCGCATCTGAACATCTCGGGAATGTCGGGACTCGCGACCAAGACGAGCGCCGTCGAATGGCTGCTGGCGTCCGTCTTCGCGCATTTCCCCGAGGAGAAAGGGTCGATCGCGGCAGTGTGCTTCAACGTGAAGGGCCCCGATCTGTGCTACGTCGACCAGCCAGCGCTGCGCCTCGAGGATTCGGACCGGTCTCTCTACGAAAAGATGGGAGTGAAGCCGGGGCCGTTCGAAAACGTCCGGTATTTTGCCCCGTACACGGCGAAGGGATATTCGCTCAACACGCTTCGCTCCAACGAAGCGCTCCTGCACAACGTGACACCTCTCACGTGGGGACTGCGCGAAGTTCTGCAGTACGCCGAAGTGCTGCTCAACAAGGACGACATCGACGCCAAGGCAGATGCCCTGATCGATTTCATCACCGAGCGCGTGGTCGATCGCCGCATGGAGAAGGATGGTCCGCTGTCCCGCGATCACACCGTGCAGTCCTTCGCGGATCTCGAGGCCTGGTTCCGCGACCTGATTCAGGGAATGGAGCGCGGCAACTCCGAGTCGTGGCGGACGCACCACGTCGCCACGATACGGAAGGTGCGCAACCGCCTCTCGAACATCTCGACCAGATGCGCCGGACTCGTCACCGATTCGGGCGATGTGAGCGACCTTCCATTCGGGAGCTTCGAGGACCGCGCGGTGTATGTAGTTGACGTCGCCACCCTCGAGGAAGACGCGCAGGATCTGATCTTCGCGCGCATCGTCTCGAAGCTCCGCGAACATCTCGAGCGGCGCGATCTCGGTGTGAAGCACCTGATCGTTTTCGTCGACGAGCTGAACAAGTACGCACCGGGAGACGGGCACGACACATACGTCCGGAAGATGCTGCTGGACATCGCCGAGCGCGGACGCTACCTGGGTCTCGTTCTCTTCAGCGCCCAGCAGTTCCGGTCGCAGGTGCACCGCCGGGTCGTCGGCAACTCCGGCACCGCGCTGTACGGCCGCATGGATTCCGACGAGCTGGCGACGCCCGGCTACGCAGTGTTGAGTGCCGCGACGCGTACCAAGCTGGCGACGCTGGAAAAAGGACAGTTGATGGTTCGTCACCCGCATTTCACACAGCCGATTTTCGTGCGCTTTCCGCGTCCGGCTGTGATGCAGGGCCGCGACGGCGCTGAGCGATATCCGCAGGCCACGGACGTGTCGCTGGAGAATGCGCTCTACAGATCGCTGAGAGAGCTGGATCCCGACATCACGATGGCGTGGGTGCAGCAGCTCGCCGCGCTCTACGACGAGGAAGACCTGATCAGGGCGCGGAATGCGACCATCCAGGCAAACCCGGCCAACGTGCGCTCGTTCTTCCAGTCGCGTCTCCGTCCAATCGTCACTCCGGAAGCGGCTTCGTCCACAGCTCGTTCGGCCCCGGCTCCGCTTCGGCCGCTTCCGATCGGTGACCCGTATGGCGATTAGCCACCGGACGCTTGCGTCGGCGCTGATCATGCTGGCTGCCCCGGCGGTTGCTGCGTCCGCCCAAACTGTGCTTCTTCAGATCCGTCCTCGCGCCGGCGATACCATCGCGATTCGCATGGAACAGAAAGCGGAGATGACAGGAGTTCCAAGTGGCTGCACTACTGGCTATTCCGGGGGGCGACGAGGCACGAATCCCGATTCGCGTCCGCGTCCGTGCTCCGAAGTTCCACGACAGATGACGAGCGTGATGGAGGTGTTCAGCCGCGCAATCGTTCTTCGCGCTTCTGCTGAGGGCTCACTTGTGCTTGCGGTGACGGATTCCGTCCGCACCTCGTTGTCGAACAGCACGAAGGCGGGGAAGCCGACCCGCATGCGGACGAACAGCGAAAACCGGCAGATCCGCGTCGCGACTGACGGCGGTGCCGAAGTCGTGGACGCACAGGCGAGCGACGAGCTGCGCGCGGTGATCGGCCAGATGCCCGCGACGCTTTCCCGCAAACCCGTTGCGGTCGGAGAGAAATGGATGAGGCAGATGCGCATTCCGATCTCCGCCGAGGCGGGCGCGACGAGCCTCGTGCGCGCGACATTCCGGCTCGATTCACTGGGAAAGAATGGCGATGTGGCCTACATCTCGATGAAGGGAACGCTGTCACACGATCATCGTGACGGAAGCAACTCGGAGCTGGACGGCTGGATGTCAGGAAGCATGGAGCTCGACCGTCGTCTGGCGTGGATCACCGATACACGCGCGTTGATCGACGTCGAGTCGACCGTTCGGCCATCCACAGGCGGCCAGCCAATGCGCGTGCGCACGCGAATCACGCAGATCCTTCACGCCGGTCCCGTTCGATGAAGCTCGTTCATCTGTCGGACCTCCATCTCGGTTTCCGGCAGTACCAGCGGCAGACACAGTTCGGCCTCAATCAGCGCGAAGCCGACGTTGCGAATGCGTTCCGCAAGGCGATTGACAGGATCATAGAGGTCAAGCCGGACTTGATCGTGGTCGGCGGCGATGTCTTTCATGCGGTGCGGCCGACGAATCCGGCGATTCTCCACGCTTTCGCACAATTCAGCAGGCTCGTCGAGGCGCTCCCCGACGCGGTGATCGTGATGATCGCCGGAAATCACGACACGCCGCGCACGAGCGAAACCGGATGGATACTTCGGCTGTTCGCGACGCTCGGCATCACCATCGTCGAGGATGCCGCGAAAAGCATTCGGTTCCGCGACGGCGAGCTTTCGGTCCTCGCAGTCCCGAGCTCAGTCCATCCGCTGCCCGAGCTCAAGCCTGACACGAGCGCGCGCTACAACGTTCTGCTGCTGCACCGCCAGGTTGAAGGAATCATCAACCGCTTCGGAGCGCGGGAGCGTCCCGAGATCAGTCTCCGGCTGAGCGACATCAGACCGGGATGGGATTATGTCGCGCTGGGGCATTATCACGTTTACGAAAAAGTGGCTGATAACGCGTGGTATTCGGGCGCAATAGAGTACACCACGACGAATATCTGGGGCGAGATCGATGAGGAGTCCAAAAAGCCGCCAAACAAACGCGGCAAGGGCATCATCGAGCATGATCTCGACACCGGAGCGCACGAGTTTCACCGCCTGGCACTCGCGCGCCGCGTAATCGACATTCCCCAGATCGAGGCAGTGGGGATGACACCTGCCGAGATCAGCGAGGCGATCTGCGCGGCGGTCGACAACTGCGAGGGCGGAATCGACGATCGCATCGTCCGGCTCATCGTGCGCGATGTGCCTCGTCACATCCTTCGCGACCTCGACCACAGGAAGATCCGCGAGTTCAAGCGCCGTGCTCTCAATTTCCTTCTCGACGCGCGTCGTCCGGACCCTGTGAGAATTCTCATGGCCAGCGGTGCGCCCGGAAGACGCGCATCGCTCGCCGAGACAGTGCAGACGATGCTGGAGACGCGCGACGTCACTCCCGGCATCGATCGCAAGTCTCTCGTCAGCCTTGGATTGCATTACCTGAACGAAGCCGATCGGCTCGCGCCTGCCATCACCGGGGACGAGGGTTGAAGCTCAGCTCGCTTCGTCTCACCAATTTTCGCCAGCACGTCTCCACCGAGATCGTGTTCGATTCGGGAATCACCGGCATAATCGGACCAAACGGCGCGGGAAAGACGACGATTCTCGAGGCGATCGCGTTCGCCCTTTACGCGTGGGGCAGGTCTACACGCGAGCAGATGCTCTCCCTCGCTGCGACCGGGCGTCAGGCGATGAAGGTCGAGCTGGAGTTCGAGCTCGGCCGACACCGGTATCGTGTCGTGCGCGGGCGCAGCTCTGCCGAGCTGTATCTCGATGGAGAGGAGGCGCCGATAGCCAACTCTCCGACCGCCGTCACCGAACGGCTTCAGCGACTGCTCGGAATGTCGCGCGAAGAGTTCTTCCGGACGTACTTCACCGGGCAGAAAGAGCTCGCGCTCATGGCGGCGATGGGAGCATCGGAGCGAGCGCGCTTTCTCTCCAAGGTTCTCGGTTACGAGAAGCTTCGTCTCGCGCAGGATATGATCGGTGACCGCCGGCGCACGCTCAACGCCGAGATCACGGGGCTTCGCGCGGGAATGCCAGACCCGGAGGCGGTGGAAAGGGCGATGGTCGAAGCGCGCGACAGAGTTGCACGCACGGCCGCGTCTTCGCAGGGCGCCGATCATCGGCACTCGATCGCCAACGGCACGCTGAGCATGATCGCGCCGAAATGGGAGCTGGCACAGCAGAACCGCGACAAGGCGCAGGCCGTTCAGGCGGAGATCGCCGCGAACGAGCGCGAGGATGCGTCGATCCGCCGCAACATCGAGCGAGTCGCGGCCGAGCTTGCGCTCGTTGCGGAGTCGCGAGCGGAGCTGGCGCGTCTTCAGCGATTGCTCGAGCCGCTCGGCGAGCTCCGTGACGAGCTGGCCATTCTCGACGAGATGTATCGCGAAGACGGAAGGCGAAAGACCCTAGTCGAGGCCGAGAATGCCCTCCACGAGGAGCTCGACAGGCTGCGTGCGCGGCACACAATAATCGAGCGGGCTCCTGCCCAGGAGGAGGAGGTCACGCTCGAGCTCGAGAAGAAACGGACGGAGCTCGAGGACGCGCAGGGAGAGCTCGAAGCGCGGCGAACGGAATGGGTTCGCGACCGGCAGGACGCGGACACCAAGCTGCGCGACCTGCGAAAACAGTATCTCGAGGTGCAGGAACAGCGCGAGCGCGTGATCAGCCTCGGCGTGGACGCCGCGTGTCCAACGTGCAGCCGGAAGCTCGGCGAGAATCTGCAGACCGTTGTCGAGCATCTCACGGAATCGGCTGAGACCCTCCGCGTCGACGGAGCGTATTACCGCAGCAGATTCGAGCAGCTTTCCGAGATGCCGGCCAACGTGCGTGAGCTCGACGAGAGGCGGCGTGCACTGACCGCTGAGACTGGCGCGCTGGAGCGCAAGCTCGCGCGCGTGCAGCTCGCTGTGCAGGAGCTTACCGGGCTGGTGCGTGACATCGCCGGCAAGGAGCGCCGCACGGAGCAGATGCGACGCGACATCTCGGTCATCTCTCGCGGGTTCGATGCGGCGCGCTACGATTTCGTGAAGGGCGAGATCGCTAAGCTGGCACCACTCAGCGAGAGGGCGGTCGGGCTCGGAGCACTCCTCGAGCGCGAGCCGCTTCTGCTCACCCAACAGCAGGAGTATGCGGCGTCACTCGGCACGGTGGAGTCGCTCCTCGGAACGCTTCGGATGCGCCACCGGCAGATGTCATTCGCGACTGCCGACCACGACAGGCTGAAGCTCGATTACGAGCGGTGCTTCGCCGAAGCAAGAACAGCCGAGCTCGACGCGAACACAGCGGCCGGCAATCTGCGGAACGCGCGCGAGGCGCTCGACAACGCCATCGCCGCCAGCGAGGAATCGATGGTGGTGCGGGCAACCGTTGCGGAGCGCGAGGGAGAGAGGCGCCTGCACGAGGAGCTCGACCGCGCGTTCAACGAGATGCGCGCTCAGCTCAACGCTCAGCTGCGTCCCGAGCTGTCGGAGCTCGCCACCAGCTTCCTTCGGGAGCTCATGGATTCCCGTACCGCGGAGATCGAGCTCGACGAGCGCTACAACATCACGGTGCTCGAGGACGGCATAGCGAAGCCGGTGCTCTCCGGCGGCGAGGAGGATCTGGCCAATCTCGTTCTCCGTCTCGCTGTCTCGCAGATGATTGCGGAGCGGTCGGGGCAGACGTTCTCGCTGCTCGTTCTCGACGAGGTGTTCGGCTCTCTCGACGAGACCCGAAGATTCAACGTGCTGGAGCTGCTGCGCGGGCTTGGCGACAGGTTCGAGCAGGTGATCCTCATCACGCACATCGAATCGGTGCGCGACGGAGTCGATCAGGTCATCTCGGTGCGGTACGATCCGTCGCTTGCGGCGTCGGTCGTGGAGCTCAGCCTGGGCGGCGGCAGCGCGCACTCGAGCGAGCGTGACGCCGGCCTCGAGCTCGAAACGGCGGCGGTGGCCTGATGGCCGTCGCTCGCACGTGGAGACAGCCGCGTCCGCCGAACGGGCCGCAGCAGATCCATGACACCGATATTCCGAGTCTGAACGACGTGTTCAGCGAATCGTTCACCGATCGCTATCGCCGCGACGGAATGGCCGGCGTGCGCGTGCCGCATCTCAATCCTCCCGTGTGGAGATTTGCAATTGCGGACGCCGGCAAGGGTGCGATGCTGTGGCGCGACGACCGTGGCGACGTCGTCGCCTTCAACGTCGCGCACCTGTCGGGAACCGAAGGGTGGATGGGGCCGCTCGCTGTCCATCCGGCCCATCAGGGTCATGGGCTGGGCAAGGCGGTCGTCGGAGCCGGGCTCGAGCTTCTCAGGTCCAGCGGCGCGACGGTGATCGGGCTCGAGACAATGCCGCGGACCATGGACAACATCGGCTTCTACTCGTCGCTCGGGATGAATCCCGGACACCTGACGCTCACCGTGACGGTCGACGGGGTGTTCTCGGCGCCGCTCACCGGCAGACAGACATCGATTCGACTGGGGAGCCTGACGTCCGACGAGCTCGACGAGCGGGTGAAGGCATGTCGCGCCCTTACCTCGTCGATTCTCTTCGGCTACGATTTCACCCGGGAGATTCACCTCACCGAAGAGATGGCACTCGGCGATACGCTGATGCTGTGCGACGGAGACGATGTCGCGGGATTCGCGATCTGCCATTCGGTTCCGCTCGTTGAAGGCCGCGTTCGGGAGGAGCTGCGCGTGCTGAAGCTGGTCGCCCGTAACGAGGATGACTTCGAGATGCTGGTCACCGTTCTCGCGGATCACGCCCGCAGAAGCGGGACGCGCCGCGTCGCGTTTCGCATGCAGGGCCAGTACAGCTCAGCCTACAGGCGCCTGATGCTCCGCGGCGGAAGGGTGAGATGGTCTGACTTGAGGATGACGCTCGACGGCTTCGGGGAGCCGAACCCGGGGGACGGCATGGTGTTGTCGAACTGGGAGATCTGAGAAGGGTCTCTTCGGACTTTAGAAAAACAAGCGCGCCACAGAGTCTCTGTGGCGCGGTTGGCTAGTGCCGAAGCATGGATCGGAAAGCCGAGCCCGCGGTGATTTGCCGGAGATAGAGCAGCTCCTCCGGCGCGAAAGGAACCGGCGTGATCCCGAGCTCCCCTTGAAGGTCATTAGGCTCGATCACGTTGTCGACGTCGAGGAGATCGAGAAGTGCGGTCGTCACCGGAGGATTGGGAAGCATCCGCTGTGCGGCTGCAATGAGTGGCCTCAGCGCCCCGACAGGAACGCTCACGAGGACTCGTGACGCATTCATCGCCACGAGGATCCGCTCAGTCATCTGTCGAAGTGTGAGCGGCGTGGAGCCGCCGATCGAGTAGACCCTCCCGATCGATGAGTCATCGCGCAGCACCTTCACGACGGCGCGCGCAACATCCACCACGGCAACCGGTTGAAACCGCGCGACTCCGCCGCCCGGCAACGGAAAAACGATGGGCGACAGGCGAACGAGTCGCGCGAGCACGTTTACGAACTCGTCCTCCGGTCCGAAGATCACCGAGGGGCGGATCACGGTCCATTGCATGCCGCTTTCCATGACCATCTCTTGGGCGATTCCCTTGCTGCGGAGGAACGCGTGAGGCGATGCCTTGTCGGCGCCATTCTGCGACATGTACACGATGCGGCGCACCTGGGCTGACTTCGCAGACTCGAGCAGCACTCGTGTCGCGTCGGTGTTGGTGTCTGCGTAGCTCTGCCCCTTTCCCTCGATGGCAATCGCGGCGAGGTGCACCACGGATCCCGCGCCTTCGAGAGCCGAACGCATTGATTCTGCGTTTCTGATGTCGCCCTCGCGCATCTCGAGGCGAAGGTGACCGAGCCGATGCACTGCCCGCGATGCATCGCGCACAATCGCCCTTACTTTCCAGCCCTGGCTCACGAGCTGCGTGCAAAGGTGGCTGCCGACGAGTCCAGCGGCTCCGGTGACGACGACTGGCCTGGCGCGTATCTCGGTGAGAGGCTGCGGCATTTCCGCAACCGCGGTTGCGGGACTGTCCATCGTCTCGAATGACGCCTGCGCGTACTCGTCGGGGGGATGAGTCATCGCGCCGCGTGGAGCTTCTAGCCGCCTGAGCCGGGACGGCTTGTCCTGGCGACCACGCGCCAGAAAAGAAGGAAGACACCGATCGTGAGCAGCAGGTGTACGTAACCTGGTGCTTCGGTCGTGAAAGTCACTGCTGCCCATACGGCGAGCATGACCAGTGCCGCGACGATGCCGATATCCATTGCGAAATTCGTTGACGGTTAGTTTCCTCGCCAGTAAATTATAGCCATTCGAGAGGTGTGAGGTTACACCTCAGAGGAGCGAAGAGCTTCACTTTTTGAGCCGATAAGTCCTCCGGGTGGGTCCGATAAGTCGTGCTGATGTCATGCCCCAGTGCGGGGAAGGCAGTAGGCAGCGGTGAGGGCCTCAAAAATTCGACAGGGCTTCAAAAACACTCTTCGTTCCTGAAGTTTTCAGCTCCGCCGTCGCCGTTTGCGTGCCGGCGGAGTTTTTTTTCTCCGTCCTTCCGTGAGCTCCCATGCCCCGCGTCACAGCAACCCGGCGGCTCCGATTCAACGCCGCCCACCGCGTCTTCAATCCGTCGTTCTCGGACGCCGAGAACGATGCGACGTTCGGTAAGTGCAACAACCCGAACTGGCACGGACACAACTACACTCTCGACGTCTCGGTAACGGGTGACATCGGCGAACAGACTGGATATGTCCTCGATCTGGCGAAGCTTCGTGACATCGTGACTCGTGAGGTGATCGACCTCGTGGATCACAGGAACCTGAACCTCGACGTAGAGTTCATGCGGGGAATCATTCCGACCGCGGAGAATATCGTCGTCGCGATCTGGAAGATTCTCGAGCCGGCAGTCGCGCCGGCCACGCTCACACGCCTTGTCCTTCATGAGACCGAGAACAATCATGTCGAATACACCGGAAGCTAAGGACCGCGAGGAGCTCGACGACCTCGAGGTGCTTGTAAGGAGGCAGCTAGAGCTTCTCGGAGAGGATCCTGATCGTGAAGGCCTCCTGAGGACGCCCGTGCGAGTCGCGAAATCCCTCAAGTGGCTGACGCGCGGCTACGAACGCGACGCGCGGCAGGTTATCGGTGACGCGTTGTTCGAGGAGACGCACGCCAACATGGTGATGGTTCGGGACATCGAGCTCTACTCGATGTGCGAGCATCACATGTTGCCTTTCTATGGCAGGGCCCACGTCGCCTACATCCCGAACGGCATGATCGTCGGGCTTTCAAAGCTGCCGCGCGTGGTCGACGTGTATTCGCAGCGGCTCCAGGTGCAGGAGCGTCTCACGGAGCAGATCGCCGAAGCGCTGTGCGAAGTTCTCGACCCGCTCGGCGTGGGAGTCGTCATCGAAGCGTACCATCTTTGCATGATGATGCGCGGCGTGCAGAAGCAGAACTCGAAGACAATCACCTCGGCGCTTCGCGGCGTGTTCCGCGACGACCCGAAGACGCGCGACGAATTTCTCCGTCTTGCTCACAACGGCCACTCGGCTTGAGCGAGGCGGGCAAGTCGCGTCATGCACATCGAGCTGATCGATCTCCTGCGCTGTCCACGCGAGCATGAAGAGACGTGGCTGGTCGCCGCGTTTCAGGAGATGCGCGGACGATTCGCCGTCACGGGGAAGCTCGGCTGTCCGGTCTGCGCCGAAACGTACCTGATCGAGGCTGGGGTTGTCGACATGCGGATCGAGGCAGGCACATCGCCGACGGGGCCGACGCGAGTCGCCGAGCATTTTCCCCATACGGATCCCGACTCCGGCGAGGCCATGCGCATCGCTGCGATGCTCGGCCTCGTGCGTCCCGGTCTTCTCGTCATTCTCACAGGCGAAACCACTGCCGTCGCTCACGAGTTGAGCGAGCTGGCCGACGCGCATGTGCTCGCTTTGAATCCTCCGAGTCAGATCGAGGAGACTGAACGCGTTGCGACGGTGCTCGTCGGTTCACGCCTCCCGGTCGGCGCTTCATCGACTGATGGTGTAATCATCGGTGAAGCCGGCGGCGGTGAGGGAATGATCGCCGAGGCGTCACGGGTGCTGAAGCCGGGAGGAAGACTTGTCGTTCCCGCACATACGTCGCTTCCGCCGCAATTCCGCGAGCTGGCAAGCGACGACAGAAATGCCGTCGCGGAGACTATCGGTCCGCTTATCGGCTTGTCGAGGTAGCGCCCCGACTACTCGGCGTAGAGCGAGTCGATCAGCTCCTTGTAATGCTTGTCGACAACGCGCCGCTTCACTTTCTGCGTCGGTGTCATCTCGCCTTTTTCCAGCGAGAAATCGTGCTCGAGCAGGCCGATCTTCCGCGGTGTCTCGAAGTGAGCCAGGCCCGGGAGCTGTGACATCACTTCCTTCTCCATCAGCTCCTGCACTTCCGGCATTCGCACAAGCTGCGCTCTGTCAGTCCAGAGGATGTTCTTCCGCTTTGCCCAGGCCTCGAGCTGGTCGAAGTTCGGAACGATCAGCATCGACGGAAACTTCCGATTGTCGCCGATCATCACCGCCTGGCTCACGTACTTGTTGGTCTTCACCAGGTTCTCGATCGGCTGCGGCGCGATGTTCTTTCCGCCTGCGGTCACGATGATGTCCTTCTTGCGGTCAGTGATCGCGATGAAATCGCCGGCTTGAATCTCTCCGATGTCGCCGGTGTGGAACCATCCGTCGGCGTCGATCGCTTCGGCAGTCGCTGTCGGATTGTTGTAATAGCCCTTCATCACGCTCGGACCTCGCGTAAGTATCTCTCCATCCGGCGCGATTCTCACTTCGACGCCCGGGACCGGCCGTCCGATCGTGCCTATGCGGAACTCCTCCGGCGTGTTCACCCCGATGACAGGCGATGTCTCGGTCAGCCCGTATCCTTCGAGAATCGTGAGGCCCGCCGCATAGAAGAACCTGTTGATCTCGGGAGCGAGCGGAGCGCCTCCCGATACGAAATACCGTATCCGCCCACCGGTGCGCTCCTTGAGCTTCGAGAAGACGAGCTTCTGGGCGAGCGAGTACTGTCGCGCGAGCAGCCCGCCCGGCTCCTTGCCGGAGAGCTTCACATCAGCCCACCGGTTTGCCACACCTCGCGCCCAGAGAAAGATCTTCCGCTTCACGAATCCGCTCGACAGCGCGTTCTGCAGAACGCGCGCATACATCTTCTCGTACAGCCGCGGGACCGAGAACACGATGGTCGGCCGGACCTCCATCATGTTGACCGGCACTGTGTCGAGACTTTCCGCGTAGGCGATGGAGCTTCCCGTCGCGAACATCAGGTAGTCGGCCATGCGCTGGAAGATGTGCGACAGCGGAAGGAAGCTGAGCGACACGTCATCCCCTGTGAACGGAAGCTTCAGCCTCGAGGCTTCGACGTTCGAGTGGATGTTGTTGTGCGTCAGCATCACACCCTTCGGATTGCCGGTCGTTCCGGAGGTGTAGATGAGAGTCGCGAGGTCGTCCGGCGCGACACTCTGAGCGATGCGACTGTATTCCTGTTGTGACGCGGGGTTCTCCGCCGCCGCGCCACGCTGCTCCAGCTGAGCGAAAGTCATGTCGGCCTTCGGTCCAGCGTCCTCGAATGAGATCACGTGCGTGAGGTGAGGAAGCTGCGAGCGAACTTCCGCAATCTTCGCCGCCTGCTCCGCGGTCGACACGAAAATCGCGACCGCTCCCGAGTCGGAGAGTACGTACGCGATCTGAT
This sequence comes from Gemmatimonadales bacterium, assembly GCA_039931395.1. Taxonomy (GTDB): domain Bacteria; phylum Gemmatimonadota; class Gemmatimonadetes; order Gemmatimonadales; family Gemmatimonadaceae; genus UBA4720. The sequence goes on from JBDTRZ010000010.1 coordinate 15,142, forward strand.
CGGCAGGCAGAGTGGGGTAGATGGGAACGTCGGTCACGCCGCTCGTGAGGCATGCATAGTCGGCTATCGCCCACTCCGGCCGATTCTCGGACAGCAGGCCCACCCTGTCGCCGGGCTTCAACCCGAGCGATTGCAAGCCGAGCGCAGCGTGAGTCACTCGCCGCTTGATTTCCCTGTGAGAGATCGGCAGATACGCCGTTCCTTTCTTCACCTGCAGAGCGTCGGGCTTGTCGAACTTCTCGATCGCGTCGAAAAAGATCTGGTTGAGCGTGCCGGGCGGCGGTGGCGGCCCTCCGCTGACATACGCCTGCGATTCCTGCGTGATGGCAGTTGTCGTCACTTCGGCTTCACCTTGAGAACGAGTCGTAGCGGACTCCCCCGAACATCCTGGCCGCGATAGGCGACGCTGGCCTGCACGATCACCGAGTCAACCAGCGCGGTGAGACGTGTCGGATCGAGACGGATCTTTCGCGATGCGACGCCGCCCGCGTCGGTCGTGTCGACTGCCGACCTTATCCCGGATTCATTCACCAGCCGGGCCAGCACTGTGTCCGTCGGGCTCGTGATACGGAACCTCACGACCCAGGAAGCAACTGAGCTGTCGCCCGCAACGGGTCCGTGGATCACGCGGATCCCAATGGCATTCGAGACGTTCGCGGTGCTGTCAGTGAGCGAGTATGAAAGTGAATCGCGCGCGTTCGATTCGATCACCGTGTCAGGCCTGAGGGTCACTGCAAGTGACACGGTTCCGGTGAACCCCTTCACTGTTGCCAGAATTCTCCCTGCAGACCGGACGCTGTCGCCGATCACGATGCCGGTGAGGCTGTCGACACGGATTCCGCGATCGAGTGACGAGTATCTGATTGGTGGATCCGTCGCGATTTCGCCGTTGTAGTTGTACGCAGTGACGGTGAGAGGTGCGACAGCTCCGGAGGAGTCTCTGAGAGTGTCTCCGACGACAACTGCCGGCGAGGGAAGGGGATTGAACTGGAACGAAAGCACTTCGCTGGCGCCGGTTGGAATGTCGACGCACGCCGCCGTGAGAATGGCACCGGCGGCCAACGCCAGCGCTGCCGCACCCACTCCGCGCGTCACAGGAATCTGTCCGAGAGCTGCGTGGCCAGGTTGATGTATGCCTGCGAGGCAGCGTCGGCTGGACTCCGCAGCACCACCGGCTGTCCGGCGGCGAAAGAGTCGGTGGTGGCAATCGTGCGCGGGATGACCATCGGGAAGACGATGTTCGCGGGGAGATGCCGGCGAACGTACTCCACCACTCGCTCGCTCGCGGCGTTGCCGGGCTCGAACATCGTCATCAGAATGCCGTCGAGCGTGAGCTGATCGTTGAACTCCGCTATGTCCTGGATGCCCCGCAGAATCTGGGGCGTAGTCTGCAGCGCCAGCGGCTCGCACTGAAGCGGGACGATCACGTGCTGGCTTGCCTCCAGCACCCTTCGCGTGATTGCTCCAAGCCCAGGCGGCGTATCGACCACGACAACGTGGCACCGCGCACGCGCCGTGGCCATCAGCTCGGGGAGGATGTCGGTTTCGGCGATCAGCTGCTGGTACGTCGCATGATCCGCTTCATCGGAGACTGATCCCGCGAGGATCGCCCTGAGCCATGGCAGTGCGGTGGGAAGTATCACTTCGCGCAGCGACTTCTGCCCGTTCAGGTAGTCGGCGAATCCCGCAGTCTCGTGGTCCCGGCGCAGTCCGACTCCGTATCGAACGGATCCCTGCGGATCGACGTCGATTATCAGTGTCTTGAGGCCTCGTCTCGCGAACGCTGCGGCAAGGTTCACCGCAGTAGTCGTCTTGCCTACTCCACCCTTCTGGCTCACGATCGCTAGAACATCGCCCATCTACTCGGTGGCCTCGGGGTACTCCTCGACATCGAGGGGGTCGGCTTCCTCAGCCGGCTCGCTCGAGGTCTTGATCCGCTCCAGCGTCTCTCTCGCGTGCCGGATCCATCGGTCTGCCTCGGCGCTCGGCGCTGGCGGATCCATCAGGAAAGACTCGAGGTGGAATGCCGCGTTGTCCGTCTCGCCTCGACGGAGGAGAAGGAAAGCGAGCCCGTAATGGGCTCCGGACAGCTTCGGCTGAATCTCGAGAGCCCGGCGATAACAGCGGATCGCCTCGGTCTGCCTCCCCGTCCGTGAAAAGGCGATAGCCATGTTCTGCAGAACACGGTGGTTGGTGGGCTGGTCTCGGAGAGCGAGCGCATATGACGTCAGAGCGGCCTCGTAATCACCCTGACGCTCGAGCGCGAGCCCCTCGCTCAGGTAGTCGAGGCGCTTCTGCTCGCTCTTGGACTTCCCGCCGCTGAAGCGACTCCAGAAAGACATCGACCGAATCTACCGACGAGTACCCTCTAGAGCTAGGTTGAGAATGACATGTCACCGCGCAGACAAACCGTCGATCCCGCACAGGGAGTTCTTCACGTAGAGTGGCCGCTCTTTGGCGAGCTTTCACGTGCTCTCGCATTGAAGGTGTCACGCGAGTACGACCCCGACATGGTCGTCGGCGTGGCGACTGCGGGAGTGGTTCCGGGGGCGGTGGTCGCGGCCATGCTGGGACGCGAGTTTCACTCCATCGTCGTGAGCCGGCGCTTTCGCGCGGAAGCGACACGCGAGACACCGGCAATCTTTGGCGCGGCACCCGTGGAAGTGCGGGGCAAACGCGTTCTCATCGTCGACGAGACCTGTGATTCAGGCGACACGCTTCGTCTTGCCGTCGGCGCCATCGTCAACGCCGGCGCGGCCGAGGTGCGCACCGCCGTGGGATTCATGACAGGAACCTACGAGCCCGACTTCCACGCGCTCGCGACTGCGAGCACCATCGTGTTGCCATGGGACCGTGAGGTGATCATTAACGGAGAGTTGACTCCCAACCCCGCCTACGCCGACGCGTTGCAGCCGCGGTAGCCGCCGCTACTGCATCTCCTGCCACTTGTAATCCATAACCTCGGCGTTGCCCATCAAAACCCGGCACGGCGAGCCGTCGCCGTGACAACATTCGGTCTCCATGACCGCAATCGGATAACCGGCGATGCGGCCGAAGAAGGCCGCCAGGAGCCCGGTTGTGATCTGACATCCGTACTCGCCGCCTGACTCGTCGCTCGCACCCTCCCAGCAGCTGGTGATGTCCACGATCGCTATGCCCTCGGCCTCGTCATGGGAGAAGGTCACGTCCCCCCAGCCGGCGTCATGAAAAAACCTCGCCGCTCTCTCTCCGAATTCATCGAGCGTGAGCTGACTGGGGTCGCTCGGGTCCCAGCTCTCGGCATCGTGCTCCCCGCCCGATTCTACGAGCCACTGCTCGAATGCCGCGTATACAGCCTCGCCTCCAGCGAAGCCGGCCTCGCGCAGAGCGGTCACTGCGTCTTCTGGCGAGCTGCAGGCGATCACTGCCGAGCGAAGCTCGCGGAGAGTCGGAATGCCCACGCCAACGAGATGGGCGGTCATGGAATCAGTCATCACGATCCAACATTAACATGAATTGCATCGTCAGGCAGATCCGATTCGCTTGAGAAGCCCGGCCTCGTCGATGATCTCGACACCCAGAGTGCGCGCCCTCTCCAGCTTGCTCCCGGCCTCTTCGCCAGCGACGACGAAGCTCGTCGAGCGCGACACCGAGTTTGTCACTCTTCCGCCGGCCTCCTCGACGACCTCTGTCGCTTTCGTTCTCGTGAGGGTCGGCAGCGTGCCGGTGATGACGACGGTCTTCCCCGAGAGGGAACCGCCGGCTGCGACCTGACGGGGCTCACCGAAATTGACGCCCACCGCTCGCAGCTTCCGGATCAATCGCTTTGCACCCGGATCGGCGAAGAACCGGACGACTCCATCGGCGATGATCCCTCCAAGGCCGCGCACCGCCGTGATCTCCTCTTCACTCGCGGCCGCGATCGCGTCGAGCGTCCCGAAGTGGCGAGCCAGGAGCTGGGCCGCGATCGACCCGACATGCCGGATGCCCAGGGCGCCAAGGAGCCTGGACAACGGCTGGCCCTTCGATGCCTCGATCGCCGCGAGAAGAGCGTCCGTTCCTTTTTCGGCGTAACCCTCGAGGGAGAGAAGCTTTTCGCGGTCGAGCGTGTAGAGGTCGGCCGCGTCGACCACCAGGCCTTCGCCGATCAGCTGCTCGATGCGCGAGTAGGACAGCCCGCGAATGTCCATTGCTCCCCGCGACGCAAAGTGCACCAGCCCTTCGAGCTGGCGGCCGGGACACGCGACGTTCGGACAGTAGATGGCAACTTCTTCTTCGTCGCGCTCGACCGGCGTCCCGCACGACGGACAGCGGGACGGCATTCGCCACGGCTTGCCGCGAGGCTCGCTCTTCTCCGGCACCGAGGCGATGATCTGCGGTATCACTTCTCCGGCACGCTTCACCTGCACGATGTCGCCGATGCGGAGATCCTTGCGGCGCACCAGATCTTCGTTGTGAAGCGTCGACAGCTTCACGATCACGCCACTGATCTCGACTGGCTCCAGCACCGCATAGGGATTGAGGGCGCCCGTTCTCCCTACGTTGACACGAATGTCGAGCAGCCTGGTCTCGGCGATGTCGGGCGCGAACTTGCGCGCAATGGCCCAGCGGGGCTCGCGCCCGCCGATGACGCCGAGCTCGTCCTGCAGTGCAAGGTTGTCGACCTTAACGACACCGCCGTCGATGGCGAAGTTGAGCGATCCGCGCACCGTGTGCTCTATCGAGTGCGCCCATTCGAATACGTCGCTCAGCTTCAGGCATCGCGCGCGGTGCGGCGCGACGGGGATTCCCCATGCCGCCAGCTGCTCGAGCAGCTCCCATTGCGTTCGGAACGGCAGCAGCGAAGGATCGTCGGCCGCAACGGAATAACCGTAGAACCGCAGCGGTCGCCTGGCTGTCACTCCAGGATCCAGCTGCCTGAGCGCACCGGCGGCGGCGTTGCGCGGGTTGGCGAACACCGGCTCGCCCGCCTGCACGCGCTGCTCGTTCATGCGCTCGAATCTGTCGAAGGGCATGTAGATCTCGCCCCGAATCTCGATGCGTCCTGACGGGTGATCGCCCTGCAATCGCAATGGGACGTCGCGAACGGTGCGGAGATTCTCCGTCACCACCTCACCGATGCTGCCATTTCCGCGCGTCGCACCCCGGATGAAGATTCCGTTCTCGTACGTCAGACTCACGGCTGCGCCGTCGATCTTCACCTCGACAGTGTAGCCCGAAGCGTCGACGTCGCCGCCGGCGAGTCGCACCAGTCGCTCCTGCCATGCGGACAGCTCGTCGTCGTCGAACGCATTCCCCAGCGAAAGCATCGGCAAGATGTGCTCGTGCTTCGAGAGCGCGCTCTGCGGCGGAGCTCCGACGCGCACCGTGGGCGAGTCGGGCGTTACTGTGTCCGGGTTTTCGGCTTCGAGCTTCTGCAGCTCGCGAAAGAGAGAGTCGTATTCCGCGTCCGAGAGGACGGGGGCATCGAGAACGTAGTACTCGTGCGATGCCCTGTTAAGAATGTCCCTCAGCTGCGAAGTGCGAGTCCGCGGGTCGGTTGCCCTTGCTTCCGGCTGCTTCTCGTTCTTCCTGGGCATCCGCGTCGTCTTCCACCTCTCTATGCTCGTTGAATTCCGCGCTGTCGAACATCACCACGCGGTTTCGCCCGGTCTCCTTCGCCACGTACAGCGCGTCGTCGGCGGCCTTCAACATCTCCTCGCGGCCGGTGACCCTGGGATGCGGCCACGCTGCGACGCCGAGGCTCACAGTCTTGTTGAGTGTGCCTCCTTCGAACGAAAATGTATGCGCCTCCACGCGCTGCCGCAGCCGCTCCGCGAAGGTGACAGCGGAATCGAGAACGGTGCCCGGCAGCAGCAGCAGGAATTCCTCTCCGCCGTACCGTCCGACTCTGTCGATCTCTCTCGCTTCTCCCTTCAGTATCTCGGCGAATTGCTTGAGCACTTCATCACCTGCAGCGTGTCCGTAGGTGTCGTTGACTTTCTTGAAGTGATCGATGTCGCTCATGACGCAGGAGATGGGCTCGTGCAGTCTGAGCGAATGCTCGAACATCTCATGCAGCCTTTGCTCCAGCGCGCGACGATTGTCCACACCGGTGAGACCGTCGGTGAGCGAGATGTGGAGAAGGCGGTCGTTCATCTGCGAGAGCTCCTTCTCTCTCTCTCCAAGTTCCTGCTGCAGCTTCTTGATCCTCAGAAGCGACCGAACTCTCGCTTCGAGCTCGGCGAAGTTGATGGGCTTGGTGACGTAGTCGTCGGCGCCCGCTTCGAGTCCCGCCACCATCCGTTCGGTCGAGTCGAGCGCGGTCTGCATTATGACCGGAATGAAGGGAAGGCTGCGATCGGCCTTGAGACGCTGGACAACCTCCAGGCCGTCCATGTCCGGCATCATGACATCGAGAAGGATCAGGTCAGGGCACCATCCCGCGACCTTGTCGAGCGCTTCCTGGCCGTTCATGGCGCCTTCGACAGCATAGCCACGGGCTTCAAGACGCGCGCGCAAAACCTCGACATTGTCCTCGTGATCGTCTACGACGAGGATTCGCTTTCTGTTGGTTACACTCTCGGCTCTGTCAGTGGCCATTGTTGCGGCCCAGGAATCGCTGCACTTCGGCGACGACCGCTCTGGGCTCACACGGCTTGGCAAGGTACCCGTCGCAACCCACCTCGAAGGCCTTCTCGCGGTCCCACGCCAGGGCGTGCGCCGTCAACGCGATTATCGGGATGTGCTTGGTCGCCGGGTCGTGCTTCAGAACCTGGGTGGCCTCCCAGCCATCGATGATCGGGATAGAGATGTCCATCAGGATCAGGTCAGGGTGCGATGAGCGCGCCTTGGAGATCCCCTCTTCACCGTTCCAGGCCTCAGTCACCTCGTAGCCGAAGTGCTTCAGGATGGTGGAATACACGATACGGTTGTCTTCATTGTCCTCAACAAGCAGAATCATCTTACCAGACTCGCTCATCTGACCTCGCATGGGTATTGCAAGCTGACTCATGCAAGCAAATACCTTACCACCCCCAACCTCAACAGCACTGTGATGACTGCTGCCGACAAGCCGGAGGGGAAGCGGGCGCCTGCCCGGCGCCCCAAGGGCCGCCCATACAAGAATGTCCCCGACACGGGTTCGGTGAGCATGCTGGGCATCGGAATGGTCGTCGGTGCCGTGATCGGAGCCGGCGTCGCGCTTCTTTTCGCGCCGCAGAGCGGAGCCGAGACAAGGAGCAGCATCTCGCAGAGGGCGCGAAAAGTACGTCGCGGCACCGGCGCATGGACCCGACTCGGCAGGGAGCTCAGACGCGCCGCGAAGATACGTCAGCAGAAAATCGAAATCGAAACGAAACGAGCCCAGATCGTCGCGACAGAAGGGGCTACGGTGGAAGCAAGGCCGACCTGAGCCAGGTCAACGAGAGCCGAGGGCGGCCCTCGCCTGTTCCTTGTAGATCCTGTCGTTCACGTCACTCACCGGCAGCCGCAGGGCAGTCGTGAGCTCCGTCCTCGCCTTCGATTTTTCTCCGACATCCTCGTACACTGAGGCGAGATCGACCCGGTGTATGATCCGCTCCGGCTCACTGGCGACCGCCGCCTCCATGTAACGGACGGCCTCCCTCCAGCTCGCCGTGCCGAACGTTTTTCCTCCGAGGATGTTCCTCGCGATCATCCGCGTCAGCGCGTTGAGCCGCATCACCTCCGCGTTCCACATCCCCATCACGTGCAGGCAACCCGCATGTTTCGGGGATTGCCGCAGGCACTCGAGCGCCTGACTGCGTATCTCGGTGGCGTATCTGATCCGGCCGCGCGGGCTTTGCGTGAGAGCCGTCTTGCCGAGCGCGCGGGCAAGCGAGAAGTGCCCTTCGGGATCTCCGGGGTTCAGCGCAACGGCTTTTCGCGCATATTGCTCTCCGCTGGCAAAAAGACTCGCGCGGCGTGACGCGTCGGGATGGTAGGAGCCGATATCGACAGCAGATCGCGAGGCTTTCCAGGTCGCCTCGTAACTGCCGGGATCGGTTGCCATGGCCTGCTCGTAATGAGAGAGAGCGCCGGGCCCATCGAGCGCGGCATATGCGCGGTCCCCGAGTGCGACATGTTCGGTCGCAGTCTGTGCGGCGGCAGTGGAAACAGCGATGAAGGCAGCGAGAGAAAGTACGAGCAGACGTCGCATCAGGTATCAGGAGAGATTTGAAGTGGCATCAGGAACTGCACCAGCGTCGGATCAATGATCGTTCCACGTCTCATCGAGCGAAAGCGGGAAGGCGGCCGCCTCGAAGACGCCGAATGGCATTGGCTCATTCAGGCGTACGCCACCGGAAAAGTGCCGGACTATCAGATGGCGGCTCTTCTGATGGCCATCTATTTCCGGGGGCTCGACCGCGCCGAGACGAATGCGCTCACCGACTCGATGATCGAAAGCGGCGGACGTCTCGACCTTGCACACCTTCGTGCTGCGCGGATCGACAAGCATTCTACAGGCGGCGTCGGCGACAAGGTCTCGCTGATTCTCGCGCCGCTGATCGCGTCGCTCGGCGTTGCGGTACCGATGATGTCTGGCCGCGGTCTTGGCCATACCGGTGGAACGCTGGACAAGCTCGAATCGATCCCGGGGTTCCGTGCCGATCTCTCACTCGCCGCCGCGGCCCGGCAGATCGAAGCCATCGGCTGCGCTCTCATCGGACAGACGAAGGAGATCGCGCCCGCGGACCGCAAGCTGTACGCGCTGCGCGACGCGACGGCGACTGTGGAAGTGATTCCGCTGATCGCCGCCAGCATCATGAGCAAGAAGCTGGCGGAGGGTCTCACGGGACTCGTGCTCGACGTGAAGCAAGGCTCTGGCGCGTTCATGCCCGATCCTCAGAAGGCCGCGTCACTGGCGATGGCGATGATTCAGCTCGGCGCGGACCGCGGATGTCCGGTCGTCGCGCTGCTGACGGCGATGGACCGGCCGCTCGGCTTCGCGTGCGGCAACGCACTCGAAGTGCAGGAATCGATCGACGCCCTGCGAGGAACCGGCCCCGCGGACTTGATGGAGGTCACGTACGCTCTCGGTGCGGAGATGCTGTTGCTCGCAGGAGTCGCGAAGACTGCCGGCGCAGCCTGGCGAATGATGCGCGACGCCATCGGATCGGGCCGTGCGCTTGCCAGGTTCGCCGAGATAGTCGAAGCCCAGGGAGGGGATCCGCGAATCGTCGAGGACCAGTCGATCCTGCCATCTGCTCCTCTCAAGGAGGAGTTCGCGGCCGACCGGGATGGGTTCGTCGTCGAAGTGACGCCACGCACTGTCGGATACGGGATCATCGCACTCCGCGGCGGCCGGCGCACGATGGAGGACACGATCGATCCCGCCGTGGGCTTCGTCATCACCGCGAAGCCCGGAGACCGCGTGCGTCGCGGCCAGACGATCGCGACAGTACACGCGCGGGACGAGAACGGAATTCGCGAAGGCATGAAGGCACTTGGCGAGGCGATATCACTCGGCGACGTGAAGCAGGATCCGCTCCCGCTGATCGCAAAGCGCATCACCTCCGACGGCGTCGCGAAATGGGAGAAGCCGGAGTCTTGAGCCTGCGAAGCGAGGAGCATCATCGGACTGCGCGCACGCGCGGTGTAGCCCGCGTCCGTCGCTGCTCATACATTCGACTTCATGCCCGACGCCCCCGGCCGCGACAGAAAGTTCAACGACGAAGAAGTCGCGCTCATCATCAAGCGAGCGGCCGAGCTTCAGCAGACAGAGCAGGTCGAGCAGGAGCCGGGTAACTCGCTCTCACTGAGCGAGGTCGAGCAGATTGCAACGGAAGCTGGAATCGATCCTCGTCTCATACGTCGCGCTGCGCAGGGGCTGGACAGGCCGTCGGAAACCGTTCGTCCTTCTCCGTGGGTTGGCGCGCCGACCCGTCTCGTGTTCGAGCGGGTGGTGGATGGTGAGATACCGATCGACGACTACGAGCCGCTCGTCAACGAAATGCGCCGCACATTCGGAGACAACGGAGTGCCGAGTGTGCTTGGCCGCACGCTCGCATGGACGTCCACGTCGACCGGGGGACGCCGGCAGTCGCGAGGCCGGCAGATCGACGTAAGCGTCGTATCGCGCGGAGGCGTGACGACGATTCGAGTCGAGGAAGAGCTACGGAACCTTGTTGGAGCCCTCTTCGGCGGGCTTGTGGGCGGCGGCGGGGGAGGAACCACCGGGATCAGCATGGGCATCGGCCTCGGTGCATTTCATTCCGCGCCGCTTGCCGGACTTCTGTGGGTAGCCTTCGCCGGCGGGTTCTATGCGCTTGCTCGCGCGATATTCGGCCACATGTCGGGGACACGCGAGCGGCAGCTGAAAGATCTCATCGGCCGACTGGAGGAGCAGGTCTCCGATCTGGTTGCGTCGCACGCGCGCATCGCTGCATCGCCACCGCCTTCGAGACTGACCGAAGGCTGACTCAATCCGGATCAGACAGGAATCGACGCAGCCTCTACCGGCATGAGCGAATGCGGTGACGACACGGGTCGCCGTTCCTTCCACCACAGTTTCGCCTGCTCTTCGCCCCAGACAGAAACTCTGACCGAGCCGAGACTCGTGGAGAGCGCCGCCGCACTCAGCGGTCTGTCATCGGGGTTCTTGGACAGACACGACATCACGATGTCGTCGAGCGCCAATGGAAGATCGATTCCCGCGCGGACCGACGGTGGCACCGGATCGTTGCGCAGGTGCTTCGCCACCATCTGAAACGTATTCTCGGCTTCGAACACCAGCTTTCCCGTGAGAAGAAAATACGCGACGCATCCAAGCGCGTAGATGTCGGATCGGGCATCGACCGCTTCGCCCACGGCCATCTCCGGCGCCATGTAGGCCGGAGTGCCCGGGGTCCGTCCGACCGACGTTGCCAGCGAATCTCCCTTGTCGTCTCTCTTCACCGATTTCACGAGGCCGAAGTCCAGCACTTTCACGAAATCGTGCCGAACCCCGATGAGACCAAGGTGGACGTTCGCGGGCTTGATGTCGCGGTGCACGAGGCCTTGCGCGTGCGCCTCCTCGAGCGACTCGCATGCCTGGCGCAGAATGTGAATGACGCGAGCCGCGGGCATGGGACCGTACTCGCGAACGCACGACTCCAGGTCCATACCGTCGAGGAGCTCCATCACGAAGTAGAGCGTATTGTCTTCGGTGATCCCGAAATCGAACAGCTCGACTGTGTGTGGTGACCTCAGATTTGCGGCGGCTTCGGCCTCGCGATGAAATCGCTTGACCGCGAGCTCCGCAGATTCACCATCCGCGGTGCCGAGCATCTCGGCCCGAATGAGCTTGATCGCCGCCGGCCGTGCAAGCATGCGATGCGTGGCCCTGTACACCTCTCCCATTCCGCCTCGACGGATGAGATCGCCGAGCTCGTAGCTCCCCATCTCGCGAGCCTTGCTCACCTGGCGACCGAGCCGCGTGACGACGCGCGAGATCACCACTGCCACGCCGGCAAGAAGAAAGTCCGGGTAGTGCATCAGCATTCCGGTCTTGAGAGCGTCCATCGCGGACAGTCCGTGCACGCGACTGATCACCATGGCCAGAGGACTCATCGATGCGCCGATGAGCGCGGCGATCAGAACGTTGCGCGGCTCGATCGGAAGTATTGCCGCGAACATCAGCAGCACGACGCCAATCCAGGAGATGGAAGGCGCGAGCTGTTCGGTCATTGGAAGCCCCCAATGCATCACGAGTCCGATCGCGAGGCATGTGAGGACCATGTAGGCCAGGCCCAGACTCAGAAAGAACTCGGGCTTTCGATCGCTCCGCCGGATGTAGAAGTAGAGACCGATCGACGCGGCGGCGCTGATTGCGGCGATGGCATCGGGTGCTCTCAAGCCCGGCCACTTTTGCCCGGGATGAAACGGCACCCACGTCAGATGCCAGAGTACCGTCGCGACGATCCAGAGCGCGGCGGCAAGGAGGCACATCACGGCAAGCCGATGCGATGCCTCTCGCAAAAGGTCCTGTGGAATCGCGCGCTTGTGCCCGCGCGCAGATGACAGTGCGCCGGGCGTGCTATCGGGAAGCGGGCGAATCAGGACTGGAGCGGGCATTTTCTCGAGTCTTCCATTGTCACGTGATGCGGGCTCCGACCGGAACCTGCAGCGCCGGCTGCCCTCTAGATATCCAGGTTGCTGACGAACTTCGCGTTCTGCTCGATGAACAATCTACGCGGCTCGACCTCGTCGCCCATCAACGTCTGGAAAGTCTGGTCGGCGAGCACAGCGTCCTCCAGCGTGACCTTGAGGATCGTGCGCGTCTCCGGATCCATCGTGGTTGACCACAGCTGTCCCGGATTCATCTCACCCAATCCCTTGTAGCGCTGGATGTTGACCGAGCCCTTTCCTTCACCGTTGCCGAGCCGCAGCACGTAGTCGTCGCGCTCCTTCTCGTCGTAGGCGTAGTACTCGTCCTTGCCCTTGGCAACGCGATAGAGAGGCGGCTGCGCGATGTAGATGTAACCGGCCTCGATCAGCTCGGGCATCTGGCGGTAGAAGAAGGTGAGCAGCAGCGTCCTGATGTGCGCGCCGTCAACGTCGGCGTCCGTCATCAGGATCACCTTGTGATAGCGCACGTTCTCGACGGTGAACTCTTCCTTGATGCCCGCACCGATCGCGGTGACGATCGTCCTGATCTCCTCGTTGCCGAGAATCTTGTCGATTCGGGCGCGCTCGACGTTCAGGATTTTTCCTCGGAGAGGAAGAATGGCCTGGAACGCGCGGTTGCGTCCCTGCTTGGCCGAACCGCCGGCGCTGTCACCCTCGACGAGATAAATCTCGCAGAGCGCGGGATCGCTCAAAGAGCAATCCGCGAGCTTGCCGGGAAGGTTTCCGATGTCGAGCGCCGACTTCTTCCGCGTGAGGTCTCGCGCCTTTCGCGCCGCCTCTCTCGCACGTGCAGCTGACACCGCCTTCTCGATGATGATGTTCGCTACTCGCGGATGCTCCTCGAGATAGGCGCCCAGCATCTCGTTCACCACCGTCTTGACCGCGCCTTCCACTTCGGAGTTGCCGAGCTTCGTCTTCGTCTGCCCTTCGAACTGCGGCTCCCGCACCTTCACCGAGAGAACCGCGGTGAGGCCCTCTCGAACGTCGTCGCCGGAGAGAGTGACGTCGCCGCCCTTCTTGCCGGAGTTCTTCGATCCGTAAGCGTTGATCGTGCGCGTGAGCGCGGACTTGAAGCCCGTAAGGTGAGTTCCGCCTTCGTGCGTGTTGATGTTGTTCACGAACGAGAAGACGTTCTCGTTGTAGCCGTCGTTGTACTGGAAAGCGAGCTCGATCTCGACATCGTCGCGATCGGTCTCGATGTAGACGACCTCATTGTGCAGCGGCTTGCGCGCCGAGTTGAGGAACTGGACCATCTCCTTGAGTCCGCCCTTCGCCAGGAAGATTTCGTCCTTCTCCGTTCCGGCTCGCTCGTCGTGGATGTGGATCTCGACGCCCTTGTTGAGGAACGACAGCTCGCGCAGACGCTTGGCGAGGATGTCGTAGTCGTAGCGCAGCTCGGTGAAGATCTCTGGGTCGGGCTTGAACCAGACCTTTGTCCCGCTCTCCTTGCCGCACTTGGCGATCACCGAGAGTTTCGTGCGCGTGTAGCCGCGCACGAAGTCCATGAAATGCTCCTTCCCGTCGCGCTTGACCCACACCTTGAGCTGCTCCGAGAGCGCGTTCACCACCGAAACGCCCACGCCATGCAATCCCCCCGACACCTTGTACGAGTTCTTGTCGAACTTGCCACCCGCATGGAGCACCGTCATGGCGAGCTCCACCCCCGGAATCTTCTCGGTCGGGTGAATGTCAACGGGAATTCCACGACCGTCATCGATCACCGTGATGGAATCGTCGGCGTGGATCGTGACTTCAATCCGCTTTGCATGGCCCGCGAGAGCTTCGTCGATCGAATTGTCGACGACTTCGTACACCAGGTGATGAAGTCCGCGCGAGGACGTCGAACCGATGTACATTCCCGGCCGTTTGCGCACGGCTTCGAGGCCCTTGAGCACCTGAATCTGCCCCGCGTCGTAGCGCGTCTCGGTGAGTAGTGCTGTCTTCGCCATGAAGTTGGATTTGAATCAAAAAGGTGGGACCGAACACAACCCGAAAACGGTATGTTGGGCAGATTGAATAATCTAATGGCAAACCCGGTTTTCCGCAATCGCCAAGTCAGAGTCTAAGCTATGACCGGGGAATAACTTAGCGCTCGAGCTGATACCGGATTTTGCGGACCTTGTCGCGGGGCTTCGCGGCGTTCAGAGCCTTGACGAGCTCGGGCTCCATCAGCGTCAGCTCGGTCATCCACGCGTGTGTCTTCACCGCCACGAACAAAGTGCCGTCAGGCGTGATCGAAACCGCTCTGGTGACCGACGAAATCTGTCCGCCCACTACCGCAGCCCAGTCGTCGATGACGGTCGCCTGTTCGACTCGCTTCTTCAGCCCGTGCTTCGCGAGAAAGCCGCTCACGGCGTCCCCGATTGGAACGGGTCTTCGCTTCCTGTCGGTCACGCCGCCGCTCCTTCGATGACACCCGCGTGAATCCGGCGTCGCTCCAGTCCGACAAGCTCCGGCGGAATGTCGGTCGCGCGCGGGACGACCAGTATCGTCTGGCCGAGGCCGGCGGTGGTGAGCAGCTCCAGGATGCGGCCCGAGCGGCGCACGTCGAGCTCCGCGAACGGATCGTCGAGCAGAAGGACGGGGGAGAAACCGCTTTCCTCCCGAAGAGTCGCTCCCTCGAGCATGCGAAGCGCGATCGCTGCGGTGCGCTGCTGGCCTGCCGAGCCAAACAGACGGAGATCACGCCCGCCGAGTGTGAAGGAAAGGTCATCGCGATGCGGACCCGAGTGTGTCATCCCGCGGCGGATGTCGTGCCTGCGGTGGCGCTGCAGTGCATCATCAAGCGCAACACGGACGTCCTTCTCCTTCGCGATGCCGCTCACGTACGACATCCGGGACTCGCCACTCTCTCCAATCTCCGCCGAAAGACGTGAGAACTCTTCGGAGCGCTGCGTAACCCATGTGGCTCGCCCGCAAACCAGAACCGCGCCATGCTCGGCGAGCGTCGGCTCCCAGACGGCTACCGCTCCGTCGTCGCTCGTTCGCACGGCGTCGCGGAGTGCGGCATTGCGACGCGCGAGGGCCGCGCGATAGTGCTGGAGCGAAGTGAGATACCGCCGCGATGTAAGAGCCAGAACGAGGTCGAGAAATCTTCTCCGCTCGCTCGGCGCACCCGCGATGAGCTGGATGTCTCGCGGGGAGAACATGACGGAAGGAAGCGATCCGAATGCGTCACTGAGTCGCGCGGCGACGGCGCCGTCGCATGTGACTTTCTTCTTCTTCCCGGCCGTCTCGAATCCGGCACTCAACGTATGTCGACCATCCGACGAAGACGCGGCGGAAATGAAAAACCCTTTCGCTCCGAATCTGACCAGGTCCTGGTCGCGCGCTCCGCGAACGCTGCGCAGGACCTGCAGGTAATAGATGCTCTCCAGCAGGTTGGTTTTGCCCTGGCCGTTTTCGCCGATGACTACGAGACCCGTCTCAGGCAGCTCGAGATCGAGCCGCTCGAAATTCCTGAAGTCGCGGCAGGAGAGACGCTCGAGCCGGACGTGCGGCTCCTTCACTTCCCCCTGAAGACCGGCGCCCGCTTCTCGAGAAACGCCTTCATTCCCTCTGTCATGTCCTCGGTTGCGGCGAGAAGGCCGAAGTGATTCGCCTCCAGCACCAGGCCTTCGTCGAGCGACATCTCGAGACCACGGTCCACCGCTTCGATGCAGAGAGCGACGGCAAGCGGTCCGTTGGCGAGGATCTGATTCATCATCTCCAGTGCCGCACCCATCAGCTCTTCTGCGGGAACGACCTTGTTCGCGAGCCCGATCCGGTACGCTTCGGCCGCATCGATCATCTCTGCGGTCGCGAGGAGCTGAATCGCGCGCCCTTTTCCAATCAGGCGGGAAAGCCGTTGTGTTCCGCCGTAGCCCGGACACGTGCCGAGCTTGACCTCGGGTTGTCCGAATTTCGCCTTGTCGGACGCGATGCGAATGTGGCACGCGAGCGCGAACTCGCATCCGCCGCCGAGGGCGAATCCGTTGACTGCGGCGATGACGGGCTTGGGTGACGTCTCGAATCTGCGAAAAACGTCCTGCCCGGCGCGTGCACGTGCCTTGGCGACAGTTGGTGTCTGACTCGACAGCTCGGAGATGTCCGCGCCCGCGACGAATGCCCGGCCCGCACCCGTCACGATCAGTCCGGCGATGTCGTCGCGGACTCTCGTCTCGTCGATCGCCTGGCCGAGCTCGGCTATCGTCGCGTCGTTCAGCGCGTTTAGCTTGTCGGGGCGATTGACGGTGAGAGTCGCAATGCGATTCTCCACCGCGAGAGTGACGAATTGGTAGGACATCGTGCGCGTGTTGAGGTGTGGGGGTTGACGCTGTAATGTACGCCCCCGGGATACGTTCGCCCACTCGGAGCGCAATGGCAGAGAAATGGATTCGCCGGAAGGGCACGCAGAAGAGTGGATTCCGCTATTCAGCGCACGATGGAAGCGCTTTGCGCGGGAAAAAAATCCTCGAGCGGATCGATCTGCTGAGGATTCCACCAGCGTGGCGCGACGTGCACATCGCGGCAAATCCGCGAGCGGCAGTTCAGGTCTGGGGACTCGATGCCCGCGGGCGAAAGCAATACCGCTACCACAGGCGTGCGGTGGAGAAAGGTGAGCTCCGCAAGCACTACCGTGTCCGGCAGATGGCGAAGGATCTCCCGCGGCTGCGAAAGCGATTTCTCGCGGACCTGAAAAAGGACGGATATGGGCGGGAGCGCGTGTGCGCCGGCGTGATCCTGCTCATCTCACAGCGATGGTTCCGCGTGGGAAGCGACCGCTACGAGAAGGAGAACAATTCCTTCGGCATCACCACGCTTCGGAAATCGCACGTGTCCAGATACGGCGACATCATGGAATTCGAATACCGCGGCAAGCGGGGAATCGATCAGCGACAGCTCGTTCTCGATTCGCGGTTGGTCGCGCTGGTCGACGATCTGCTGAAGAGTCCCGGCGGCCGGCTCTTTCGTTACAAGCAGGGCCGCAAGTGGGTGGATCTCGACGCCCGCGACCTCAACGAATACATCGAGGAAGTCGCCGGTTTTCCTTACACCGCCAAGGATTTCAGAACGTGGGGGGGATCTCTCATCGCGGCGACAATTCTCGCCGACCTCGGTCCGGCCCGTACCAGGACTGCACGCAACAAGAACGTGCTCACCGCGGTTCGCCTCGTTGCCGCGGAGCTTGGAAACACACCTGCAATCTGCCGCAAGTCATACGTGCATCCGATGATTCTGACGCGCTACCTCCGGAGCGGCGCGACCATCTCGCTGCCTCGGCGAAGCAAGGCAAGTGGATCGAGCAGACACTGGCCGGAGGAGACCGCACTGATCGCGTTTCTCGATGAGCATTTTCCGGAGCGTCGCACAGAGCGGCGGTCCGATTGACCGGCCGGCCATGAAACACGTCCTCGCGATCGACGAAGGCACGACGGGTGTCACATGCCTTGTCCTCTCGGCGGATGGAAAAATCCAGGGCCGGGGCTACCGCGAGATCACCCAGTATTTTCCGCAGCCCGGATGGGTCGAGCACGACGCCGCGGAGATTTTCGAGCGCACGCTGGTGGCCGCACGCGATGCCATCGAGTCGGCCAAGGCCGTGCCCTACGCGATCGGCATCACCAACCAGCGGGAAACGATCGCCGTGTGGGACCGCGACACCGGTGAGCCGCTTGCGCGGGCAATCGTCTGGCAGGATCGGCGGACAACCGAGCGGTGTCGAGAGCTCGCTGCGCGCGCGGGTGAAATCACCGCGCTGACCGGGCTGCCCGTCGATCCCTATTTCTCAGCGACCAAGCTCGAGGTTCTTCTGCGTGAGCCACGCGTTGCGGAGCGTTTGCGAGACGGTGGTGTGCTCGCCGGTACCATGGATACGTGGCTCATCTGGAAGCTGACAAGCGGTCGGGTCCACGCGACGGATCCGACGAATGCTTCACGTACGCTTCTCTTCGACATCGGCAAGCGCGCGTGGAGTGATGAGCTGTGCGGGATCTTCGGCGTCCCACTCGGTGTTCTCCCCGAAGTGAGAGCTTCCAGCGGCGACTTCGGTGTCGCCACGGCGAATTGGCTTGGCAACGAGATCCCCATCCAGGGAGTCGCGGGCGATCAGCAGGCTGCGCTCTTCGGCCAGGGGTGTGTGAAAGCCGGGGAAGGGAAGAACACCTACGGCACCGGGGCGTTTCTGCTGCTCAATACGGGGAGCGTGCGACCCGAGCCGGGTGAAGGAATTCTCACTACGGTCGCGTGTGATGCCTCCGGCGGATATGCCTATGCGCTCGAGGGTTCCATTTTTATCGCCGGCGCTGCCGTGCAATGGCTCCGCGATGGACTCCGCATCATCGACACCGCTTCCGAGACGGAAGCACTCGCGCGAAGTCTGGGTTCAAACGATGGTGTGTACTTCGTCCCCGCACTCACCGGGTTGGGCGCTCCGCACTGGGAGCCGGACGCACGAGGAACGATCGTCGGCCTCACGCGCGGCACCACGCGGGCACACCTCGCGCGGGCCGCACTCGAAGCGATGGCGTACGGAACTGCCGACGTTCTTGGAGCGATGCGTGCGCGAAGCGGTGTTCCTTTCGAGCGGCTGCGAGTGGACGGCGGCGCCAGCGTCAACGACTGGATGATGCAGTTCCAGTCGGATTTGATCGGCGTCCCGGTCGAGCGGCCCGAGATCGTGGAGACGACAGCGCTCGGAGCCGCAGGCCTGGCGGGCATCGCCGCCGGAGTGTGGCGCGATTCGGAGGAGTTTCTTTCAGTGCGGCACTACACCACGTTCGAGCCGCGGATTGGAGATGACGAGCGGAGAGTCCTGGTCGAAGGGTGGAACCGGGCCGTCGGCGCTGCGCTACATTGGGCGCGGCATCAATGAGTCCGGCCCAACATCGTCTAAAACTCAGCGGTTAGGGTATAGAGAGACCGGTGAGACCGGTGAATGTTGTTTTCAATATTCTTCGTCACCGGTCTCATCGGTCTCACCGGCCTTATCCTTATCTGACAAAGAGACATATGAAAAAGCGATTCCTTGTTGCTCTTGCAGTTTTGTTCCCGCTCGCCGGAGCGACACCTAACACCATCCCCAGCACAATCGTAGCGCCGAACACGATCGTGGAAGATTCAGCGGACCTCGTCACTCCGACGGGCCGCATCTACGGAACGCTCGAGCTTCCCACTGCGGCGACTCCGGTCCCCGTCGTTCTGATAATCGCGGGATCCGGGCCGACCGATCGCAACGGCAACACTCCGGTACTGCCCGGGTCGAATAACTCGCTCAAGATGCTGGCGGACGAGCTGGCTGAGCATGGCATTGCATCGCTTCGCTATGACAAGCGCGGGATTGCGGCAAGCCGCGCGGCGATGACGAGCGAAGCTGACATCCGATTCACGCACTACGTGGACGATGCCCGCGACTGGGTAAAGCAGCTTCGCGCCGATCCGCGCTTCTCGACTATCACAGTGGTCGGACACAGCGAAGGGTCTCTCGTCGGCATGATCGCTGCGCGGGAGGGAGGAGCTGACGGATTCATTTCACTCGAGGGTGCTGGCCGGAACGCGAAGGGCATCATCGCTGCCCAGCTCGCGGCGCAGCTGCCGCCGGACGTCGTGAACCAGGCGAAGGACATGATGACCAAGATCGAGGCAGGCCAGAAGGTCGACTCGGTACCTCCGTTTCTGGCAGCGCTGTTTCGGCCGAGCGTTCAGCCGTATCTCGTCTCGTGGTTCAAGCTCACTCCGTCGGAGGAGATCGCGAAGCTCACGATTCCCGTGCTGATCATTCAGGGAACCACCGACATCCAGACGAGCGTGGAGGATGCCCGGCGTCTCGTCGACGCTCTACCCTCGGCGAATCTATCGCTCGTAGCGGGGATGAACCACGTGCTGAAGAATGCGCCCGCGGATCGCGCCCAGCAGATGCCGACCTATACGGATCCAGCAATTCCAATAGTGCCGCGTCTGATCACCCTCGTCGTCGGCTTCGTGAAAGGAGTGAAGAAGACCTCCAAATGAGGATTCGCCTGGGTGTGATTCTGGTGGCCAGTCTCGGACTGTTCCCGAATGCTGCACTGGCGCAAACCGCGATGCCGGAGCGCCAGAGTGACGCGCTCTTCGGGGTCGACAAGGTGAAACACTTTTTCATCGCGGGATTCGTCGAGAGCATGACCTTCGCCTCTTTACAGAAGCTCGGCGCAAGCAGGGGCACTGCGCGGGCGGCCGCCATCGGAACCACAGGGGTCGTGTCACTCGGCAGGGAATTCCACGACCGTCGCACGAAGGGACTCTTCAGCATTCGGGATCTGGCGTGGGATGCCATCGGGGCCGGTGCGGCGTTGCTCGTGCTAAACCGCACACAGAAATAGGCTGACAAGGCGCGCAAACAGCGAATCGCTGACAGCAAATAGCAGCTAGCGCGTCCTACGATTCGGTCCCACCTAGGTTGACCCTGTTCCACCCTCTATATTCACCAGCGTGAAACCACGCGTGAAGTTTCTCCTCGGCGGAGCGCTCGTTCTCGGCACGGCGGGTTACCTGATGGCAAGCTCCATCCGGGATACCGCGGTCTACTACCTGACGCCCGGCGAACTTTCCGCCAGGACCGTCGCCGATCCGACATTCTACGACACCGGTGTGAAAGTCGGCGCGCGAGTGGTGCCCGGATCGATCAAACGCTCGGCGGGCGGTCGCGAGACGGCCTTCGCCATGACCGACGGTGCGAAGACTTACAACGTCGTCTATCGCGGGATCACACCCGACACATTCACTGACGGCGTCGACGTCGTGGTCGAGGGAAGACTTGGCCGCGACGGGACATTCCGCGCGACCACGCTGCTCGCGAAGTGCGCGTCGCGCTACGAAAACGCACCCGAGAAATACAAGGACACGCCGGGCTATCGCTCGGCGGCCGGCGGCGCGTGATACTGATCGGTGAGCTGTCGCTCTGGGTCGCAATGCTGATGGCGACCTGGGCAGCGACCGTGTCCTTTGCCGGTGGAGCGCTTGGCCGGAAAGACCTGACGCGGAGCGGAGAGCGCGCGATATACGCGGCGCTCGCGATGGTGATACTCGCGTCGATCGGTTTGTGGACGGCGCTGTTCACACACGATTTCTCGATCAAGTACGTAGCGTCGTTCACGAGCGCGAACCTGCCGAAGGTCTACACGTTCACGGCGTTCTGGGCGGGGCAGGCCGGATCGCTACTCTTCTGGTGCCTGATCCTCGCCATCTACTCGTCACTCGCAGTTTTCAGCAACCGGTCGCGCAATCGTGAGCTGATGCCGTACGTCTCGGGCACGCTCGCCGTCGTGATGATCTTTTTTCTGGCCACTCTGTGCCTTGGCGCGAATCCCTTCGAGCGGCTGGACTGGATTCCGCCAGACGGACGCGGAATGAATCCTCAGCTGCAGAATCCGGGGATGGCCATTCATCCGCCGAATCTCTACCTGGGCTATGTCGGAACGACGATTCCCTTCGCTTTCGCGATTGCTGCTCTGATAACGCGGCGCCTCGACGCGGAATGGCTGAGCGCCATTCGGCGGTGGACGCTCATCTCCTGGTTCTTCAACACGACCGGAATCGTGCTCGGCATGTGGTGGGCGTACGTCGAGCTGGGATGGGGCGGCTACTGGGCATGGGACCCGGTCGAGAACGCATCACTGCTTCCGTGGCTCGTGAACACGGCGTTCCTCCACTCGATCATGGTGCAGGAGAAGCGCGGGATGTTGAGGAAGTGGAACGTCACGCTCGTCGTCTCGACGTTTCTCCTCTCGATATTCGGAACGTTCATCACGCGCAGCGGGATTATCTCGAGCGTCCACTCCTTCGCGCAGTCGCCGGTCGGGAACTGGTTCGCCGCATTCCTCATTCTGGGGATCGTCGTCACGGCGTATCTCGTCACCACCCGTCTCAAGGATCTCGAGGCAAAGGCCACTCTCGAGAGCATGGTGAGCAGGGAAGCTGCGTTTCTCTATAACAACGTCGTTCTGGTGGGCATCGCGTTCTCGGTGTTGTGGGGGACATTGTTCCCGATCATCACCGAAGCCGTTCGCGGCGAGAAGATCACGGTCGGGCCGCCCTTCTTCAACACCGTCAACATTCCGCTCGGCCTCGCGCTGCTCCTTCTCATGGGCATAGGGCCGCTAATCGCGTGGCGGCGGGCTTCGGCCGCAAACCTTCAGAGGCAGTTCGCGGGCCCTGTACTGGCGGGTCTTACAACGGGCTTTGTGCTGCTTCTCTTCGGGATGCGCGACTTCATGGCGATCGTGGCCTATGTATTCGCGGGCTTCGTTGCAATGACTGTCACGCAGGAGTTCTACAAGGGAGTGGGAGCACGCCGAAGGATGTACCGCGAGAGTCCGGCGTTGGCTTTCGTGCGACTCGTAGCGCGAAATCGAAGGCGGTACGGCGGATACATCGTGCACATGGGCGTGGTCGTGATCTTCGCGGCGTTCGCGGGACTCGCGTTCAGGAAGGAATTCGACGTGACTCTCGAGGCGGGCGAGTCGAAGGAGCTGACCGATCCGTTCGGACACCGATGGCGCTTCGTCAGTCAGGGCATCTCTGCCTACAATCTGCTCAACCGCCAGGTCACGGCACTCGCTCTCGATCTGACCCGGGATGGGAAAAGTGCCGGAGTGCTGACGACGGAAAAGCGCCAGCACGTCGACAGCCGCGGAGCGCCGACGTTCGAGCCGTCGACTGAAGTGGGCATCAGGGAGTCGTGGCGGCAGGACGTGTACGTCGTTCTCGCCGGAGTGCGCGACGATGGCAGTGCGGAGATACGCGTCACGTTCAACCCACTCGTTCGCTGGGTGTGGCTCGGTGGCGCGCTGATGGCGATCGGCGGACTCGTGGTGATGTGGCCGCAGGCGCGACACCGTCGTGCAGAGAGCGGCTATGCCGCGGTGATGCCACCAGTCGAGATACAGGCTATCGAGCGAGAGCTCGCGGGCGTCTGATGCAGAGCAGAAGGCAGTTTCTCGTCGCGCTCGTGGGGGCCGGCGCCGGCGCGATCGTGTCGCGATCCGCCGGTGCGATGCAGACGACCCAATCCTTTGCGGGTCCGATGGAGCAGGACGCATATCGTCCCGTGAAGCTGACAACGAAGGAAGGCGCCGCGCCGTCGATGACCGACGAAGCGCGCGATGACCTGGAGCACAAGATCAAATGCCAGTGCGGCTGCGTGCTCGACGTGTACACCTGCCGCACCACGGATTTCTCGTGCAGCGTGTCGCCCGCGATGCATGCTGACGTGATGGGTCTCGTCGCGGGCGGGTACAACGCGAGCGAGATCCTTTCAGCATTTCAGAAGGTGTACGGCGAGAGGGTGCTGATGTCTCCGCTGCGGCAGGGCTTCAACCTCGTCGGCTACGCGATGCCCTTCGCAGTTTTGTTGACCGCCGGGATCGTGGTCGCGGGACTGATTCGGCGCTGGAGCGCGCGGGCCGCAAGTGCACCGCAATCCGCGACTCTTTCCGACATCGATGCCACTCCCGCCGAGCTCGATGCGCTGCGGGCGGCGGTGAGGAAAAACGATTGACCGCGCTCATCGTCGGGACGA
This sequence comes from Gemmatimonadales bacterium, assembly GCA_039931395.1. Taxonomy (GTDB): domain Bacteria; phylum Gemmatimonadota; class Gemmatimonadetes; order Gemmatimonadales; family Gemmatimonadaceae; genus UBA4720. Next base: position 38,765 of record JBDTRZ010000010.1, read on the forward strand.
TGCTCGCTCTCGTCGCGCTTTCGTTCGTCCTCTATCCACTTCTTGCCGGCGACGGCGTGAGCGAGGCGGTCGAGAGGACGCCTGTTCTTCCGCAGGAACCCGCGCGGAACGAGGCGATCGACGCGCTGCGGGAGATTGAGTTCGACCGCGCCACGGGGAAGCTGTCGGACAGCGACTACGATGATCTCAAGGCATCCTATACCCGCCGCGCGATCACGGCGATGCGATCCGCAGGAGACTTGATTTGTCCGAGATGCGGTCCGCGGCCGGAAAAGGATGCGAAGTTTTGCTCGCGGTGCGGCGCGGTTCTCGGCGGCTGACCGAAAGCTAGACCTCGAGAACCTCGAGCCGTTTCCTAGCGATGTGCATCGGTACGAGAGTCGCCGCCGCGCACAGGATGGCCGACCCGCCGAAGCCGACGATCATCTCCAGAGGATCGCGTGCGGTCCCGAAGGACCTCGACGCCAGGTAGCTGAAAACCGGACGCGCCTCGAGCGTGATCACCGCGCCGATCACGACGATCGACGCCATCATGAACAGCAGTCCGCCGAACGAAGTGGGAATCTGCGCCGCGTTCTCGGTATCGAACTTCGGAAACATCGTTCCGAAGCCGACCGCCAGTCCAGCAATCGCGAAGGTCATCATCGTTATCGTCAGAAGCGACACGACCATGATGAATTCGCTCACTTTCATCAACAGGCCTGTCGTCAGCACGAGTACCACTGCGAAGAAAAGCAGCGGGATCGTGCCCACCCAGAACTTCGACCACAGCAGGTCGCGCATTGCCAGTGGACTCGAGCGCAACAGCCACATGGTCCGGCCCTCGAGACTCACTCCCGGGAAAATGAAGCGCGCAGCGATCGAGGCGAGGACGAAGCCCGCCAGAACGAGGTTGAGGAACGGGATCAGGTTGCCGACGAAGAACGTCACTCCTTCGCCTCTAATGGGAAGGAACTTGATGTTGAAGATGTACACGACCACCAGGACGGCGAGCAGGATCAGCTGCGACCACTGAGTCGTGTCGCGAAAGAAGAGCCGCACCTCCTTCATCACGAGCTCACCTCTTATGAGACCGAGCGGTGACAGCATTTGTCTCAAGGCACCGCTGAAAAGAGTGCGTCTCACCCACCTGTCGCCGCTCTCCTGCGCCTTGGAGAATCCGATCGGATAGAGCTTGCGGTGAAGAAGTGCGCCGGCGACGACGAACGCGGCGGCCGTGGACCACAGCATGAACACAGGAAGGGGATCCGGCTCGTTCGCGAGCCAGCTCATTATCGCGGACTGCACCCACTCGCTGGGAAGCCATGGCGACGTCGGCGTGCGGAGCACCGAGATGAACTCCATCAGCGAGCGGAAGCCTTCGGGGCGAGCCAGCTGCTCCGGACGCATCAGTCTCACGAATACGATCACTCCGCCGGCCGCGAGCACGGCGATCACGCTGAGAATGTCTTTCGTCCGCCGCGCCGGGAAGGCATTCACGAGCAGGAGAGTCATCGCCGAGCCGATCACTGTCGGCACGATGATAAACGGGATGATCGTACCGAGTACGACTATCACGAACATCGGACCTCCGTGATAGACGATCCCGTATGCCGCGAACAGCGGCACGCCCATCAGAATCACCATCCAGCTCGAGTACACGCAGGTCTCGGTGAGCTTTGCCGCGTAGAAGCGCAGCCAGTCAACCGGTCCAGCGACTACCATGTCCAGATCGCGCGCCAGGAAAAACGTTGACAGAGCGCTGATCACGTTGGAAAGAAGCAGCATTCCGAAGAAGCTGACGAGGATCAAACCGAGCAGCTTGCCCGCGAGGAGCGGCCCGATTTCCGGAATGCCGCGGAAGTAGACCAGCAGCCGGTACATCGTCGCGAAGATGAATCCCCAGAAAGCGAATCCGAGCGTCAGGAGCACGAGTCCGCGGCTGCCATGGCGGCCGCCGTCCTTCGTCGAGCGGGCGCGCAGGCTCCGCCACTTGGGTGCGATCAGGTGAACGAACGATGGGCCGGCGAGGGCCTCAGGCATCGAGCACGTCCACGAACTCGCGTGCGGCGTTCTCTCCCGTGAGCTTGAGGAAGATCTGCTCGAGATCCTCGTGGCCCTCTGCCGAGCCCGCACGCAGCTCGGCCATCGTACCGAGCGCGCGAATCTTTCCCGCCTGGATGATGCCGATGCGGTCGCACAGCGCTTCCGCCACCTCGAGCGTGTGCGTCGACATCATGATCGTGTGACCGCGCCGTGTGTATTCCCTGAAAAGGTCTTTCAGGATTCGCGCGGCCTTCGGGTCGAGGCCCACCATCGGCTCATCGACCACGATCACCTCCGGCTTGTGGATGAACGCGCTGGAGATGATGAGCTTCTGCCGCATGCCGTGGCTGTAGCTCTCCACGAGCTCGTCACGCCACTGGTCGAGGTCGAACAGCGTCAGCAGCTCGCGACCCCGATTCTCGATCTCCTTCCCGTTCTGGCTGTAAAGCCCGGCCACGAATCTCAGAAACTCGGCGCCGGTGAGCTTCTCGTAGATGAAAGGCCGGTCCGGTATGTAGCCGAGGAGCGACTTGGCGGCCATCGGATTTGCGGCGACGTCGATTCCGGCTATGCGAACCGTGCCACCGGTGGGGATGAGAATCCCCGCGATCATGCGAAGCGTGGTCGTCTTTCCCGCGCCGTTTGGGCCGAGGAATCCGAACAGCTCACCCTTGGGGACCCGAAGATCGATTGCGTCGACTGCCGTGAAGGAGCCGTACCGCTTTGTGAGTGTCTTGAGCTCAATCATGGCTTCAATCTAGGACGAACTCCGCCCGACAAGGGTAAAGATCGATGACTGGTGTCAGGCGGCGTCTCCTCGATGCGCGATCCGCGCGGCCCGGTCGCCGTCGTCGAAGCAGGATGGCCGAGTGTCCAGTTGGCGAAAGCCAGCTCGAACGTGGTCCGTACGAGCGAAATCCCGCCCGGCTCGCTCGCCGCGATGACGCGGCCCGATCTGTCCACCCACGCTGTCAGAGGTGAGCTGGGCCCGGTGATCCTCCAGCCGCGAACCGAATCCTGGTGCGCCTTCACCCACCGTCCCGAAGTCGAATCGAAGCTGGCGCTGTCGGCGATGAGAAACAGCGAGTCCGCGTGAACGTGCAGTGTGACCTCCTGCACGCGGCGCGAAAGAGGATCGAAGATCGCGACTCTCGCGCTGTCACCTGTTTTCGGATCGTGCTTGAGCAGCAGGGGAAGGGGAGAAACCGTCGGAACGAAAACCGGCTGCGTCACGACCGTCTCCTGCACTATCGGACGCTGGCCCTGGATCGACGAGCTGACCCTCAAGGTCTTTACATCACTCTCCTGCATCACGCCGCGGATTGTGAAAGGCGTGAGATCTCCGACAGCGCGGATGACGAACTCCTGAAGCCGCATGCCGCGGCTGAATCGCGCCTGGGACCTCGCCTCCATTCGAAGCACATCGTCTCCGACGGGAATTTCCCCGCGCACGAAATCCGACGCGATGACTCGAGTCCTCGTAGTGTCGATCGCCGATGACGCGGCCCCCACCTGCTTCTCGCCCTGCTGGAGCGTGTAGTAGTAGGTCTGGGGCGAGACGCGCATCCCGACCTCGATCAATGCGGCCTCGGGAGTGCGAATGGTGTTGCGGCGGTAAAGCAGCAGAAGCCCCGCCACCCATACAGCGATGACGGCTATGGCGATCGTCCTTCGCCTCACGCGATGGTCAGGCTGGTCTCACTGTTGATCCAGCCGAGATACCTCTCCAGACCGCCGGTGACTGGAATCGCCAGCAGCTCAGGCACCTTGTAGGGATGCAGCTCGGCGAACGCGCGGCGCAGGCCCTCGATGCATCCGGAGCGCGTCTTGAGCATCAGGACCGCCTCGTGCTCGTCGGCGACCTTGCCCTCCCACCTGTAGAGCGAGCGGGCTCCTGCGTGGATCGTTCCGCAGGCGATCAGCCGTCTGTCGAGAAGCTCCCTGATGAGCGCCACCGCTTCCTCTTCGTTAGCGATGGTGGTGAGTACGACTACTGCGTCAGTGTGGGCCAACCCCGAACCTCGAATGAGTCTGGTCGAAGATAATAAGAATGGCGGAGCCGGGGGTCACTCTAATGCTGCGGGGCGATGCTTGTATCTCGATGCACAACCCGTCAACTTACGAAGCTATGCCAGAAGAAGCGCTCATCGTCCGCGGAGCGCGTGAGCACAATCTCCGCAACATCGACGTCACCATTCCGCGGGACCGGCTGACCGTCATCACCGGCCTCTCCGGCTCGGGAAAGTCCTCGCTGGCGTTCGATACCATCTACGCCGAGGGGCAGCGCCGGTACGTGGAGTCGCTGTCGGCGTACGCCAGACAATTCCTGGGTTTGATGGAGAAGCCGGACGTCGACTCAATCGAGGGCCTTTCGCCCGCCATCTCCATCGAGCAGAAGTCGGCCGGCCACAACCCGCGCTCGACTGTCGGCACGGTAACGGAGATCTACGATTACCTCCGGCTGCTGTACGCACGGGCCGGTACGCCCCACTGCCCGAACTGCGGCCGTCCGGTCGAGAAACAGAGCGCGGGTCAGATCGCCGCATCCATCCTCACCTGGCCGGAAGGATCGAAAATCGAGATCCTCGCGCCACTGGTGCGCGGGCGGAAAGGCGAGTTCAAGGAGCTCTTCGAGACCGCGAGAAAGCAGGGCTTTGTCCGCGCGTACGTGGATGGTGATCTCGTCGAGATCGCCAATCCGCCGCGTCTCAATCGCAAGCTCAATCACAGCATTTCCGTCGTGGTCGATCGCCTCGTTGTGCGCGGCGAAGACCGGAACCGTCTTGCGGATTCGGTGGAGACCGCGCTCAAGCTTTCCGACGGGTTGATCGAAGTGACGAGGCAGGACGATCACAGCACGCATCTCTTCTCCGAGAAGTACGGTTGCCCTGTCTGCGGCATTTCTCTGCCCGAGCTCGAGCCTCGCCATTTCTCGTTCAATTCTCCGTTCGGTGCCTGTCCCGATTGCGGGGGTCTCGGAGTGAGACGCGAGGTCAGTGAGCAGCTGATACTCGGAGACGCCAGCATCTCCATCCTCGAGGGAGTGATTCTTCCGTGGGGAGAGCCGGACGGATATCTCCGCAAGGTGATTCTCCCTGGTCTCGCGAAGCAGTTCGCGTTTTCGCTCAATTCACCGTGGGGCGATCTCTCGCAGCAGGCGCGCGATGTGATGCTCTACGGATCGAGCGGGCGGCGTGGGGTAAAATCCGGAGACACGGTGGCGGGGAAGTGGGAAGGCATCATCGCGAATGTCCAGCGCCGCTACAACGAGACGGAATCCGATTCGGTCAGAATTCAGCTCGACGAGTTCATGCAGGCCCGTCCGTGCACGACGTGCGAAGGCCGGCGACTCAAGGCCGAGTCACTCGCAGTCACCATCGCGGGAAGCAACATCGGTGAGGTGACGGAGCTGCCCATCACCGGCGCGCTCGCGTTCTTCGAGTCGGTGCCGATCCGCGAAGGCGACAGTCCCGGTCTCGACGCCGACATCGCGGGGCCTGTTCTCAAGGAGATCCGCGAGCGACTGCGCTTTCTGAACGACGTCGGTCTCGACTACCTGACCCTCGGCCGCTCGGCGGAGTCCCTTTCCGGCGGCGAGGCGCAACGCATTCGGCTGGCGACGCAGATCGGCTCACGCCTCGTGGGCGTGCTCTACATTCTGGACGAGCCGTCGATCGGTCTTCACCAGCGCGACAACGCGCGCCTCCTCTCCACCCTTCGCCAGTTACGGGACCTCGGCAACACAGTGATAGTCGTCGAGCACGACGAAGAGACGATGCGTGAAGCAGATCACCTGATCGATCTCGGTCCAGGCGCGGGTAAGCACGGCGGACTCGTCGTGGCAGAAGGAACTGTGCAGGATGTGATCGACCATCCGTCGTCGATCACCGGCAGATATCTCCGTGGCGAGCTCGCGATCGACATTCCGAAGGTTCGCCGCCCGGCGGATCCCAAGCGTGTCATTCGTATCGAAGGAGCGCGCGAGCACAACCTCCGGAACATCGATGTCGACATTCCGCTCGGGCTGTTCGTGGCGATCACCGGCGTATCGGGGTCCGGAAAATCCACGCTCATCGAGAACATTCTGCATAACGCGCTCGCCCGTCACTTCTACCGCGCGCGTGTCGTTCCCGGCGAGCACGACCGCATCACGGGACTGGAGCACATCGACAAGGTCATCGACATCGATCAAAGTCCCATCGGCCGCACGCCTCGCTCGAATCCCGCCACCTACACGGGACTCTTCACGCCGATCCGCGAGCTGTTCGCGGAGATGCCCGAGGCGAAGATCCGCGGATACGGCCCCGGCCGCTTCTCGTTCAACGTGAAGGGCGGACGCTGCGAAGCATGCGAAGGCGATGGCCTCGTGAAGATCGAGATGCATTTTCTGCCCGACGTGTACGTGCCATGCGACGTCTGCAAGGGGAAGCGATACAACCGGGAGACGCTGGAGGTTCGCTTTCGCGGGCTTTCGATCGCGGACGTTCTCGATCTGACAGTGGAAGACGCGCTCGCGTTCTTCGAGAATCAGCCCCGCATCTATCAGAAGCTTCACACCCTGAACGACGTCGGACTCGGCTACATTCACCTGGGTCAGAGCGCGACTACGCTCTCAGGTGGTGAGGCGCAACGTGTGAAGCTGGCCACCGAGCTCTCCAAGCGAGACACCGGCCGGACGTTCTACATTCTCGACGAGCCGACGACCGGGCTGCATTTTGAAGATGTGCGGATGCTGCTCGACGTCCTGCATCGTCTCGTCGAGCGCGGCAACACGGTGCTCGTCATCGAACACAATCTGGACGTCATCAAAACCGCGGACTGGATCGTGGATCTCGGCCCCGATGGCGGCCTGCGAGGTGGAATGGTCGTCGCGAGCGGGACACCAGAAGAGGTCGCGGCAACCAGGGAGTCTTACACGGGTCAGTTTCTGCGTGCGCTGCTGGGGAATCGGCTCCGCCGCAAGGCCGGCTAGGAATCCAGGGGAGCACATACATTATATGGTATCGCTGCTCGACATCATCGGGCCCGTCATGGTGGGCCCCTCATCGAGTCACACCGCCGGCGCGTGCCGCCTGGGCCTTCTCGGACGCGGCCTCGTCAGCGGAACGCCACAGTCGGCATTGCTCGAGCTTCACGGCTCCTTCGCCAGAACAGGCGAAGGCCACGGCACCGACAAGGCGCTGGTCGCCGGTCTCCTCGGCTTCAGACCTGACGACGAGCGGATTCGCACCGCGCTGCAGATCGCGGAGAAAGAGGGGCTGGATTACCGGTTCGAGAAGACGACGCTCTCTGACTCATCGCATCCCAACACTGTGCGCATGTCGCTCGAACGCGGCGACATCAAAGCCACCCTCACAGGATCCTCCCTCGGCGCTGGAAGAGTAATTGTCACAGAAATCGATGGATACCCGGTCGAGGTCTCCGGAAACTTCCACACCATCGCGCTCGTAGCTGAGGACAGGAAGGGCTCGATCGCGCGCATCACGGGAATTCTGGCAGAACACGACATCAACATCGCGACGCTGAAGCTCACCAGAAAGCAGAAGGGAGGCGACGCGTTCATGGTCATCGAGTGCGACGAATCACCAGGTGAAGGAGTCCGCGACGAGTTGAGGTCGCTCGACTGGGTGCGCTGGGCGCGGCGGCTCGACAAGGTGAGCGGGGCTTAGGTGTACAGGTCTCTCGGGGACGCGATACGAGATGCCGAAGCGCAGGGAAAATCCCTGTCGCAGGTGGCGCTCGAGCTCGAGTCCGCCGATCAGGGCCGTTCCATCGAAAGCATCCGGTCGTCGCTGAAGCGTGCCCTTGACGTGATGCGAGGTGCGATCGGCGACGGCATGACGGGCGATTTGAAGTCGGCATCGGGTCTCGTCGGCGGGGATGCGGCAAAGCTGCGCGTCAGCTCGGCCGGGCCGCTGGCTGACACTCCGTTCAGGGACGTGCTGGCGCGCGCGCTGGCGGTGCAGGAAGTGAACGCGGCGATGGGAGTGATCGTGGCGGCCCCGACGGCAGGCGGGGCGGGTACACTGCCGGCGGTGCTGACGGGTCTCGCAAGCGCGAAGTCGATCCCGGAGGAAAAGATCATCGATGCCCTTGCCACGGCTGGGCTGGTTGGGGCGGTGATCGCTGAGAGGGCTTCGCTGTCAGGGGCGGAAGGTGGTTGTCAGGCGGAGACCGGCGCCGGCGCGGCGATGGCGGCGGCTGCCGCGACAGAAATGCTTGGAGGAACGCCTACGCAGGCGGGGCATGCGGTCGCCCTGACGATGCAGGGGATGCTGGGCCTCGTATGCGATCCGCTCGGCGGGCTGGTGGAGCTGCCCTGCGTTTTCAGGAACGCGACGGGCGCGGCGATAGCGATGGCAGGAATAGAGATGGCCCTGGCAGGGATCGAGTTCGCGATCCCCGCCGACGAAGTGATAGACGTGATGGGAGAGATCGGACGGGAAATGGACGTTCGCTATCGTGAGACGGCGGGTGGAGGGCTGGCGGCGACGCCTACGGGGCGGCGGCTGGCGAAGGAGCGGTTGTACCAGATTCGCAGATCCTGAGCCCCGGTTGGCTGAGGGTTGACACGCTTATTACTGGTCGTCGTTCGCAAGATGGGATATCTTGGCGAACGCCGGACCTTACGAGGGATTGACCGACAATGAGCATTTTCGATCGCCTGGCCCGTCTTTTCAGATCCAACGTCAATGACATGATCTCCGCGGCCGAACAGCCGGAGAAGATGTTGAATCAGATCATCATCGACATGCGCTCGCAGCTGGTGAAGGCGAAGCAGCAGGTCGCTGCCGCGATCGCCGACGAGAAGCGGCTGCAGGATCAGACCTCGCAGGAGTTACGTGAGGCCGAGGAGTGGGAGCATCGCGCGATGCTGGCGGTGAAGGAAGGCCGCGACGATCTCGCGAAGCAGGCGCTGATGCGCCGCGGTGAGCACGTGTCCCGCGGCCAGCAGATGCAGCTCACCTGGGAAGCGCACAAGCAGGAGACCGACCGGCTCAAGGATTCATTGCGCGGTCTCAACGACAACATCGAAGAGGCGTCGCGCAAGAAGAATCTTCTCCTCGCCAAGCAGCGCCGCGCCGAAGCGCAGAAGCGCATCTCGGAGACGATGTCCTCCATCTCGGAGAAATCCGCCTTCGAAGCGTTCGCGAGAATGGAGGAAAAGATCGACCAGAACGAGCGGCAGATTCGCGCGCACATGGAGATCAACGAGGAATTCTCGGGCGACCGCCTGGCCAGCGACTTCAAGCGGCTCGAGGCGACGGCCGGCACGGCGACTGCCGATGCGCAGCTCATCGCTCTGAAGCAGAAGATGGGTCTTATCGCGGCTCCTGCCGCACCGGACGCGAGCAAGCAGCTCGGTGCAGGGCAGGGCGAGGCCGAAGAGATCGCTGATGCGGAAGAGATTCACGACGAGAATCCGACGCCTTGACTGACGCGCTGGGCGGCCAGCATTTCAAGCTGGCCCCGGCTCTCGCAACAGTCATCCTCACCGTTCTTGCCCTGTGGATGGTGGGGCACACGGCAGGAGTATTCCTGCTGCTCTTCGTCGCCATCATCCTCTCGCTCTACCTTGGCGCGGTCAGGGACCTTCTCGTCGATCGCGGGCGCGTACCCGATCGTCTGGCGTTTTTCCTCGCAGTAGTTGGAACGATCGTCGGAATCGCCGGACTGATCGGGCTTCTCGTTCCACCGGTGGTGGAGCAGACCCGGCAGCTCGTCACGGTTCTTCCGCAGACGATCACCAGGTGGGAGACGGGACTCGATGGCTTCGTGCTCCGCTTCCCTGCGTTGCGCGAGATCTGGCGACCGGGTGAGCACAAGGTCCTCCACGCCGTCTACGATCAACTCTCGTCCGGAGCGGGCGACCTGGTTCCGCGGGTTTTCTCGTTCGTGAACGTGCTGATCGAGATCTTCGCGGTCATGGTGATGAGCATTTATCTGGCGCTTCAGCCGGGCGTCTACCGCGAGTGGCTCATCGCGCTCTTCCCGCCGGTTCACCGCGACCTCATTCGCGACGTGCTGCGGGACCTCGCCGATACCTTGCGCTCATACATTGTCGCGCAGCTGACGGCAATGCTGGTGCTCGCGGCGTTCACGGCGCTCGGTCTCTACATACTCGGCGTTCCGTACTGGCTGACGTTTGGAATATTCACCGGCATGGTCGCTGTCGTTCCGTTCTTCGGAACTTTGCTGTCGACTATCCTCCCGGCGCTGATCGTCCTCGGTGGTCCCGGAGGCGGCACACGTGCCCTGCTCGTGATCCTGCTCGGCGTGGTGGTGCATCTCTTCGAGGGGAACGTCGTCGCCCCGCTCGTGATGTCGCACAAGATCGAGCTGCCTCCAGTGCTCACGATCATGTCGGTGCTTGTGATCGGAAAGCTTCTGGGCCCGCTCGGCCTGGTGATAGCGGTTCCCGCTCTCGCCTCCGTCATGGTGATCGTGCGGCGGATCCTCATCAACCGCATCTACGAAGGAAAGGGTTTCAGAAAGAGCACGCGGGACCGGTCGTTCGTGCTCCGGGTGCCCGCACCTGACGGCGGGGTGCTTCTGCCCAGCGAGCCGCTCGCCGATGTTCTGCATTTTCGCGAGTCACTCGACGTCCCCCTGCCTCCGGTGGTCGTCAAGACGGCCTGACAATCGCCTTGCCGATGCGCCGCTCAGCGATGAGCGGCGTTTTGTTTTGGTACCCTGAACCTGGGTTCGCAGGATTACCATCGGTCGCAGCGATACGAGGAGCTGACCAGTGAACGGAAATCCTGCTCGCGCGACGGGTGGAACCAACGGTCCGATCCTGACGATGCGGGGAGTGTGCAAGTATTTCGGACGCGGGCTGGCGCGGTCGGCATCTCGCACTGCCGCGCTCCGCGACATCGATCTCGAGCTGCGTCCGGGCGAAGTGCTCGGCGTCATCGGGGATGAAGGCGCGGGCAAGACTGCGCTGATGCAATGTGCCGCGGGACTTCTGCGCCGGGACGCAGGCGAGATCAGATGGCTCGGCCGGTCGTTTCCGGGTGGCGGCCTGCTGCCGGGGGTCGCCTACGTTCCCGCGATACCGGTGTTCTATCCATTTCTCACAGTGAGGGATGTGCTCTCGTTTCGTCTCGCGAAGGATTCAACGCCGAGACAATTGCGCGAGGGCCTGATGGACGATGCGCTCGCGCTCACGGATCTCGGCGACCGTGCGGGCGAGCTGGTGGCAATGCTCTCGCCGGAGGCGATGAAGCAGCTCGCGATTGCGGAAGCGATTGTTTGCGAGCCGGAAGCGGTTCTGGTCGATACTTCCACGGCGGACGTGAAGCCACCGCTTCAGCCGAAGCGCTGGCATGCGCTCGAGTGCCTGGCCACGCGCGGTGTCGCGGTGATGATTGCGTCGCGGGACTACGCGGGGATTGGCTCAGTCACCACGCGGCTGCTGCGGTTGAGCGAAGGGACAGTCATCGCATACGGTACGGAGCATCACCGGTCGTCCAGGATACATTTCTCGGCTTCGGCACCGAGTCGCGTTGACCCTGTTTAGGATGGCACCTAGCTTCACCGGATGTCCGAATTCCGTCTCTACAACACGCTCACGCGATTGATCGAGCCGCTCGTGCCGGAAGACGGAGCGACGGTCCGCATGTACACATGCGGCCCAACTGTCTACAACCCGGCGCACCTCGGCAATTTTCGCACGTTCCTGTTCGAGGACCTGTTGCGGCGCACGATCGCCCTGCGCGGATGGAATGTCTACCAGGTGATGAATCTCACCGACGTCGACGACAAGATCATCCGGCGCGCAGCCGAGCGCGGGATGAAGATCGGCGAAGTCACCGAGCCGGTGATAGGAGTATTTCACTCGGACAGGAGCTTTCTCCGCATCCGGGATGCGGAGCAGTATCCTCGTGCGACCGAGCACATACCCGAGATGATTGCACTCGTCGCGACGCTCGTCGAGAAGAAGCTCGCCTATCAGGCAGACGACGGCTCGGTGTACTACGCGATCGATCGGTTTCCCTCGTACGGAAAGTTGTCGCGCCTCGACACGCGCGAGCTCAAGAGTGGCGCCCGCGTCGCGCAGGACGACTATACGAAGGAGAACGCGCAGGATTTCGCGCTCTGGAAAGCGGCGAAGGAAGAGGATGAAGCGGCGGCTGCAGTATGGGACTCGCCGTGGGGAAGAGGTCGCCCCGGCTGGCACCTCGAGTGCTCGGCGATGGCGATGCGATATCTGGGTCCGACCATGGACATCCACTGTGGCGGCGTCGATCTCGTGTTCCCGCATCACGAGGACGAGATCGCTCAGTCGGAAGGCGCGACAGGCAAGACATTCTCGAGAGCCTGGTGCCACGGCGAGTTTCTTCTCACCGAGGGAAGCAAGATGGCGAAGCGTGTCGGCAACGTGGCCACTGTGTCCGACCTTCGCGAGCAGGGAGTATCGGCGGCGGCGTTCAGGGCATTCGTTTTCTCGACCCACTATCGCAAGCAGCTCAATCTTTCCGGCGAAGCGCTCGAGTCGGCAACTGAAGGAGTCCGGCGTGCAGGCGATTTTGCGGATCGGTTCGCCGCCGCCAAGGGAGGAACACCGGAACTTGCCGCGGCTGCGGTCGAGCTCGAGCGAGAAGCGTCGGAAGCACTGTTCGACGATTTGAATGCGCCTCTTGCATTGGGCGCTCTCTTCACGTTCATCCGCCGCGCAAACGCGGAGCTCGAGAAGCACGGCAGCGACGTCGGCGCACTCGAGGCTGCGCGCTCGGCATTCGCGCGTGTCAACGGAGTGCTCGACATCGTTCCTGACCGCGAGATTGGCGGCGACGCGGCGGAGATCGAGGCGCTGCTTGCCGAGCGCCGTGTGGCGCGGGAGAAACGCGATTTCGCGCGCTCCGATGCCATTCGGGAATCGCTCGAGGAGCGGGGAATCGAGATAAAGGACGGGCCCGCCGGCACGAGCTGGAAACGCGTCAGGTAGTGCTTCAGCAGTTGCCTTGCTCCGGTGTTTAACGCCAGTGATAATGTCACCATGATACGCCGATAGAAATGTCACCCTCCGTAAGATGTCTCCTCCTGCCAGGAGGGGCATTTGGAGCGGACATCGATGAGCGATCGGGAGCTGATGCGTGCGGTGGTGCTGGATCGGATGGTGAGAGGCGAACTGACGTGAGTTGAGGGGCGGAGTTACTTGCTGTTTCCACACGCATCTCCTGGAGGATGAAGGGCTCGACGTGCCAGTCTCGACCCCCTGAGGCGATGGATGAAGAGCGAAGGGCTCTGGATAAGAAAGCCGAAGCGGCATCATCGCTTCCGGAGGAGAAAGAGGCGAGGCATTTTCGGCAGGTTGGTTCAGCTTGACCGCAGCTTTCACGAGTGGCGATGCTTCAGACTAACCGTCTTTTGTAGAAAACATACGGCTCAAGTCTTGCGTCGTATGTTTATTAGTGGCCGACGGCTTCAGTCCAACGATTGCCAACGCGACCGTCACAGCTCTAGTCCAGGGATACGTCGACATGGCGAACGCGAACGACTATCGCAGGTGGCAAGTCTCTTACGCCTTGGCGTTGGTCCTGATCAATGCGTGCAACGCCGACACAATTACACGAACTTCCCGCGCACCTACTCCAAAGCCCCCACCCCGTGAAGTACTTCAACTCGCAGCAACGAGTACCGAAGGCGGTCCGATTTTTGTTGCTGGAGCGCGGGATGCAAATAGTGACGTCTTCCGTGTGAGACACGTTGGCTTCGGGCGCCCTGCTGAAGTGAATCACCCGACCCGTCGAAGTGTGGGGACTACGCAAATCGATTCGCCCGCGGATACGGGCCACTCCAATCTTCGTTGTTGAGCCCTCAAATCTGCATAGGCCGGGTCAGCAACTAATTGGAAGTGATTCGTTGCTGGGAGGGTTTCAAGTGTATTGCGGAAATGGCCTGTTGCTCACGCAAGCCATGGACTTTTATGTCGATAGTATCGTGAATGCTCCCATCGATAATACTGGCGGGCACATCGGGTCGGGACACACATCGCCAAAGCCGCGAGGCAGGTTCAACCCAACGAGTGGTCAAAGCGCTCCAACTGGAGACTGGGTTTATACCTACCGCGCTGATTCGACCGCGGGCGACGAATATTGGACAATTTACGTTCGTGTTTCGCCTTCTGATCCAGCACCCTGTCGGGGACAAGCGTGGTATTATCGTTTTCGCAACGCGAAACGCGCGGAAGGGCTACTGAAAATCCCGGAACAAGGAGCGCTGGCTTACGGGGCAATTACATCCGAGCATTTTGACATTTTTTATGCAACCCCGTTTGTCAGGGCGTCAACGCTAAAGCTTGCGTCTGTATACGCTCGGAACTACTCCGGATCTACGCTTCGATTAACGGCTGCGTCGCTGCTTTTTGGGGGCGTCAATGACATCCGCAATGACTGGCGAAGACCGCATATCCGACATCGCTTTGGAACCGACATCGATGTAAACGCAGCGCAAGGCGGCGGAGGCCAGCGACGGCTCGACGCAATAATAATGGCGTGTCGATTCAATGGGTTTGCACACGCAATTCCTGAGGCTGACCACGTGCATTGTTTTGGCACCTACCCATTCGGGCGTTAGGAGAATGAGCATGGGACAGCAAATCGAATACACGGGCCGTGTGAATCGCGCGCAATATAAAAGAGACCTTTCTCAATGCCGGCTCACCAGTGCTGTGTCTGCGACTCTGCTTTACGCGTTTACCTCGACTTCGCCGCTACGTGCCCAGATCACTCCGGCAGATACGGCAGGGATCAACTATCCGGGGTGGGAATCCGCGGATCAGGTCGTCCCGATTATCACGGTACAGACATCCTACGATGACGCCAGCGGTCTATGGACCTACCGATACACCATCCGGAACGCGCCAACCGCTCGGCAGGGTATCTCGAATGTAATGTTGGCGCTGAAGGGGCTCTTAGTACCAGAAGACCCGCTGACAGCCGCAGCTCCACCAGGTTGGGAGGCCCTCGTATTCCCTTACGGTTATGGAGACATAGGCGGCGCGGCGTTTTTCGCACTCTATCCAGACGACTCGTTAGGGCCGGCAAGCGGACCACCTCCTGCGCGCATTCAACCTGGTGATTCGTTGAGTGGCTTTGTGGTGACTAGTCCGTACCCACCGGGTTATGCGCGAAGTTACGTTCAGGGCTACGTGGATCTCCCGACGCCAGCCGACACAATAGAAACGTACGAGCCGCAAGACACTGTAAACTCGCAGCGGGGAACGACTCTCTTCCCCAACGAAGTGATTCCTTTGTTTGCGGGCCAAGCAGAGAATAGGTGGCAGCGCGCCGGTCGCCTGGTCGAAATCTTGGCCCCGCCGAAGTGGGCGGCAGGCCTACGGAATTCTGCGGCGATCGTGATCCGGTTCACGACGACGTCGCGAAAATTTGATCCTCGAGCCTTTCGTGCGCTCCTGAACGGCGTAGATGTTACAAAGTCATTCCATGCCGTGTCCGGAGGACCGAATGTCGTCGCCGCATTCTCGGTCGGCGCATCGCCACTCAATGTTGGCTCTAATCGACTGGTGGTCACGATAGAAAGTGCGTCGGACAACGTAAAGCCAGAAAGGGAGTCGGCCGTAATACAGCTACAAGCGCGCCGCTAGGGTTCCGACTAACCGCGTTTTTGAAATTCGCGCGCGACATTCTGTGTCAAACCTGAGTGTGCGTTGGCTTGTATACACGAGGGCTTTTGCCCACGAAGGCTTGTCTCCCGTGCTTCGCTCCCGTGTTGTGCTCGCGTGTTGTGCTCCCGTGCTTTGCTCCCGTGCATTGCTTCGGTGCTTGATCCGGTGCTTTGATCAGGTGCTTTCATCCGGTTGACTCACCCTCCGCAAGTCCGCTATTATACTAGGCTTGCGTAGAATCGCTGTTTGCTGACGTAGCTCAATTGGCGGAGCAGCTGATTTGTAATCAGCAGGTTGCGAGTTCGATTCTCGCCGTCAGCTCTGCTTGTGAACGGGTGTGCGTCTTGCTCCGGTTTTCATGCGGCTAGTTCATCGGATTTGGGTGGGGTACCCAAGTGGCCAACGGGAGCAGACTGTAAATCTGCCG
>JBDTRZ010000011.1:0-53021 GCA_039931395.1 Gemmatimonadales bacterium
ACACGATGTTCGACATCGTGCGTGCCAATCCCGCCGAGGTGCATCCGTTGCTCGAGGCGTGGATTCAGAGGGATGATGCGGTTCGGCTCTTCACCGCCGCGGGACAGGACTTCGAGGCGCTCAAGCGCCGCGCGCAGACGCGCGAGTTCCGCCCGGTCACGCTCGGCAACGCGACCTTCTCGGCCAACTATCAGGTGAAGCGGCAGACGATTCGCTCAAAGAACGTACTCGGCCGTCTTCCCGGTGCGACGCACCCCGACGAGACCGTACTATACGGTGCGCACTGGGATCATCTTGGCGTCGGCGCTCCAGATGCGCGCGGCGATACCATCTACAACGGCGCGATAGACAACGGGACCGGCATAGCTGCCGTCCTCGAACTCGCTCGTTTATTCGCCGCCGGACCGCGCCCGCAGCGCTCGATCGTCTTCGCATTCTTCACCGCGGAAGAAAAGGGACTGCTCGGGTCGGAGTACTACGCGAGCAATCCCGTTTATCCGCTCGAGACGACTGTTGCGGGTTTCAACATCGACGCGCTTTCCGCGACGGGACCTGCCCGCGACGTGCTCGTTGTCGGGTCCGGCCAGACCGACATCGAGGATCGACTCGCCAGGCTGCTAGCGTCGAGCAACCGCGTGATGACACCCGATGCCAGCCCGGAAGCCGGATACTTTTTCCGGTCAGATCATTTCCCGATGGCCAAGCGTGGCGTGCCGATGCTGTACATGGACAGCGGGATCGATCTGCTCAATGGCGGCACCGCCGCGGGTAAAGCTGCCGATGAGAAATACCGGCGCGACGCGTATCACCAGCCGGCGGATGAATACAACCCTGCGACGTGGAATTTTTCGGGAATCGCGGAGGATGTGTCGGTGCTGCACTCGTTGGGGATGCAGCTGGCGAATTCGCGTGAGTGGCCGAACTATCGGGAGAGCTCGGAGTTCAGGCCTGTGCGTGACAGGAGCGCGGCGGCGCGGCGGTAATTCCCCTTGAGCGGAGCGCGCCACAACGAAAATCGCCGCTGTTCCCCTAAGGTTTTTCTCCGATTTATCCGACGCGATCCGGTTGATCCGGTTCCCGTTAGTTGATTTGGTTCTCGGTTGACGTTTTCTAGTTAGACTAGACTGACCATATTTGCCGTCATGAGAGACACGTATTCCCTGTACGAAGCGAAGGCGAAGGTTTCCGCGATTATCCGGATGGTGCGCGATGGACGACGCGTCGTCGTAACAGTCCACGGCGAGCCCATCGTCGAGCTCAAACCGATCGCGCCGCACAGCGACGGGATCAAGGCCAGGATGGATGAGCTTGCCGATCGCGGAATATTGCTGCGGCCGCAGTCACGGCGAGCTCTGCCTCGGCCGGTGACACGTCGACCGGGTGCACTCAAGCGCTTTCTGCGTGATCGGAGCTGATTTCAAAGCGTAACGCGTCGCGACACCTAGCGCTTTACAGCGGCGAGGCGGCGCTCCAGCTCGACGCGCCAGTTCGGCACCACGACCAGCCCGTAGTCATCCTTGTTGGTGACCAGACCGAGAAGGCGCCCCTCTCGACTCAAATCGGTTCCACGCACGACACCCGAGCTGTTTATCGAAGCGATCGCCGTGACGACGGTATCCCGCGAGGTTACCCGAAGGCTGGGCGACGTTGCAAGTCTCGCGGCGATTTCAGTGCTTCCGGATCTGTAGTAAATCGTTTTGCCGTCGTTCGACCAGATCGGCTCATTGCCACCGTCTGCCGAAATCTGCAAGCGCGCCGACGGATCAGGATACGAACGAACATAGATTTCCGACCTCCCGCTTTGATCGGAAGCTATTGCAACCCAGCGTCCGTCCGGCGATAACATCGGCATGGTTTCGTTCGCCGGGCTCGTGAGATACGGACTCCCGGTACTGAGCGAATCGAAATTCACGCGGTACAAGTCCCAGGTATTGTTGTAATAGGTAACGTAAAGGCTGGATCTTGCATCAGGCGCAATTGACAGGGCCGCGCCCAGGCCCCGCACATCAGTGATTTTCCTTGCTGGAGTTCCGCCGTCTGCCTCCTGCGCATAGATGGCGCTCCCCTGCTTGTCGCTGAGCCCCAGATAGAAGACTTTTTTTCCATCCGCCGACCACTCCGGCGATGCAGCAGCGAGAACGGAAGACAGCTGAGAGAACGTGCCGGTGCCGATGTCGTATATCCAGACGTCCGATTTGTCCTGGTCGCGGACCACCACCGCGATACGCTGGCCATCTGGCGAGATGCGGGGAGTGGTGTAGCGACGGGCTGTCTTGCCTATCGCCTGGGTCGAGCCGTCACGCGCAACCCACGAGAGCATGCTCCTTGTGCCGCCGCGAGATGTCACAAGGCCGCCCCCTGACGAAACGAAGATTCCCGAGTTGCCATTGTTTCCAGCAACCACAGACACCGGATCGAGAACAGGAACGGGCTTGCCGTCTGTATGACGAAGCGAGCGATCGAGCTTGATCGCCATCACTGCTCCGTCCGCCTGAACATAGATAAGAGTCCTCCCGATCACGGCGAGCGGGCGAATGCCCTTGATGTCCAGCGAGACTACATCGCCGCCATCGACTGGAGCTGTTGCGAGTTGAGCCGACGCGAGGGAACCTGTCCATGCCGTGAACACCGCGGTCTTGCCGTCAGGTGTTGCAATGGGCCACAGATAATCAGTCTCCCCCTTGGTCGTATCTGGTTTCGCGAATTCTGTAAGCTCGCCCCCGGCCGCGCTCACACGCGACAAACCGCGCTTGTCGCCTTCCGACCCCACGATGATTTCATCCCGTGTCGTCCAGTCTGCACCGTTGTTCGAGCCTGCGGCGGTGATAGTGATTGGCGCGCTACCATCGAGCTTTACCTTGCGAAGTTTACCGTCGGCCTCGAACGCGACCCATTCACCGTCCGGCGAAAAATGCGGCTGGCTTCCCCCGGCTGTTCCGGGAATCGCGCGCGCCTCCAGCTGATCGGTGCGAACCGAATAGAGCATCCCGGCGGCTGCTCCACCAACTGTATAGACCACCGTTCCGCCATCCGGTGAAATCGCGGCTGGCCAGGGGTAATTGTCGAAGGGGCGCAAACTGTCCGGAGTAGCCAGCATGAATCTCACGGCGCGGCCGGGTGCCCGCGAAGGAGGCCTCTGCCAGAAAGCAAAAGCCAGCGCGGCCACTGCAATGCCGGCCAGAACCAGTATGACAGGATCCAGTAAACGGGACTTCCAACCCGACTTCGCTCTGGCTCGCTGGTCCGCCTGCGCACTCGCGAACAGACCCGTTGTTCCCGCTGTTGCATGACCCAGAAGCGCTTCAGCGAATTCATGCGCCCTCGAGAACCGATCAGCAGGCAATTTCTCGAGCGCGTGCTGAACCGCGAACTCTACATGTTCCGGAATGGCTCGCCGGGTCGTGCGCATCGAGCGCGGCTTTTCAGTCAGCATTCGCGCGATGATCGCCTGCGATGTGCTGCCGGTATGCGGCGGTTCCCCGGTGAGCATCTCGTATGCGACGGCGCCGAGTGAGTAGATGTCGCTCCGTCCGTCGATTACACGATCCCCGGTGGCTTGCTCCGGACTCATGTACTGCGGGGTCCCGAGCGAGAGCCCCGTTTGCGTGATGCGGCTTCCTCCAGCGTTGCTCACCGCGAGCGCGATCCCGAAGTCGGCGATGACGGGTTGTCCCGCCTGAAGAAGAATGTTCTCCGGCTTGAGATCGCGGTGTATCACGCCGTGCGAGTGCGCATAGTCGAGCGCGTTTGCGATCGCGACAGTCATGCGCACGGCTTCGTCCACCGGGAGCTGCTTCTCGCGGGTGAGCCGGGCTCGCAGCGACTCGCCCTCGACGAACGGCATTACATAGTAGAGCAGCCCTTCGGCGGCACCCGAATCGAACAGGGGAAGAAGGTTGGGATGCTGAAGATTCGCCGTAACCTTGATCTCGGACAGGAATCGCTCGACGCCGAGCACGGCTCCCAACTCGGGGTTGAGGAGCTTCAGTGCTACGGGTCGGTCGTGTCTCAGATCCTGCGCGAGATAGACCGTGGCCATTCCACCGGCGCCGATCTCGCGCTTTATGTCGTAGCGATCAGCAAGCGATCCTTTGAGCTGCGACAATGCGTCCATGGATCCTCATGAAGAAACCAGCGCGCTCAATATGCCGCCGTTACCGATGGACGCAACAAACAAAACGACGATGCCGGAAGCACATGCGCGGCTGGCTTGACATGTAGTTCGCATGCTCACATGTTATGCACATGTCCAAAATGATCCAGCTTCGAAATGTTCCCGACGAGCTTCACCGGAAGCTGAAAGTTCGGGCAGCGGAGAACAGCCAGACCCTCTCCGATTATCTGATTGCAGAGGTCACAGCCATCGCAGACCGTGCGACACCGGCAGAGATCCGGTACCGTCTGCTCGAGCGCGCTCCTGTGAAAGTCCGAGAATCCGCGGCGCGTGCCGTGCGGGCCGAGCGAGACAGCCGGTGATCGTTATCGACGCCTCGGCAGTCGTCGCGATGCTGCTGCGGCTCGGGCAGGCGGAAAGGATTCTGGATCGCGCATTCGCTGATGGGGAGACACTGCACGCGCCGCACGTCATCGACGTCGAGGTCGCACAGGTGGTTAGACGGTATTGGCGTGCCGGCGATATCACTGCGGCGCGCGGAGAAGAGGCGCTGCGTGACCTCGCGATAATACCCATCCACCGCTACTCCCACGAGCCACTGCTAGGCCGGATCTGGCGGCTGCGGAACAACGTGACGGCCTACGATGCTGCCTATATCGCACTGGCCGAAGGACTGGGCGCTGTGCTGCTCACGCTCGATTCCGCTCTGGCCAGGGTACCCGGAGTCCGTGCTCCGGTCGAAGTCTATTAGTCAGCTCGCCACGATGACAACGCCGAAAGCGATGATGATCAAACCCCCGACCCGTGCCACGAGGGCTCCCTTCCGTCCTGTTTTCTCCAACAGTATGAAGGCGGTCAGCACAGCAACCCATGCGAGGTTCATAACCCCCACGGCAAAGAGAACGCACATGATCGCCCAGCAACAGCCGAGGCAGTAGAGGCCGTGTCGAGCGCCCATCTCGAGGGCGCCTTTCGCTCCGTCACGCCAGTTGCTCATCAAAAAACCCAGCGGACTCTGGCACTGTGTCAGACACGCGTTCTTGGCGGGCGTCAGCTGATACAGACCGGCTGCAATCAGAATTGCACCCGCTATTCGCGGACCCGACGCGCTCATGCTCGGTGACAGCAATCCGGCGTCGTGCAATGCCCATTGTGCGAGTGCCGCAAACGTGCTGAACCCGAGCCAGATGGAGAGGTAGCCGAGGCCGAAGAGAAGAATGGCGAGCCGGCCGCCTTTCGCACGTGCCGGTCCGGTCCTGGCGAAGAGCAGCAGCACCGGTGCGGCCGGTGCGCTCATCATGCCGACCATCATCACCGACCACATCGTGAACACGAAAAAAACGTCGCGGCCACTCCACGACACATTCGCCGTCATCGCCATGTTCGCCATCGTCGTCCCCGCCCCGCTCGACGACACCATCTGACGGT
Organism: Gemmatimonadales bacterium; assembly: GCA_039931395.1. Lineage (GTDB taxonomy): Bacteria > Gemmatimonadota > Gemmatimonadetes > Gemmatimonadales > Gemmatimonadaceae > UBA4720. Next base: position 5,543 of record JBDTRZ010000011.1, read on the forward strand.
CGAGATGGACGAGATACGCCCACGCCAGGACGGTGATCAGAACGATGCAGCTCGTGATGACGATACGGTCGCGGCGATGGATGGCCGCGACCGGTGACTGGCTACGCACTACGCCAGTTGAACGGTGCGTACTGTCCGTTGTTCTTTCCGGACGTGTCGTCCCAGCTCAGGCCGAGTGCGTCGACGTGGCTCTTCAATGCATGCGCGAGAGCAAAACGGCTCGAGGCCGGATGGCCGGTGTTGTCCAGGTGGAGCGGCTCCTTCGCGTTGGGATCGATGCCCATCGCTCCCTCCGCAGCCATGTCCACCAGGCTCGCGGCAGTGACCGACCACTTGAAACCTGTGCGCTCGAAGCGGATCGGCGCCGTTTCCACACCGAGAAACTTCCCGACCAGGGGACCTACGCCCGCCATCGGTCCGCCCGCGGAGCCGCTCGCGATCGCGGTGATTGCTTCGCGCTGCTCGGCGCTGGCTTTCTCGTCGGCGATCACGCCCACCGACCAGTTCCCTTTGCCCATTGCTTCAGGCGTGAGTCCGAGGACGATGAATCCGAGGCCGTCGAGCGGAACGGTGCCGTACATCCCGCGCTCGATCTGAAACGCCATGGCGAACGTGCACGACCCGCCCGTTGGCTCGACGGCCATCTGTCCAAGAATGCACGGACACACGAAATCGCAGCTGCACGTCTCGTAATACTGCCCGGATGCCTGCCATGACGTTGCTGTCATTTTTCCCACCTCTGGTGCGGGTCAAATCCTGCTGGAAGTATACTCCACATTCGCGCTTCTGGGTGAGGTCGAGGGGTCTTGCGGGTCATTCGCCGGCCTCTAGAATAGAACCGACGACAACCTGGGGCTGACATGATCCGGCGTTTCATTCCTGCCGTCTTGCTGCTCGCCGTCGCGAGCCTTCCCGCACAGACTCCGGTACCGCTGTACACGAACCTCGGTATCCACCACAGATCCATCGGCACAAAGGTCCCCGCGGCCCAGCAGTACTTCGACCAGGGATTTCGCCTCGTCTACGGCTTCAATCACGCCGAGGCAATAAGGTCGTTCACGCGAGCGGCCGAGCTCGATCCTGCTTGCGCGATGTGCTGGTGGGGCATCGCCTACTCTTACGGTCCTCACGTCAACGCGGGGATGGATTCCGCCAGCGGAGTACTGGCTTACGAGGCAGCGCAAAAAGCTCTTTCGCTGAGCAAGGGCGTTCCAGCCTGGCAGCGCGCATATATCACAGCATTGAGCGCTCGCTATGCCCCGGTTCCTCCGGCGAACAGAGCGAGCCTGGACAGCGCGTACTCACGAGCGATGCTCGCGGTCGCCAAAAACAATCCGGCCGATCTCGATGCAGTGACGTTGTCGGCCGAGTCGATGATGGATCTGCGTCCGTGGAATTACTGGACGCCGGAAGGAAAGGCTTACCCAGGCAGCGACGAGATCGTACGCAAGCTCGAATCAGTGATAGCGCGCAACCCGAACCATCCCGGCGCTTGCCACTACTATATCCATGCAGTCGAGGCGGTGAAGCCTGAGCTGGCAGTACCCTGCGCGGAGCGTCTCGCGAAGCTCATGCCCGGCGAAGGGCACATGGTGCACATGCCGGCGCACATCTATGTCCGGGTCGGGCGATACGCCGACGCAGCCATGAGCAACGTACACGCCATTCACACGGACGAGACGTTCCTCGAAGGTCAGAAGCAGCCGACGCTTTACTCGCTCGGCTATTACCCGCACAACATCCACTTCCTCGCGTTTGTCTCGACTCTGGCCGGCCAGAGCGCGCAGGCGATCGAAGCCGCGAAGACGTTGAAATCCAAGGTCAACATGGATGTAGCGAAAAACGAGGCCATGCTTCAGGAGATGGTTCCGTACTATGTCCTCACGCTCACGACGTTCGGACGCTGGAACGATGTTCTTGCGGAGCCGCTGCCGCCCGCAGATCTGCGATTCCCGACGGCGATGGCTTATTACGCGCGGGGAGTCGCGTATGCGGGGAAGGGCGATTTTGCCAATGCGAAGATCGCGCTCGACTCAGTCGTGGCCATCGATAAGGCCACACCGGCTGACGCGGAATCGAAGACTCCCGTATCCATAGCCGTGCATGCATTGATGGGTGAGATCGCGACACGGAGCGGTGACACGAATGCCGGGATCGCCCACTTCGGCGAAGCTCTCAAGATCGAGGATGCGGGACTCTACTTCGAACCGCCGAAATGGTATTACCCGATACGACAGTCACTGGGTGCGGCGCTTCTCAAGGCGGGCCGAAACGCGGACGCGGAAAAGGCGTACCGCGACGATCTCAAGCATTTCCCGGAGAATGGCTGGTCGTTGTATGGACTCTCGGCAGCACTGAAGGCGCAGGGAAAAACCGCGGAGGCTGCTGCTGTCGACACGCGGTTCGCGAAGGCGTGGGCAAACGCTGACGTGAAGCTGATGGCGTCGCGGTTCTGAGGGCATAGTGGACGCGTGTGCCATGAACCAGTGGTTCATGCGTCCGGAAATTTCCCGGCTATCAACTGCCTGAATCGCGGCAGGTCTCTGATGTTCGCCAGATCCGAATCGGTGAGGTACCACTCCTTGTGCAGGAAGCCGAGATCGAGCGCGCGCTCGACGTGATCGATCGCGATGTCGACTCGGCCTGCGACTGAGTGGAAGCAGGCAAGGTTATACAGCATCACAGGGTGGCTCGGGTCCAGCTTTAACGCGCGCGCTGCCCACTCCTGCGCGCGCTCGGATTCGCCGATTCGCTCCAGGTTGATGGCGCCGAGATAGAGAGCGCGGGCATCGCCGGGGTTCAGAGAGATTGCGCGTTCGGCAGCTTTGACCATTCGCTGGGACGCCTCGAGAAGCTTTTCCTGATCGCCCAGCGACTGATAGGCCATCGCGAGATACGACAGGGTTTGATACTCGTCGGGCCTTATGCTGACCGCGCGCTCATACATCTCCGCGGCGTCTTCGAGTTTACCCTGGGTTTGAAGGATGCGACCGAAGAAGTACGGCGCCTCGTACAACGTCGGATCGAGCCGCATGGCTTCGTGGAATTCCTCCTCGGCTTCGGTGAATCGGCGCTGGTGTCCGAGCGTGAGCCCGCGGGACGAATGCGCCTCTGCCGATTGTGGATCGAGCTCGAGGGCCCGCTTGCTCGCCGCATCCGCCTGGGCGACCGCCTCTTCGCCGCCGCCCTGATCCTGCGCACGAAACACCGAACAGTCGGCGAGTCCTGCGTATGCCAGAGCGTAGTTGGGGTCGAGTGCAATCGCGCGGCGATACATGTCCTCCGCCGCATCGAGCGTCACGCCGCGGCGTTGATGGAAGAGCTGGCGTCCGCGCAGGTAATACTCGTACGCGCGAACGCTTTGCGTCGGCACCTTCTTGATGGCGGCTTCTTCGTGCGGACTGAGCACGACCTTGAGGGCATTGACGATGTTGGTCGCGATCTCGTCCTGGATCTCGAATACGTCGGCCATCTCGCGGTCGTAGCGCTCCGACCACAGATAGTTGCGGGTCCCGACATCGATCAGCTGCGCGGTGATGCGAAGGCGATTTCCTGCCTTTCTCACACTTCCCTCGAGAACAGTTCGCACGTTGAGCTTCTTTCCGATCTCACTTACGTCTTCGGATCGCTGCTTGAACGCGAATGCCGAGCCGCGGGAGATTACGTCGAGAGCCTGGATCTTCGTGAGCGCGTTGATGATCTCTTCGGCGATTCCATCGGCGAAGAATTCGTTTTCGGGGTCGGCGCTCATGTTGGAGAACGGCAGCACCGCGATGCTTTGGCGTCCATCGTCTTCGTCGATGCCGGGCTGCGACGGCATCGCATCCGTCAGCGCCTTGGCGAAGTCGGCTACGGTCAAGAAGCGGTCTGCCGCGTCGAGTGACATCGATTTTTCCAGGGCCTTCGCTACGCCAGGCCCCACCGAAGGCTCCTTCGACAAGAGATCCGGTCGTTCGGTGAACCTCATCGCAATGACGCGCTGCGGCGTTGCAGCGTTGAAAGGCGGAGAGCCCGCGACCATCTCGTAGAACGTGCAGGCGAGACTGTACTGATCGCTTCTGCCGTCGAGGTTCGTCTCTCCGCTCGCCTGTTCCGGGCTGAGGTAAGCGGGTGTGCCGAGCGCGACTCCCGTCTGAGTGAGCGAGGTGCCGGCCGCGGCCTTGATCGCCTTCGCAATTCCGAAATCGAGAATCAGCGGCTCGCCTTCGCAAAGCATGATGTTCTCGGGCTTGATGTCGCGGTGTATCACTCCACGTCGATGAGCGAAATCGAGAGCGGCCGCGATTCGCGAGATAATGCGTACCGACTCCATGAGCGGAATTTTTCCTTCATGGTTCATCCGCTCGCGGAGCGTCTCGCCATCGATGTAGGGCATGACATAATAGACCACGCCACCGTGCTCTCCCGAGTCGTGAACCGGGACGATGTTCGGGTGGCTCAGCCCTGCGGCGGTGGTTATCTCCGAGAGAAACCGCGCTGTTCCCATTGACGCGGCGATCTCTGGATTCATGACTTTCACCGCTACGGGGCGGTGGTGCCTCCGGTCGTGCGCGCGGTACACGGTCGCCATGCCGCCGCGGCCGATTTCGCCCTCGATATCATAGGCGTTGCCGATGTCTGGAGCGGAGCCGTCGGGTTCGGTCATGCTCTTGCTTTTGGCCCGGTCGCGGTCATCGGTTCGTGGGAATGCGAATCATCGTCGTGTGGTTGCAACGGCTCGGAGAATATGCCACTCGTTGGAATGGAGGCAATGTAAGTCCACAGCGAGGGGGCCGTCGTCTGGTCTTCCTACACCTTGCGAACAGGCCCCCGGTATCGGGCTAGTTGTGCATCGCTGGTGAGAAGGGTGATTCCTTCGGTCAGTGCCTGGGCAAGGAGGAGGCGATCGAAGGGATCCTTGTGCACAGCTGGCAGTTCGTCGATGCTGACGGCGTGTTCGCTTGTCACCGGAAGCTCGGTGTAGCCGTTGTCGATCAAACTCCGTCGCAGCACGCGTGGCTCGACGCGGAAGTCTTCGCGTCCAAGGGAGTTCTTGATGGTAATCTCCCACAAGCTCGCTGCACTGAAGACGAGCTCGTTCTTCGGATCTTTGATCTGCTTGCGAGCTGTTGCCGAGAGTCGTTCCGGTTGACCGGCGGCCCAGAGGAGAAGCTGAGTGTCGAGGAGTACCTTCACTCCTCGGCGCCAAAGAGAGCCGCAATCTCACGCTCGCCCATCGTGTTGAAGTCTTTGGGCACGGTGATCTCACCAGCGAGGAATCCCACTCGTTGAGGCGTTGCCGGAGAGTCGAGGGCTATCACTTTCACCAAGGGCTTGCCGGCTTTGGCGATTACGAAGGCTTCGCCCTTGACAGCCTGGTCTATGAGCTTGGAGAGCTGCGTTTTGGCTTCGTGAATGTTGACTGTAACCATGGCTCCGCCCGGTTGGACTAGACTAAGTAGACTAAGCTAACCAGCGGATCCGGCTCGGTCAACCATTCCGACAGCCGCCAAATGGCATCGCAGCCCGGGAGGTTACTCGTCGTCCCGCATACGAAGCTCCACGATCTGGAGTGAGCCTATCACCATAAAGTTGTTTCGGGCCACGAGTCGCCACGAACCGTCGCTTTGCCGGCGGCATGTCGCAATCGCCGGATCGGCGCGCAGATCAACGAGGCGAGCGAGCTGCTGCTCATCTTCTGGCCTCCGTTGCAGCCACTCGGGATACTCTTCAGGAAAGAGTTTCTCTGCCGTCTGTTCGCTGCGATACAGTACGTGGGCCATCTGCGGCCCATCGGGAACGAATCCGATAACCCTGTACCTGTATGCGCGAGTGGCCTTTCGCGATTGAGACTCGAGGTCGGGGTCCCAGCTCGCCGCCGCCTCCCACGGCTCGCCCGAAGCGGTCTCCTTTTCGAGGCGCCGGTGTGGCGAGCGCGCCTTTACCCACTGACAAAAGACTTTCGCCGGTTCCATCTCGCGCAGCTCGTCGAGACTCTCGACGGTCAGGAGCTCACGCTCTAAGCGTGACTCCGTACTGGTACACCGATTCAGCTCAGCGACCTGATATTCGGCGACTTCCCGCGGCATGTCCGGATCGCTTTCCAGAAGATCGTCGACACTGATGTCGTAGTGCTTCTCTTCGGACAGGTCCTCGAGTATCTGGCGCTTGAATGCGCGGAGACTTACGGGATCGTACAACTCGCCGAACGCGTGCCAGTCTTCGCAATTCAGCGCGTCAAAGGCTGCGTTGAGTACCTCTGATGGTGTGTTCACGTGAACTTTGGCGGCTTGGACGACCGCAGGATGGCGAGATCGCGGCCGAACCTCGACATCGATCCATGCTCGTTGTCATTGAACGACGACGACAGCAGGCCGCGTTTTTTGGCGGGCTTATGCGCTACGGCGCGACTTCCGTCGTCGATGAATGATTGCGCTCAAGCGCGCAACGCTTCGTTCAGCGACGCGGAATCCGGGAAATCTCCTGCGCGTGCCGAAAGCAGTCGACCGTGTGATCGTTCACCAGACCCACCGCCTGCATGAACGCGTAGCAGATAGTCGAACCGACGAACTTGAAGCCGCGGCCCTTCAGATCGCGGCTGAGTGAGTCTGACTCCGGAGTGCGGGCGGGCAACGCCTGAAGCGTACGCCAGTGGTTTACGCGCGGCGCTCCGCCGACAAAGCCCCACACGTAGGCATCGAAGCTCCCGAATTCCCGCTGCACTGTGAGGAAAGTCCTGGCGTTCTGAACTGTGCTCGTCACCTTGAGACGATTTCGAACAATTCCAGGATTCCGGAGCAGACGTTCTACTCGTGGCGCGGTGAAGCGGGCTACTCGTGCGGGGTCGAAGCTGGCGAATGCGTCGCGATAGGCTTCGCGCTTCCTGAGAATCGTCTCCCAGCTCAGGCCGGCCTGCGCACCCTCCAGTGTCAGAAATTCGAAGAGGATTCGGTCGTCGTGAACGGGCACCGCCCATTCGGTATCGTGATAGGCGATGCTCAATGGAGTTCGAGCCCAACTGCAGCGGGTGTGGCGATTCACAGCTGACACCATCGTACTTCATCGGTGGCGGCGCAACGACCGCAGGGCTGCATGGTGCGCCGCGCGCGTCACAAACGACGGGCCCTTCAAGACTCGAGAATCTCTTTCAGCGGACGCAATCGGGGCCGGGAGTTCAATCGGGGGCAACACCGCTGGCTGAACTGAGGTACAGCCAATGAGGCCGCTGATCAGACTTAGTAAGAATCGCATGGGAGAGATAGAAAGACTCGCAGCTAATCTATGGTTCCTGCAGCGAGTTGGTGCCGGCTCTGTAGTCGAACCGGCGGTAATGCCGTCTACATTAAGCCCGAACGGACTGATTTGGCTCGAGCTCGTGCAGCGTGGAGTTCGTTGGCATTCGATTCCTGGCTTCTGATTCCGAAGAGTCGAAGCACCCTTCTCGCGAACCTAGATGCGACGAGGGATCTCTGAGGCCTTAGGGCCGGTATGCTCGGTAGGCATTGAGAAAACCAGACTCACTCTCGCTCGAATTGCGCGAGGGAAACACGGCCTGGCCCACGTTGGTCTGCAAACTCCAAGCCCTCGTCCGCTGAAAGGAAGAGGTTGATCTTGTTGTCGCCAATGGTCGCGAATTCTTCCAGGTGATCCTGGAAAACCGCTGCAGGAACTATCAGGTAGCGAAATGTCGACGATTTTGAAGCGGCCTCGCAAAGGATGTGCACTTCCTTCCCCTCGCGAATCGGTTCGGCTGGAATTTGAATCCACCAGGCTCTTGATTTTGTCCATGACTCGTCGGGAGCATATCGTTTCGACGTAACGACGTGGCCCTTAGGCTTAATTCCTCGCGATGCGAGCCACTCTAGGGCACGCGTACGAGTATTCATTGGCCGGACTTAACCAAGGATTGCAAGAGCTCCATGGTTTCCGCGTCAGTCGAATATATGAACGTGCCCTTGATGCCTCGCGTCAGGAGGACTCGGTAGGTCTGTGCCATAAGGTCGACGCGCCCCTCCGCAGAGAGCTTTCGTCTCAACAACGCTGGGTCGGCCGTTGCCTGCTTGTCTGAGATCCATCCAAGATCATGGCGCCAGACGAGATCCGGGCCCATGATGACCCCGCAGTAGGCGAACTCGAGACCCTGCGCTGAATAGATGCAGCCGATTTCACGAATTCTTTCGGGTTCGTTCGCCCATAAATAGTATGGGTGCCGGTCGGCGCGCGGGGGTGGCTTGGGCGGCCTGCGTTGTTCGGGAGGCTTCTCGTTCCATGGTCGCTTCCACGAACCGATTTGGACATCCGTCGGCAGCGTGTTGTCTGGCCGCGGATCAGACCAAGGCCAGCAGAATCCGGCGACCAATCTTGCAGTTGACCCCGCGCGGGCAAGTGAGAGAAGCTCCGTTTCCATTTCTTGGGGAGATTCAGATATTCGGACATCGTATTCGTTCGCTTCGAACCAGCTTCCAACAAGCGCCGGATTCTCTGACACGAGTGCGTCCACCCATTCGAGATATCCGGAGCACCCATTACACCGAAACTGTCCGGTCAACTCGATCTCAGCCACAGCAGCGCCTTCCACGATCGCAGCTTCTCTTATCGACTCAACTGTACCGATCTCGCCGGGCCGAACATTTTGCCGTTCATCAAGGAAAAAGACTGATACTTTGGCAGCTCTGACAAGCTCACGGGCCTGCGAGATCTCTGATTGAAGCGAAGTCTTTGTGAATCGATCATTCGACGTCTCTCGGATTCGGTGGGCTTCGTCAGCAACCAGAATGTCAATTGCATCTGGATCAGTCTGCTGGTGACGAAAGTTGTTGAAATACCGGAAGAGCGCCGCCGCGCTACGCGGATTGGGGGATATACCTCTGAGGTTTGTAGTGAATGCCTTCGAACCGGTGGCGTGTACGACTGAGTTGCCATCCTTCGCCATTTCCACGACGAGGTGCGCCGCAACCACACTCTTGCCTGTTCCAGGACCGCCAAGCACGATAACGCAGGACTTCTTCCCGGTTGAAAGAGCGCCGCCGACAGACCCTCTTACGATATTGAACGCAAGGCGTTGCTCGTCGAGAAGAGTCCAGACGGACGACTCTTCAAGAGCGCGGGCGATGCCAGCGATCAATTGAGGTGACGGTCGGTAGCGCCCGTGGATCAATTCAGGCAGCAGGTCAAGCCCATCGCCGCCAGCGAGCCCATCTTCAAGAAACGCAATTAGGGTCTCCACATCGTCCCGTGAAAACATCGCGGCAGCCTCTACGAGATCTGTGGGCTCCGGATCTGGGAGGTTCCGAAGAACTTCACCGGGCATGTTGTGGAGATATGCTCCTGCGGAGAGTCTGTAACCCAGCTCCGAAAACGCCGAATGCGAATCGCGGAGATACTGCGCATACGCGCTGACTTGGACGGCCGGACTGAGCATCTCGCGACCCATCACGACGACATTGTCGGGATAGAAGCTGGGAGCAGCGTCCTCCCATTGCTTCAGTTCCAGTAGGACTACGTGAGGGTGGCCGGAGCGATCTCGAGCTATGAAGGAGGCATCCACTCGCTTGTCGGTGAGCGGTAGCTTCAGCTCAATCCCGACGCCCATTCGATCTAGCTCGGATTGTGCGACCACGTCTGCAAGCGCGGTGAGGCTACTCTTCCATGCGCGTATTTCTGACTCACCCGCAGTTCCCCAGCGACGATTGAATTCGCGCGTCAGGTGCGCTGTAAGCTTGCTTGCCGGTGCCTGAGATATGAACTCTTCGACGGAACCTGCGAAGAGTGCAGCGCCGCTATTCTGGAGAGCCATTCTTAGGATCGGAATTCAGGAGTCAGCTGACTTCATTTCACCTACGACCTCAAGGGACCTGCCAAGTAGGCTTTTGCGGAACGAATCGCCCCTGCAAAATGTTGCGCGGAAATCGACACCTGGACTCCCATGACATCCAATGGAGTTGTATCGACCACCTTAGGGTGCGGAAGAGGTGGGCCTGCATCGGGCGTAACGCGGCTAACCGTCTCAAGCTCCTCGAGCGCGAGTTGTGGATAGTTCGCCATGCCCTCCAGTGTATGCACCGTAGGTCGACGAGTGTTGCGACGACCGTCAGCGCGGCGTTCCGAAAAGCGGGAGCGGGACACGTATCAAAGTCGAAAGCATGTTAGGAGGTAACCCCAACAATTCGTGCCTCAGTGAGGCGCGACTAACCAGTCGGACGCGAAACTTTGTCACGGCCTGAAACGAAACATCGAAACTGCGATTCGCTTTAGATAGGTCTGGGCGGGTAGTCAAATGCCGTCGCAACAGGCACCTGTAAGTTTTACACCCCGATCGGATGCCAGGTAGTTTTGAACTCGATAAAGTCCTTGATGTCATAGACCCCCTGCGACTTCTCCGAGTACCAATCGAGCTTTTCGTCAGCGTTCCTGGTCTTCACCCGCTTCACTGAATCCGCCGCGCCGAGCGCTAGCTCTTTCCGCTCTTCCGCTCCGACGACAGCAGAAACGCCGCGAATGTGCGTGTGTGTGGCAAACGTAGGCAGCAGCTCACGACGAAATCCCGTAAGCAGATTCACAACACCACCAGGCAGATCGGAAGTAGCGAGCATCTCGCCGAGCACGATCGACGGATACGGCTGCGCCTCTGACGCCAACGCAATGACTGTGTTCCCCGAAACAATCGCTGGAGCGACCTGCGAAATCAGCCCAAGCAACGGATCCGCATCAGCAGCAATGACACCGATGATCCCCATCGGCTCCGGCACCGTGAAGTTGAAGAACGGCCCCGCAACCGGATTGGTATTCCCAACCACCTGCGCGTACTTGTCCGCCCACCCTGCGTAGTAGATCAACCGATCAACCGATGCCGCGACTTCCTTCTCGGCGTCACCGGTCAACGCATCCGACGTACGAGTGATCGCATTGACCATCTCGTCTGAACGCGACTCGAGCATCTCACCGAGCCGATACAGTATCTGCCCGCGATTGTACGGCGTGCGCCTGGCCCAGTCCGGCCCAGCCTTCGCCGCTGCCTCTACAGCGTTCCGAATATCCTTCCGCGTGCACTGAGGAATGTTCGCGAAAAACCTCCCGTCTTTCCTGCCGCCTTCATTAATAGGGAATACGCGTCCGCTCTCGGACCGAATGAACGCGCCGCCGACGTAAACCTTCGGCGTCTTGGTGATCGGCAACCTCGACGAAGACGCCATCAGACGATCTTCCCATAGTCGAGCAATCCCTGCCGCCCGCCCTCGCGACCGAATCCACTCTCCTTGTATCCACCGAACGGCGACGACGGATCGAACTTGTTGAACGTGTTCGCCCAGACAACGCCGGCCTTCAATTCAGTCGACATCTTGAGAATCCGCGAGCCCTTGTCGGTCCACACTCCGGCCGACAATCCGTACATGGTGTTGTTCGCTTTCTCGACTGCCTCCTCGAGAGTCCTGAACGTCAGAACCGAAAGAACGGGTCCGAAGATTTCTTCCTGCGCAATGCGATGCGACTGCGTCACGCCAGTGAACACTGTCGGCTTGAACCAGAATCCATTCCCAGGCAGACGACACGCAGGCGACTGGTACATTGTCGCACCACCGGTCACTCCCGATTCAACCAGCTCGGTAATGCGATCGAGCTGCGCACGCGAGTTGATCGCGCCGATGTCGGTGTTCTTGTCCAACGGATTCCCCACACGAAGCACATCGATGCGATTGCGCAGCTTCGCGACGAACGGCTCGTATATCGATTCCTGCACGAGAAGCCGTGAGCCCGCGCAGCACACGTGGCCCTGATTGAAGAAGATGCCGTTCACGACACCCTCGACTGCCTGATCCACTGGCGAATCGTCGAACACGATGTTCGCCGCCTTCCCACCGAGCTCCATGGTCATCTTCTTGTCGGTGCCGGCGACCTGGCGCATGATGCGCTTGCCAACCTCGGTCGATCCGGTGAACGCGACCTTTGCCGCCAAGGGGTGGCCCATCACCGCCGCGCCGGTCTCCCCGGCACCAGTGACGAAGTTCACCACCCCCGGCGGCAATTCGGCTTCGTTCAACAGCTCGGCAAATTTCAACGCCGTTACCGAAGTCGTCTCAGCCGGCTTCAACACGACTGTGTTTCCCATCGCCAGCGCAGGCGCAATCTTCCACGCGAGCATCAACAGCGGGAAATTCCACGGGATCACCTGGCCGACTACACCGAGCGGATGCACTTCGACGCCGGGAATCGCGTACTCGATCTTGTCGGCCCAGCCCGCGTGATAGAAGAAATGCGCAGCCACCATCGGCACGTCGAAGTCACGTGACTCCTTGATCGGCTTTCCGCCGTCGATGGTCTCCGCGACCGCAAACTCGCGCGCGCGATCCTGAACGAGCCGCGCGATGCGATACAGATACTTGCCGCGCTCCCTGCCCGGCATCTTCGACCACACAGAATCGTACGCTTTTCGAGCAGCCTGATATGCAGCGTCCACATCTTCGTAATTCGCCAACGCAATCCGCGACACGACTTTCTCAGTCGCGGGATTGATCGAGTCGAAGTACTTACCACTACGAGGCTCTACGAACTTTCCGCCGATGTAGAGCTCGTACTGCGGTTTGATCCTGGGATCGGCGGTCTCGGGCGCGGGATCGTATTCCCAGAGGTCGCCGAAAATCAGCTGCGGAACGCTACCTATCCGCTGCTCGCGACCCGCTGTCCGCTGCCCGTTGCCCGCGGCCCGCTGCCCGCCCTTGGCAGGCGACGCTGGCTTCGCGACTGGCTTCGACGTGGACATCAGTAACTCTCCGCCGCTTCAGTGAAATAGTAGGGCGCCTGATACGCGCCGGTCTTTTCCTTCTCGATCTGTCTCAGCAGATCATTCAACAGTGACGACGCGCCAAAGCGATAACGGCTCGAGTTGAGCCACGCGTCGCCGAGGGTTTCCTTCACCGCGACGAGATAATGCAAAGCCTGCTTGGCGGTGCGGATTCCGCCAGCGGGCTTCATCCCGATCGCGGTCCCGGTCTCGAGATAGAAATCGCGGATCGCTTCGATCATCACCTGCGTATTCGCAAGCGTTGCTGATCCCGACGCCTTGCCTGTCGACGTCTTGATGAAATCACCTTCGCGAATCACACGCATCGCGATGAACGACGCCGCGCGAATCTTGTCGTAGCTCTCGAGCTCCGACACTTCGAGAATGACCTTGAGCGTCGAATCGCCGCATACTTCGACGATCGAAGCGATCTCGTCCTGCACGCGCTGGAATTCGCCGGCGAGGAAAGCGCCGCGGTTGATGACCATGTCGATTTCGTCGGCACCGTCCGCAACGGCCTGCTTCACTTCCACGAGGCGCACCTTCAAAGGAGTCTGGCCAGCAGGAAATCCCGTCGCTACGGAGGCGATCTTGATCGGCGTATCTGCGAGGAGCCGAGCCGCGTTCTTCACGAGCGCGGAATAGATGCAGACCGCCGCCACCGACGGCACCTCAGGATCATCACTCGGCCGTCGCGCCTTGGCGCAAAGCGATGCGACCTTCCCCGGTGTGTCCTTCCCCTCGAGGGTCGTGAGGTCGACCATCGACACGGCGGTGGTCAGACCCCAGAGCTTTGATTTCTTCTTGATGCTCCGGGTCTGGAACTTGGCGACACGCTCCTCGATTCCGACCATATCGACGGAGCCGACGTCCTCGAGCAGGCGTCCAAACTGGGTTTTCGTTGAGGTGGGCATACTCCTCAAATATATGGGAAAAACCGACCCCGAAGACGAGCAAACCGCTAGCCGCCAATTGCGGTCAGCAACTGGCACGTCATGTACCGAGGTCCGGCGAGAGCACGACGTCATCAATTGTTGCCAGAATCACCGACCCCCCACATGTTTGCGCTCCGGTGATTGCGGATAGCGATCAGCGTTTGCCGTGAGTACGCACGCGGCTGCAGCTCGAGCCGTCGCTACAGGAGCCTGGGTTAATGGATCCTGAAGAGAGATGGAAGAACGCGGATTCGATTCTCGATGCGGCCCTGGATCTGCCACCAGACCAGCGAGCCGCGTTCATCGCTGGGAAGTGTGGCGATGACAACGACCTCCGAGCTCACCTCGACAGTCTTCTTCGTGTCGCGAAGGGTGAAGGTTTCCTCGACAGTCCTGCCGGAGTGTTTGCCGCCGGGCTAGTCGTCGCAGAGGGCTCACGGGAAGATGTTCCCGATATCACTGCAGGTCCGTATCGCCTGATTCGCGAGCTCGCTCGGGGCGGGATGGGATCAGTCTATCTCGCGGAACGCGCCGACGGTCAGTTCGAACAGAAAGTTGCCCTGAAACTGATCAAGCGAGGAATGGATTCCGACGAAGTGTACCGGCGCTTCCTGTCAGAGCGTCGGATACTCGCTCGATTATCCCATCCCAACATCGCCCGGCTGTTTGACGGAGGAATGACTCCGCAGGGCCAGCCATGGTTCGCGATGGAGCTCGTCGACGGCGTCTCGATCACGAGATATTGTGACGAGGCTCAGTCTTCGATTTCCCAGCGGATATCTCTGTTCGGCTCAGTGTGCCAGGCAGTTCGATACGCGCACCAGAATCTCGTCGTGCATCGGGATCTCAAGCCTTCGAACATTCTCGTCACTGGCAGCGGCGACGTAAAGCTGCTCGACTTTGGAATTGCCAAGCTCCTCGCCGACGAGGGCGGTGAGACGCCGGCGACGCTCACCGAGCTTCGCCTGATGACGCCGGAGTACGCGGCTCCGGAACAGGTTCGAGGCGAACCTGTGACAACTGCGACCGACGTATATGCGCTCGGGGCTGTGTTGTATGAGCTGCTTTCGGGAAAGCGCGCACACCGGTTCGATCGAAAAACCGCTGCGGAGATCGAGCGTGTCGTTTGCGAGGTCGATCCCGAGCCGCCCAGTGTTGCACTTTCCGATCGCGACAGCCAAGCACGACGACAAGTCGCCGGCGACCTGGACACGATCGTGCTCAAGGCGCTGGACAAGGACCCCGCTCGGCGCTACGCGTCAGCCGAGGCGCTGCACGAGGATCTTCGCCGCTACGAGGCGGGTCTGCCTGTGACAGCTCGGCCGGACACGTTTGGATACCGGGCGCGGAAGTTTGCGCGACGGTACCGGGTGCTCGTGACAGGCGCAGCGGCTGTCTTCGTCACACTTCTCGCAGGCCTGGGCGGAACCTTGTGGCAGTCGCGCGCGGCGTCGCGACAGGCATCGCTCGCATCGGCAGAAGCGGCAAAGGCCCTCCAGGTCAAGTCTTTCCTCGTCAACCTTTTCAAGGTGACAGATCCCGCGGAATCAAGAGGACGCGAGATCACCGCACGCGAACTCCTCGAGCGCGGATCACTTCAGATCGACACAGCCCTGAGCCGCCAACCTGAAGTGCAGGCCGAGCTGCTCGATGTGCTCGGCGTGATCAATGGTGAGATCGGCTTGCTTCCACAGGCGGATACTCTCCTCCTGCGTTCGGCCAACCTCACCAGGCAGCTGCATGGTGACAGACATCCGCAGTATCTGGATCGTCTCGAGCATCGTGCAGCGGTGCTCAGCAACCTGTCACGATTCCCTGAGGCTGAATCGATTCTTCGGGGAACTCTCACAGTGCGCCGGGCCGCGGCTAAACCAGATCGCTCTGCGATCGCGACGACGCTCGCATCTCTGGGACAGGTCGTACAGCGCGCCGGACGATTCGATGAAGCTGAACTGCTTCTTCGGGATGCCGTCGCGATGCACAGACGGGTGGACGCAAACGAGCTCGGCGTCGCGACAGCCCTGCACAACCTGGCGATTCTACAGATGGAGGCAGACAAAGTGTCTGCGGCGGACTCGAACCTTGCTGAAGCACTCACTATCAGAACTGCAAAGCTCGGATCAGATCACCCGCAGGTGATTGCCACCCATCATTCACGAGTCATCATCCTGAGAGAACAGGGCCGCTACGACGATGCGGAGGCAATCGAGCGAAATGTCCTGAAAGCACGGAGACGGCTCTACGGCAACGAGCATCACACAGTGACCGAAGCGATGAACATGCTGGCCCTCGTCCTGGACGGCCAAGGCAAGCTCGCCGAAGCGGAATCACTTTACACCGATGCACTTGCCATCGATCGCCGCATACTCGGCGACGACAATAACACGACGATCAAGGTCGCCAACAATCTCGCTGTTCTTCGCTATCGGCTGCGCGACCTCGACGGCGCGGCGGAGGCGATGCGCCTCGCGCGTGACAACTGGACGAAACTTCTCGGCGCCGATCATGCCTTTGTTGTCACAGCGACGAACAATCTTGGAGCAATACTGAGTGATCGCGCCGACTATGCGGAAGCGGAGCCGCTGATTCGAAGCGCGCTGGCTGGCAGACAGAAGCAATTCGGTGACAGCTCGTCGGAGACTGCGCAGAGCTGGCGAGTGCTCGGGCTTTTACTCTACCGGACAAATCGCTATCAGGAGGCAGAGGCTGCCCTTCGAGTTGCATTGCGCAACTATCGCGCGCGTCACGGCCCTGGCCACCCGCGCACAGCGGAAGCGCTGACGGGACTGGGCATGGTGTTGACCGACGTCGGCCGGCTGAACGAAGCCGAGGCCGCCATGCGTGAAGCGCTCGCAATACGGACAAAGGCGTTCAAGCCGAATGACACACGTGTCGCAGAAGTTCGCGGCGCACTCGGCCATTGTCTAACGCGTCGCCGACGATATCGTGAAGCCGAAGACCATCTTCGGGAAAGCTTGCGTGTGTATCGTACGGATGCCCGAGACAAACCCGCAATCGCTCAGGCTCAGCGAAGACTCGAGGCACTCGCTTCAGCGCGGGCCTCGCAATAGAGACACTCTCCCGGTGCCCGGTGCCCGGTGCCCGCTAGCTGGCCATTCCCTAATAACTTTGGAGTCATGAATCCGCCCCGCCCGTTTGCTGTCCTCTTCGACCTCGATGGTACCCTCATCGACTCGATCGGCCTCCTCCTCGAGTGCGTGCATCATGCGTTCGAGGGTCGCACACCTGCCCCGACTGACGAGGAGTGGATCGCCGGCATCGGAACTCCTCTAAGGAAGCAGCTCGCGGCGTACGTCAGCTCGGAGGAAGAAACGGAGGCGCTCGTCGATCGGTACCGGGTATTTCAACGCGAGCATCACGACCGCCTGACCAAGGCATTCCCTGGAGTTGCCGAGACTCTCGAAGAGCTGAACCGCCGTGGCCACCCGATGGGAGTGGTCACGAGCAAGAGCAACGAGATGATGGATCGCGGCCTCGAGTGGTCGGGCCTCGATCATTTCATGAAGACCAGGATCGGCATGGATTCGTGCACGGTTCACAAGCCCGATCCGATGCCCGTCCGCATCGCGCTCCATGAGCTGGGTTACTCGCCCGAAGAAGCGGTATTTGTAGGCGACTCGCCGCACGACATCGCGTCAGGAAATGCGGCGGGTGTCGTATCGGTCGCAGCGCTATGGGGCCCGTTCACGACGGAGCAGCTCGAGCCCTGCCATCCGGCAAGGTATCTCGAGAATATCACCGGGCTCCCAGCGCTATTAGAGACGTTAACGGGCAGCGGGTAGCGGGTAGCGGGTAGCGGGTAGCGGGTAGCGGGTAGCGGGTAGCGGGTAGTGCGTTCCGTTGCAGTGGGGCACCCAACTCGCGCACTCGGTGTATAATCAACGCGATTCTTCAACAAACCGGAGCTAAATGATGGGCGTTTCGTTCCCCGCGGGGACAATCGTTCGCACCGGCGCAGAGCGCGCGACGCTCGTTCGCCGGACTTACTCACTCGTATTCGTCAGCGTTCTCGTCACGATCGCGGGCTCGATGTTCGCGCTGTCTCAGCCGGCATTGCTGCAGGCGGTCGCGGCTCATCCGTGGATCACGATGATCGCCATGTTCGCGCCGCTGTTCCTGGCGCTCCGCGCACGCGACGCTTTTCCCGCGAACATCGGACTGGTATTCCTGTTCACGTTCGCCATGGGCGTCGGGATTTCGCCGGCGCTCTACATATATGGACAGCAGCAGCCCGGACTCATCACGCAGGCCGCACTGCTGACGATCGGCGCCTTCGGAGTGTTGACCGGCTACGCCTTCATCTCACGTCGTGACTTCAGCGCGTGGGGAAGCTTCTTCGTCGTCGGGCTGTGGGTCGTTATCGCCGGTATGGTGATGAACTTCTTCTTCAAGAACCCGGCGCTCGACCTCTGGCTGGCTGGAGTGACCGTGCTGGTCTTCAGCGGTCTCCTGGTGTTCGACACGTGGCGCCTGCGGAACGTGTTCGGACCGAACGAGTACGTGGCGGCCGCGGTCACGATCTACCTCGATCTGCTCAACCTGTTCATGGCGCTGCTCCGCATTCTCGGCGGACGACGGAACTAAGTGACACTGCGCCACGGAGTCCCAGAGGCTCAGAGAAACACGGAAAAGATTAATGGGAACTACAGCGACATCGCAGAGGTCGATTGGACTTCGGCGTCGTTGTCGTTCCCAAATATCTTTTTCTGGTTTTCTCTAGGCCTCTGAGACTCTGTGGCGCGGTTGGCGCCGTTGACCTTACGCCGGCGCGATGTCCTCTCCACCGGGGACCTTCCCGCTCTCCTCGATCTTCTTCGCCAGCCCGACATCGTTCTGCGTGATCCCGCCGGCGTCGTGACTGCTCAACGATAGAGTGACCTTCGAGTACCGGATGTCGATGTCCGGATGATGATTCGCGGACTCAGCCAGCTTCGCCACCTGATTCACGAATCCCATCGCATCCACGAAGTTCCGAAACTGCCAAGTCTTGGTCAGCGCATCACCTCGGCGCGACCACCCGGATAGACCGCCAAGCTCACGCTGAATGGCGATGTCTGATAGAAGCTCGGTCATGACTCCTCTTCGGGACTGCAACTATTGGACAACGTTTGCGCCGGAGAAATTAATGATTTCTGTCGCGCCCGGCCTTGTTTCGGGATATATTCGGGTATGGCGGGCGGGCGCAACAAGACGGACGGCAAGAACAAAGCGAAGCAACCGGGACTCTTCGGCGAAGCATTCGAGCGCGAATCGCGCCTCCTCCCGATCATCGGGCAACAGAAGGACATCCGCTACTACTCGTCCTTCGCGAAGAACGTCCTCAACGGACCCGAAGTCACGGGCATGGGCTTCTGGTCCATCAACCCCTACGTCGGCTGCGCGTTCGGATGCGCCTACTGCTACGCCCGCTACGCCCACCGCTATGTCATGGAGCGCGCCGCATCCGAAGATCGAATGGAGGATGCACTCACCGAGCGATACGAGGAGATGCCGCCCTGGCTCGCGTTCGAGCGCAACATCTTCGTCAAGCAGAATGCTCCCGACGTCCTCGCGCGAACTCTTCGCCATGGAAGCGACAAGCACCTCGCTCTCCTGAACGGCGAGACGATCGTCATCGGTACCGCAACCGATCCGTACCAGCCCGCCGAGCGGCGCTTTCGGGTGACGCGGCGGATCCTCGAGGTGCTGGCGGATCATCCCGGACTCAAGGTGAGCATCATCTCGAAAAGCCCCCTGATCACGAGGGACATCGATCTCCTCTCGCGAATCAACCGGCATTCGACGCTCGCCATTCACATCTCGCTCATCACGTTGAAGCGAGATCTCGCCCGCCGACTCGAGCCACGATCGCCGACTCCTGAAGCACGCATCCGCGCTCTCGCTCGTCTCCGCGAGGCGGGCATCGATGCAGGCATCAACTGCATGCCGGTGCTGCCGGGAATCACCGACAATCCATCAGACCTCGAAGCGCTCGTGAAGCGAGTGTCAGAAGCTGGCGCGACCTACGTTGCGGCGTGCGCCCTGCGCCTGCGAGCGAGTGCGCGCAACCGGTACCTGCCGTTCATCGCGAAGGAGTTTCCTCATCTCGAGGAGAGGTACCGGAACACTTACGCCGGAAGCCACAGCGCGGGCCGGCGTTATCGCGAAGGGCTCGCGAAATTCTTCGACAAGCTCTGCGTGAAGTACCGGGTGGCGGGATGGAACAGCATGCGAGGTGACGACGATGACGGCGAAGGGGATGAAGCGCAGGACAAGCGCCTCACCCCCTCGGAGCAGCTGTCGCTGCCCTTGCCGCCCTAGACCGCGGTACCGCTAGTCTTCGCCAGAGGTGTTCACGTCACTCGCGCTGTAGCCGACATCGAAGGCAACGAGCAGCGCTCCCGCGTTGTTCGCGACACCGAGCTTACGCGAGCAATTGCGAATCGCGATGCGAGTCGCCGCATCGAGTCGTCCCGTCACGTGATTGTTGCCGCACTTGCGATCTCTAAGTTCCTGCTGCAAAGCAAGGAGCTGCGGTCCGGTGAGTCCCGCCGCACCTTTCGAAGTGGGACAGCCCCACGGACAGGTGGTTCCATCCGACGGCGGCACCGGCTTCGGCTCGAGGCTCGAATCCTTGGCGGCCGCTGGCACTGGCGCAGGCGCGGGCGCAGGCGCAGGCGCGGCGGCGGGTTCGGGCGCAGGTGCCGGTGCGGGCATCGGCATCGCCATCGAATCCTTCTTCGTTGTGTCCGTCGGGTTTTGTGCGCTCGCAATAACCGGCAGCATTGCGAGACCGGCCGCTACAGCCAGTATCCTGAGCTTCATCATCTCCCCCTTTTATTAAGCTGGATGTCCGTCCCTGTCGACCGAGGAAGATTGCAAAGGACAGGCCGAACATGCAAAAACGTCAGTCTCCGTGTCGACCGGACTGACGTCTGAAGAGATGGAGCCGGACCTCAGCGAACCAGCATGAACCCTATCAGGGCACCGACCGCGAGGATGGCGACTCCCAGTGCCACCAGGACTGACGGGCTCATGCCCGATCCGGTCGCCTCGCCCGCAGAAGGAGTATCCGGAAGCGAGCTCAGGATCCTGCTCTGCACGTGAATCGGCGTGTTCCGCTTGCGGAGCTGCTCCGCCTCGCTGTTGATCCGCGCCCAGAGCTCCGCCGTTTCCTGCTCGTCGGCGGTGGCGAGCTCCTCCCTCGGCTGCTCGCCGTCGAGCCACGCCTGGACTGCGGGCGTCGCCGGAGGCGTCTTTCTGTGAGGTCTCTTTTCGGGGTCCGGAGTCTCCGGAAGCTCGTCGATCATGCGTACTTCTCCTCGAGTAGTGCCTGCAGCGCTTCGCGCGCGCGATGTACGCGCATCTTGAGCGCCCCGACAGTGGTTTCCAGAAGCACCGCCATCTCCTCGTAGGATCTGCCTTCGACGTGCTTCATCACGAAAGCTTCGCGGAGTGATTCGGGAAGGCGGGCCAGCGCATATTCGAGGTCAGTGCGGAGCTCGTTGCGGTCCATCTCCTCTTCGGGCGTCGAGAACGAAGACGGTTGATCGTCCTCTTCGTAACTGACGTGCGTGCGACGAATGTTCTTGAGCCAGTCCTTGCACGAATTCGCGACGATCCGGAACACCCACGCGTCAAACCTGCCGCGAACCTCACCGAGATGCTGGTACGCCTTGATGAAGCTCGCCTGCAGAATGTCCTCGGCCACATCGGGACTGCCCGTCATGCCGAGCGCGTGTCTGTACAGCGGATCGCTGTAACGCTGGATCAGGATTCCAAATGCGTCCTTCGATCCGGCAAGGACACTACTGATTATCTCCTGGTCCGCATCGGCCTGATCGACAGGCGTGGCCGTGGGTGCGGTTGTAGTCACTCCGCTAGTGTAATGTCTTTATGGTATCCCCGATAGACTGGGATGACGGCGCGTCACACAAAAGCATCCCAGCCGAGTCGCCGAATCTCGTCGCCGTGCTCGTCGAGTCGCGGTGGTGGTAGACGCACGGTCCCCGGAACGCTGGGCGGAATGCCAGTGAGCGGCGACCCGCCTCCCTCGGTGACCGACTCGAGCACCGTCTTCACCACGCCGCAGGGCACGGCGGCGTCATCGAACATTGCGATCCAATCCGCGGCTGGTTTCTCCAGCAGTCTTTCGGCGACACGCTCGACGATTCGGTCCCGCTGAGCGAGACGGCCCGCATTTTTGGACAGGGATTCGTCGGCGGCGAGATCATCCAGACCGGCAGCTCGCGCGAATGCCTTCCATTGAGCGTCGCTCCCGACGGCGACGATCATCGGCCGGTCCGCGGCGTGAAAGAGCTGATAGGGAACGAGATTCGGATGCTGATTCCCCCATCGCTTCGCATCCTTGCCCGTGACGAGCGAGTTCTGCGCTACATTGATCAATGCAGCGGTCGCGCTGTTCAATAGAGAGATGTGAATCCGGCGCTGCTCCGCCGGCAGCGGCCCATTCGAGATCCCGCGCGCGGCGAGTGCGGCGAGTATCGCGATCGTCGCATCCTTTCCGGCGATGATGTCCGCCAGAGCGACCCCGACTCTCATCGGATTCCCCTCTGCCTCCCCCGTGATCGCCATCCACCCGCTCTCGGCCTGAAGGACGAGATCGTAACCGGCCCTCGGATTGTCCTGACCGAATCCGCTGATGGTGCACCAGATGAGATTCGGATTCTCCTGGACCATCCTCGAAGGATCGATTCCGCGCCGCTCGAGCGTCCCGCCCCTGAAGTTGTCGACGACGACATCGGCTTCTCGAGCTAACCGAAGAATCGCCTCCCGGTCGGCCGCAATCTCCAGGTCCAGGGCGATGCTTTTCTTGTTGCGGTTGACGGAGAGATAGTAGGCGCTTTCTCCGCGCTCATCGAACGGTGGTCCCCAGCCGCGGGTGTCATCTCCGGTTCCCGGACGCTCGACTTTGATGACGCTCGCCCCCAAGTCCCCCATCGTCATAGTACAGAGCGGTCCCGCAAGCACTCGGCTCAAATCAAGAAGTTTGACGTTGGTGGGCATATGATGGCGTTATGGTATTGTTATAGTGGTGCTAAATGAGGCTATAGGACGTGAACTTTTGGTCATGTTGTGGACCTCCCGCCTCACCTCATCCTTACTTGTTTTAGTGACGGAAAATCATATACTTAGCGCCGTTTCCCGCCTTGTTCCGGATGTCGGCCCCAAAACGCGCGCTGAGGCGACGGACATTCCCCCCGATGACAAGCACGCCGACAGTCAATAGATCAGGAGCGTTTGATGGCTGAGATCGACAAACCGTCCGAGCCCGCATCCCCTGCGGCTGTAGCCGAAGGCGCCCCGCCAGTCCCCCCGAAGCGAAGTCCGGGTCATCGTGGCGCTGACGTCAAGGATACTGTCGCAGAGATGGCGGCAAAGGCGCACGAGATCAGCCTGGAAGCCGGAAGCAAGATGGCCGCCGCCATGAAGGATGTCGTGAATGCCGCCGCAGGCCTCAGTGGATTCGTGATCGAAAGCGCTCGCGACCTCGTCCAGTATATGGTACGCCGCGGGCAGATGACGCAGGAAGAAGCCGACAAGCTGATCCGGCAGGTCGAAGAGCACCAGCCGAAGAGAAAAGCTCCGCCCCCGCCACCCGCGAGAGTCGCTGCTGCTCATCCGCCCAAGCCGGCACACGTGGCGCCTCACGTTTCGCATCACGCTCCGCATCACGCTCCGCCCAGGCCGCACGCTCCGGCAAAAGCGGCATCGAAGCCCGCAGCGAAAGCCGCGAAGGCAGTGAAGTTTGCGGCAAAGCCGGCCCCGAAGAAGGCAGCCAGGCCCGCCGCAAAGAAATCCGCCCCGAAAAAACCAGCTCCGAAGAAACCTGCTGCGAAAAAACCCGCCGCGAAGAAACCGCCCCCGAAGAAGCCCGCCAAGGCGAAGCGGCGGTAACACCACGAAGACAGAGGTGCCGCCGGGTGACGCAGTGGCCCTCACCCGCGCTCTCACCCGCATCGACTCGCGAAACCCCACGCTCGCCCCGGGCGCGCCGGGCGAGTCCGTAATCGCAACTGCACTCGGAGCTGAGCTCGACTCGTGGGGATTCGAGGTCGAGCTTCATGACTCGGCACCGGGCCGGCCGAATCTCGTCGCGCGTGCAGGCCCAGCCGACTCTCCCGCGCTGATGTTCGCGGGACATCTCGATACCGTCGGCATCGAAGGGATGACGCACGACCCCTTCTCCGCTGATATGCGCGATGGACGCATATATGGAAGGGGATCGGCGGACATGAAAGCCGGCGTCGCCGCGATGTGTGTCGCCGCAGCGCGTGCCCGCGACGAATGCGGAGCCAAGGCGCGCCGCCAGATAATCATCGCCGCGGTGACCGACGAGGAATACGACAGTCTCGGAATGCGCGCTCTCATCGCGAGCGGTGTGCGGGCTGAGTCCGCGATTCTCACCGAGCCGACTCGCCTGGCCATTTGCACCGCACATCGCGGCTTCGTATGGATCGAGGTCGATTTCACCGGGCGTGCCGCGCATGGAAGCCGCTACGACTTGGGCATCGATGCGATACGTCACGCGGGACTCCTTCTCGCCGAGCTCAACGGGCTCGAAGCGGGATCGCTTCGCGAGCGCACTCACCCTCTGCTCGGCCGAGGTTCGATTCATGCCTCGACGATCTCGGGTGGAATCGGGATGTCAACATATCCCGATCGCTGCGTTCTTCGCGTCGAGCGGCGCACAATTCCCGGTGAGAGCCCCGAAGGCGCTCTCCGCGAAATGAACGACGCGCTGGATCGCGTTCGCTCGTCCGACCCTGCGGTTTCCGCGTCCGTTAGATTGATGACTTCACAGGCACCGAGTGATGTGGCGAGCGATGCGGATGTGGTGAAGGCTCTGGAGCTGGCGGCGGCGCACGAAGGACTGGTGTCTCCGGTCGAAGGCCTGAGCGCATGGACGGATGCCGCTCTCCTGAACGAAGCAGGAATCACAGCGGTGTGCTTCGGGCCCGGCGACATCGCTCTCGCGCACGCGGCGGAAGAGTTCGTGCCGGTCGATCAGATCGAGAAAGCGACGGCAGTTCTGACGCATGTCGCCAGAGAATGGATGATGGAGAGATCTTGAAGCAGCTCACTCACAGGCAGTACGATGCTCTCGAGAGCGCGATCACGCACGGCAGGCGCGTCTCGATCTACCGGCGCGGCAGCGAGTTCGTCGGAGTGCCGAAGCGTTTGTGGTCCGAGGGACAGCGCGAAGCGGTTGCAGTTCTGCATCCGACAACGGGTGAGGAGATCACGCTTTACCTCGACGAGATCGAGCGGCTCGAAGTAGTGCCTTCATGAACATCGACCTCTTCGACGAAACCCCCTCGCTCGTAGCCATCTACGCGGACGAGTCGTGCATCGGCAATGGGCGCGAGGGAGACAATCCAGGTGGAGCAGGAGGGCTCGTCGAGCTCATCGAACCGGACAGTGGACAGCTCTCGAGGTGGGACTACTGGGTATCGGAGCCCGCGACCACGAATAACAGGATGGCCCTGCGGTCGGTGATCGAGGCGTTTGGGGAGCTTTCGCGAATGAAGCGCCCTTTCCGCGTCGTCTTCACCAGTGACTCAAAGTACATTGTTGAAGGGATGCGCTCGTGGGTCGCGGGCTGGGTCAAGAGAGGCTGGCGTCGCAAGGGTGGTCCGATCGAGAACCTCGCGCTCTGGAAAAAAGCGGTCGAGGCAGCTGCGCCTTTCGAGGTCCAGTGGAACTGGGTTCGCGGTCACAACGGACAGCCGCAGAACGAGTATGCGAACCATCTAGCCACTCGCGCGGCAGCGGAGCAATCATCCTCTGGAGGTTTGCGCCCGTCGGAGTTCGACACATGGCTCGCGGCGTGGCGCGCAACCAGAAATGGGCTCAGGGATACCGCGCCTTTCCCCGAGTCCGGAACATTCAAGCCAAGCCCGAGATCATGGACGACCTAGATCGCGTTTTTCATCGCCTCGTCAGCAACATCAGGCATCGCCACCCCGAGTATCTCACGCTCCCGTTTACTGTTCAGGAGATGTACGAGACGCTCATCCCCTATCGGCATCACCGACGCGAGCTCGGAATCGAGACAAACCAGGATTACGAGAACGCGGTGAGCCGTCTCCTGTCGGGGGAGCGCGATTATCTCCTCGCCGATCAGTCGATGCGCGAGAAGCTGAGATCAGAGATCGAATCGAAGCACGGTGATCCCGGAGCGTTTCGGGAGTTTGCCGGCTCGAAGGTTTCTCTCGCTCCTGAAGCGCTTCGCCGAATCCGGGCTCTGACGGCCGGATCGGAGCCGGATGCCGCCGAAGAAGCGCCGACGGCACAGGTCGCGAGGCCCGCGCCGCCTTCGCCTTCGCAGCCGGTCACCGCGACTTTTCCGGTCGCTTCCCCAGCGCCGGCTCCGCCGACTCCGGTCGCTCCGCCTGTAGAGGCGGCGAAAGCCGCACCGGTGACACTCCAGTCATTCATGAACACGGCTGTGCCCGAAGGCTGCCGATTCTGCGGAGGCACTCTTCCCGAGGGCCGCGCTGTCATCTACTGCCCGCATTGCGGAAACAATCTTTCGGTATCGCGGTGTCCCGCGTGCGGCAGCGAGCTGGAGAAGGGCTGGAAATTCTGCGCGACCTGCGGCCGCACGGTCGGCTAGATGTCATCAGATAGCGGACCTCGCGCAGCGCGTGGCGGGAACCGGGCAGCCGATACCGGGGCCGTCGTGTTTCTTTCTGCAGTACGAACGCCCTTCGGCACTTTCGGCGGGACGCTTCGTGACGTGCCTGTCACCGAGCTCACGACGTACGCGGCAAAAGCCGCGATCGAGCGAGCCGGAATCGAGGCGACCGACATCGACAGCACGATACTCGGCAACGTCCTCTACACTACGGCAGACTCGGCGTACTTCTCACGTCACGTAGCACTGAAGGCAGGGTGCCGAGAGGAATCGTCCGCGCTCACGCTCAATCGCCTGTGCGGCTCGGGATTTCAGGCAGTCGTGAGCGGCGCGCAGGAAATTCTTCTCGGTGATTCGGCCGTCTGTCTCGTGGGCGGAGCGGATTCGATGTCGCAGGCGCCTCACGTCGCGCGTGTGCGGTGGGGGGTTCCCTTTGGAAAGGCACCGGCTCTCGAGGACACTCTCTGGACGGCGCTGACCGACAGCTACGCAGGCCTCGCGATGGCGGAAACCGCGGAGAATCTCGCCGACAAGTACAAGCTCGACAGGTCATGCGTCGATGAATTCGCGCTCAGGTCGCAGCAGCTCGCGCGCGACGCGTGGGCTGCCGGCGCTTTCGATGCCGAGATCGTCGGCGTGCCCGTGCGTAATCCGAAGACGAAGCAGACCGAGATTTTTGCGCGCGACGAGCACATGCGCCCCGACTCGACACTCGAGGGTCTGGCGAAGCTGAAACCGGTGTTCCGCGAGAATGGCGTGGTGACAGCCGGCAATGCGTCGGGAATCGGCGACGGGGCGGGTGCGCTCGTCATCGCCAGCGAGAGCTTCGCGAAGGAGCGAGGCCTGTCGCCGCTCGGACGTCTGATCTCGTGGGGAATCGCCGGTGTCGATCCGAAGATCATGGGGATCGGTCCCGTCCCCGCTGCGCGCAAGGCGCTCGAAGCGGCTGGTCTCGGTCTCGATGACATGGATCTGATCGAGGTGAACGAAGCGTTCGCGCCGCAGGCATGCGCCGTCGAGCGCGAGCTCGGCATCAAGAGGGAAAAGCTCAACCGGCAGGGCGGGGCGATCGCGCTGAGCCATCCTCTTGCCGCGTCCGGAGCGAGGATCACGGCCCATCTACTGCATATGCTTCGTGCCGAGGGGAAGCGCTACGGCCTGGGGAGCGCCTGCATCGGCGGCGGCCAGGGAATCGCGCTCATCGTGGAAGCCATTCACTAGTCCGGCGCGAGGCCGGGCTCGCATCCGCGCTTCGGCGCGGCATACCCGGAGAACTGCAAATGCGTTTATCAAGAGCGCGATTCGCATCGATGGCAGCCGCAGCCGCCTCAGTCGCGATGCTCGTTGCCTGCGCTACGATGGGAACAGGATCCAGCGACACCGGCACTCCCGGACCTGCCCAGAGCTCACAGAATCCGCCGACGGAGTGGGCCGTCAAGACACAGGAGCACGTAGACCTGTGGCTGCACGGATTCGCGATGATTCAGAACGACACGACACTAGTGCCGTTCTTCCGCCGCGGATATCAAAGCGACATCACCGACCTCAAGCGCCGCGCGAACGTCGTCACGCAGCTCGACGCGAACCTGGCCACACTGCGCAACCGGTTCTCGATGAACCGCGGCCTGGTGAACGCGCAGTTCATTCCACTGTACTTCGGGTCGCTGGACGAGCTGGTGCAGGCGATGGACATGTTCGAGCGCGTCGACGGAGATCCGCGCCGAGCGAACAATCAGGAAGCCGCTTCTCTCATTCAGCTGCTGGCCGGATACTTTCCGCTTCCCGCCGACCGCGACTGGGCGCGGCTCTTCGTTCAGTCCATTCGTGACGAGAACACGCGCTTCTACCGCGCGTACTGGGACCAGCAGCAGCGTGAGCGCGCGACCGTGCTGGCGCAGGTGAGCGACATGTGGCAGAACACCTACCGTCCGCGGTTCCGGAACTTCCTCAACAACACGAGCCAGGCGGGAGGCGAGATTCTTCTCTCACTGCCGCTCGACGGAGAGGGTCGCACGCTCACCGCCGGCAAGCAGCAGAACGCGACGGCAGTGACCTTCCCGATGCGGCCCTCGGAATCCGCCGAAGCGATCTACGTGATCGCGCACGAGCTCGTGGGTCAGATCGTGCAGACCGCCGTGACCGACAACGTGACGCCGACCGACACCCGTGCCGGTCTCACCGATCGCTACGTCGCGGTGGGCGCGGTTCGCGGAGGTGCGCTGCTTCTTCAGAAGGTCGCGCCCGAGCTCGTGGACGGATACGCCCGCTACTACCTCCGCTCGGCGGGCCGTCCTGTTGGGACTAATGCCACGGCGTCGCTCGCGACCGCGTTTGCATTGCCGGACAGGATAAGGGACGCCATCGCTCGGCAGATAGAGATTGTTCTCGGGGGGATCTGACCCAAGCGGGTAGGGATCTGGACCGTCCCCGCTCCGCTATTTTTCGTTGATGCCCGACAACCCCTCGAACCTCCCTGCGACCAAGCCTCCTCTCGACCGTACCGCGATCGAGCGCGTGCTCGCGCGCGCGGCCGAGCTGCAGGTGAACACGTCCGCGACCGATCAGACGGGCCTGCTCACCGAGGCCGAGCTGCTCGAGATCGGCAAGGAAGCGGGGATCAGCCGCGAGACTCTGACCCAGGCACTCGCCGAGGAGCGCTCGCGCATCTCGGTGACGGAGGAACAGGGATTCATCGCGAGCATCACCGGACCCGCCATCGCGACTGCATCGCGCACAGTTCGCGGAGAGTCGGCTGAAGTTCTCGCGGCGGTGGACAACTGGATGCAGCGAGAGGAGTGTCTCCGCGTTCAGCGCCGGTTTCCGGACCGGATCACATGGGAGCCGAAGTCGGGGTTTCTGGGACATATGCAGCGAAATCTCAACCTGAGTGGCCGCGGCTATCACCTCACGCGCGCGAGCCAGGTCGCGGCGACGATCATTCCAGTGGACGAGGGCCGCGTGCTCGTGCGACTCGACGCCGATCTCTCCGACAGTCGTGGTGCTCGCGTCCGCGTGTCGGGTGCAGCCCTGGTGGCGGGAATTCTCGGCAGCGGAATCATCGCCGTCGTCGGCTCGATCACAGTCGTGCCCGAAGCATTCATGCTTCTCGGCGGTGCGGCGGCAGTGCCGACGCTGGCTGGTGCAGCGGCCGGATATCAGATCGGAAAAGGTCATCGCCAGCTCGTGATGCGCGCGCAGCTCGCACTCGAACAGACTCTCGACCGCCTCGAGTTCGGATCCAGCCGGAAACCGAAGTGAAGGAAATCAGAAAAGTGGGCGTGCTCGGTGGCGGGCTCATGGGGAGCGGTATCGCACAGGTCAGCGCGATGGCCGGGTTCGACACTGTCGTTCGCGATATCTCGGATCCGGTGATCCAGAAATCCCGATCGTCGATCGAGAAGGTTCTCGCGAAGGGCATCGAGAAAGGCAAGGTCACCGCTGAGCAGCGAGATGCGGCACTGTCGAAGCTCTCGTTCACCACCGATCTTGCGGAGCTCGCGACCTGCGACATCGTGATCGAGGCGGTTGTCGAGGACCTCGAGATGAAGAACGAGATGTGGAAGGATCTCAACGAGATCTGTCCCGCCGACACAGTCTTCGCCTCGAACACCTCGAGTCTCACCATCGCGGCGATGGCGGCGGCGTGCGGGCGTCCCGAGAAAATGCTCGGACTTCACTTCTTCAATCCGGTCCCGCTGATGAAGCTCGTCGAGGTCGTTCGCACCATCACGACTAGCGACGACACAGTCGACACGGCGTTCGACTTCGCGAAGAAGCTCGGCAAGGAGCCGGTGCGCGCGAAGGACAACTCGGGCTTCATCGTGAACCTTCTCTTGATCCCGTACATGCTCGACGCGATCAGCGCGCTCGAGAGCAACGTCGCGACAGTGGAGGACATCGACAAGGCGATGCAGCTCGGCGCAGGCCATCCGATGGGCCCGTTCACGCTTCTTGATTTCGTCGGGCTCGATACCACGTACAAGATCGCCGAGATAATGTTCGACGAGTATCGCGAGAAGCGTTACGCGCCGCCGCCTCTGCTCAAGAGGATGGTGATCGCCGGGATGTACGGACGGAAATCGGGGAAAGGCTTCTACGACTACTCGGACGATCCGCCGCGGGTGAGCAGTCTCGGACTGTGACCGCTCCGGGCGGACAGAGCTGTCACATTCCCCCTGCGGGATTTCGCGGCGCCTACAGGTCTGACCCTCTCGCTCGCGCGGTTTACTCCGAAGCCGCGGGAATCGGCCGCATCGTCCCCGCTGCCGTTGCCGTTCCCGCTGATGCCGATGATGTAGTGACGCTCGTTCGATGGGCGAGCGAGAGGTCACTGCCTCTCGTTCCTCGTGGCTCCGGCACGAGCATGGCAAATGGAGCGATCGGATCCGGAGTGATCGCCGACCTGAGCCGGATGGATTCCATCGGCACAATCGACGCGGTGTCACGCTCCGTGTGGGTGGGACCCGGCGCACTGCGAGGCGCCGTCAATCGCGCCGCGGCCGAGTGTGGGCTCAGATTCCCGGTCGATCCGTCCAGCGGCGAGTACTGCACCATCGGCGGGATGGTGTCGACGAATGCGGCCGGTGCGCACACACTCCGCTTCGGCGCGACGCGAAGCTGGGTGAGTGCGCTCGACTGCGTCTTTGCGGATGGCTCGCGAGCGGTCATAGAGCGCGGCAAGCCGCTCCCGACGGGCGTTCCTTTTCTGCGCGACGCCAGGGAGTGCTGCGAGAGATGGTCGAACGACTCAGTCGAGCATCACGGTGTCGCCAAGGAATCCTCCGGTTACGGAATCTTCTCGTATGCCAGATCGGGCGAGCTTGTCGATATTCTCGTCGGGAGCGAAGGAACGCTCTCGATCATCGTCGGCGTGCGACTCGCTCTCGCGCCTCTGCCCCCCTCGACGAGTGGAGTCCTCGGCGCATTCGTTTCACTCGACGAGGCAGTCGACGCCGCGGTGAAGGCGCGAGCGGCCGGAGCCTCGGCGTGCGAGCTGCTCGACCGGACATTCCTCGACGTTGCCTCAGCCGGAGATGTGAATTCCACTGTCGCGGCGCTCGCCTCGGTTCCTCCGGGCACTGAGGCAGTTCTTCTCGCTGAAGTGGAAGCAGAGAGCGGCGACGTCGCCGCAGCGGCCGCTGAGGCCCTCGCGCGTGCGTTCACGGAATCCGGAGCGAGCCTGACGCGCGTCGCGCTCGGCGCCACGGAACAGCACGAGATCTGGGAGCTTCGGCACGCAGCGAGCCCGATTCTGTCGAAGCTCGACCCGGCGCTCAGGTCGATGCAGTTCATCGAGGATGGCGCTGTGCCTGCCGATCGTCTCGCGGATTACGTGCGGGGCGTCCGTGCTGCGCTCGAGAAGCGGGGAGTACGCGGCGTGATCTTCGGGCACGCAGGCGACGCTCACATGCACGTGAACCCTCTCATCGATACGGGAAAGCCCGGATGGCGCGCCGACGTCGAAGCTCTTCTCGAGGAGGTCGTCGATCTCACAGCTCGACTCGGAGGCACGCTTACCGGTGAGCATGGCGATGGGCGCCTCCGAGCGCCTCTTCTCTCACGCGTATGGAGCGAGCGTGCTCTGCAATTGTTCGCCGAGGTGAAAACCATCTTCGATCCGAAGGGAATCCTGAATCCAGGCGTGAAGGTTCCGCTCGCCGGACAGCGCCCGCTCGGCAACATCAAGTACGATCCAGCGCTGGCTCCTCTTCCGGCTGAAGCTCGGACCGCTCTCGACAAAATCACGGACGAGCGCTCCTACTCGACTTTCCGGCTTTCTCTGATTCCAGGGAGCGGCTAGTTTCCGTTCTCTGCGATCTCTGCCTCCTCTGCGCCCTCGTTTCTAGATGATTTTTCTCGAGCCCCGGATCACCGTCATCTCCCGGCCTGCTTTCGCCGAGCCCGCCCATCTTCCAGTCAACTGGCTCGGTGAGAGCACGGATGGCGAGCGGCTGGCGGAATTCGCCGGGCGGCTCTGCTACATGAGCCAGAAGAATCCCGCGAGCCGCGCCACGCGCGAGTATCTGGAGAACATCAAGAAGCAGGGACACGGCAGTGTCCTCGAGCACGCCAACTACTCGCTGCTTCTCGAGGGAGTGAGCCGCTCGCTCACCCACGAGCTCGTCCGCCATCGCGCGGGCTTCGCCTATTCGCAGCTATCGCAGCGCTACGTGGATGAGTCGGAGGCGAACTTCGTGATGCCTCCAGCGATCATCGGAGACGAGACTCTCGAGAAGACCTGGCGGGATCAGGTGGACGCGGCGCAGAAGAGCTACGTCGCCCTCGTCGAGCAGCTGATGACCCGCTACGCCTGGGTCGGCGACAAGATCCACAGGCGGAAGATGGCGAGGGAGGCCGCACGAGGAGTTCTTCCCAACTCCACCGAGACGAAGATCGTCGTGACGGGGAACGCGCGCGCCTGGCGGACGATGCTGGAGCTCAGGTCGAGCGAGGGCGCGGAGTTCGAGATCAGGCGTTGCGCCATCTCGATCATCCGGCTGCTCTCGGTCGAGTCACCGGGATTTTTCTCTGACTTCGAGATCTATCCAGCGCCCGATAGAGCCGAGGCGGCGAGGATCGTCTACCACAAGGTCTGAGTCGCGGCTTCGTCGATTTGCCTCCACCACCGGATTTAAGCCAGCGGTTATGGATAGTGAGACCGATGAGACCGGTGAGAAAGATTTTGGGGAACTACAACGGCACCTGAAGCCGACTTCCCGCCGTTCCAAAAAAACAATGCCTTTTCTCACCGGTCTCGCCGGTCTCACTATCCATAACCGACGGGATTCGGATGGGAGTCACTGAAACGGTCGCCTGTCCGTCTCGAAATTTCCGGCGAGAAATTTTTCCTCAGAGGGAAAATTTTTTCCGCGGAAATTTTTTTCTCCAGAGCCCAGAATAATTATTGCGCCATATAGTAGTGGTTTATATACTCGGAGTCATGAATCGCTCGCGCGTTTTTTCCTAGGTACTGAATGACTCGAATCGGTTTCGCCTACAATCAGAAACCCGAGCCATCCAAGCTCGACAGCCATGAAGACGCGGCCGCGCAGATCTCCCCAGCGGCCGACGGTGAATTGTCTCTTCAAGAGGAAGAGCCTCCCGCTATAGGCGACGAATTCGCCGAGTGGGACAGCATCGAGACCATCGACGCGGTAGCGAACGCTCTCTCTGCCCTCGGTGAGTTGATCCGTCTCGAAGCGGACGAGGATTTTCCCGCGAAGCTCCGCGACGCGCGGCCCGACATCGTCTTCAACATCGCCGAAGGCAGGAACGGCGTGAACCGCGAAGCGCACGTGCCCGCGATCTGCGAGTTCTTCGGCATCCCGTACTCGGGAAGTGATCCGCTCAGTCTCTCGCTCTGCCTCGACAAGGCCAAGACCAAGCAGACGCTCGCGTACCATGGCGTACCCACTGCGCGATTCGCGGTGGTCACCGACCTGAAGGATCTCGCACGTGCCCGCGAGCTGCCGCTTCCGGTTTTCGCCAAGCCGATCCACGAGGGATCGTCGAAGGGAATCACCGAGCGGAATTTCTGCCGGACGCACGAAGAGCTCGAAGCGCAGACCGCGTTTCTCCTCGAGACCTACCGCCAGCCGGTGATCGTCGAGGAGTATCTGCCGGGCGCCGAGTTCACCTGCGCCGTACTCGGAAATGGAAAGGATGCGAAGGTTCTTCCGATCGTCGGGATGAATTTCGCTTCTCTGCCCGAAGGCGCGCTCCCCATCTACGGCTACGAGGCCAAGTGGATCTGGGACCGCCCCGAAAATCCTCTTCAGATGTTCGATTGCCCCGCACACATCGATAAGTCTCTCGCCAGAGAGATCGAACGCGTCACGCTCGAAGCGTATCGCGTGCTCGGCTGCCGCGACTGGTCGCGGATCGACGTCCGGCTCGACGCAGCCGGAAAGCCGAATGTGGTCGAGGTCAATCCGCTTCCTGGAATTCTCCCCAACCCCGCGGACAACTCCTGCTTTCCGAAAGCAGCCCGCGCGGCTGGGATGAGCTACGACAAGCTCATTCAGTCCTGTTTGAAACTGGCGGCCGCGCGGCAGAACGTCGCGCTTGGCCGATCGCTCAAGTCCGAGCGCGCCCCGAAGAAGGCGACACGCTCGCGTCCCAACACCGTGAGGTTGGGATTCGAGGTGGATGCCGGCGGCGGCGCAGTGTCGACCAGACGAACGGCATAATCGTCAAAAGTTGAACAAGGCGGGACGCACGGCAGATCGCCGGCGTTCCGATGCTTCACATTCAGCGCGTCCGCCGTGAACGGCCGCGAGGAGGCGAGAGCATGAAAATCTGCGTGTTGTTCGACGGGATGTCGGCGCTTGGCGTCAATCCCGACGGGCTCATCCTCGAATCAGTCGAAGCGATCGAGCATGCGATCGAGGATTGGGGGCATCAGCACGTCCGAATCCCGGTGAACCCGGACGGCCGGTGGGTGGAGCGCGTCCGCCGCGGGAAGTTCGATCTCGCCTTCAACCTCTGCGAGGGCATCGAAGGCATCGCCGCCTTCGAGCCGCTGGTGATCTCGGTGCTCGAGCTCTTTGGAATTCCATTCACGGGGAACTCCAGCGCAACCGCGGCTCTCTGCCTGCGCAAGAACGTCGTCAACACGATTCTCGACAAGGCCGGTCTTCCGCTTCCCCGCTGGTCTCTCGCACGGCGTGGCGAGGAGCCGGTGGGCGTCGGCTATCCCGCGATCTGCAAGCCGGCGGCGGAAGATGCGTCGATCGGAATCGAGCAGCGCTCCGTGGTGCGGAGCGGCCGAGCTCTCGCCGCCCGTCTCGCAGCCATGCACGAGCGGTGGGATGAAGTCATCGTCCAGCGATACATCGACGGTCGCGAAGTGAATGTGGGGATCGTGGACGGCGAGATTCTCCCTGTCGCCGAGATACACTTCGGCGCGATGCCTCGCGGCATGTGGAAGATCGTCTCCTACCAGTCGAAGTGGATCACGGGCTGCGAAGAGGATCTCGGCGCCAAGCCGTCGTGTCCGGCTGATCTGCCAGAAGAGCTGACGCGTGAGCTGGAAGTGATCGCTCTCACCGCATGGCAGGCCGTCGGTGGCCGCGGATACGGGCGGGTGGATCTGCGCATCGATCAGGACGGGCGTCCGTGGCTTCTCGAAGTGAATCCGAATCCGGACATTGCGCCTGACGCTGGGCTCGCCCGCATGGCCCGCGTGGCGGGGATGGATTACAACGCGCTCATCCGCCGCGTCTGTGAGGCGGGACTGACACAGCGCATCGACACCAATCCCGAGCTCTGGCAGCGCTCGCTTCGCCTATCGGGAATGGGACCGCTGATGGCCGTGTCCACATGATCAGGCTCACTCCATCGAAACCGGTGAGCATTGCTCCGCCCCGCATCTTCGTCGGTGACATGACCGTGAAGTATCGCCAGCGTGTGCGTGACATTCTCGTCGCCACGCAGTCATTCAGCGAAGCAGAGATCGCTGTCGCGATGGAGCTTTTCGATTCCGCGTTCCCAACGACGTCGGGCGCCAGGGGCGCGACGTCGGGTTTTTCCAACAACCCTCCAGCCAGCTCCGACTATGTCTTCCTCGGCGCCTTCACCCCGGAAGAAGAGCTGGCCGGCTTTGCCTGCTACGGGCCCACGCCCGGCACGGACCGCACGTTCGATCTGTACTGGATCGCCATGCATCCCGCCGCGCAGGGATCCGGGAGCGGAACCATCCTCCTCAACGAGGTCGAACGAAGGCTAAGGGGACTGAACGCCAGAATGGTGGTAGTCGAAACATCGTCCCGATCCGACTACAAGAGCACGCGGGGATTCTACCTCGCGCGCGGATATGTAGAGGCCGCAAGAGCGTGTGATTTCTACGCGCCAGCGGATGACCGGATCACATTCACAAAACGGTTGCAAAGCCGCGCTCCGCTTGACTGGGTGGCGCATGGAGTGGTGTCACAATGAGTGACTGGCAGAGAATTCTGAGGGAGGAAAGCATCGCCACCCTCGACAAGCTGCACGAGAAGTTCGGGGACGCCATCGACGTCGAAGCGCTGAAGCCCGCGTTCGACAATTTCCAGATGCGCATCACACCCGCGGCGCTCGATGCGATCAAGGAAGTCGGGGACCCGATGTGGCAGCAGTACATACCGACCGTCGAGGAGCTCGACGTCGTTGACGGCGTGATCGACTCGCTCGACGAGGACGGCGACTCGCCGGTGCCCAACATCACACACCGGTATCCCGACAGAGCGCTGTTCCTGGTGAGTCCCGTGTGCGCCACCTACTGCCGGTTCTGCACGAGGCGGAGAAAGGTCGGCGACCCCGAGAAGATTCCGCTCAACCAGTTCGACTCGGCGTTCGAGTATCTCAGGCAGCACACGGAGATCCGCGACGTCATCATGAGCGGCGGCGACCCGATGATGCTGAGCGACCGGCGGCTGGAGTATTTCTTCCAGCAGCTCCGCGCCATCCCGCACATCGAGATCATCCGCATCGGCAGCCGCATCACGTCGCATCTCCCGGAGCGAATCACGCCGGAGTTCTGCGAGATGGTGCAGAAGTATCATCCGGTCTACATGAATACGCACTTCAACCACCCTGACGAGCTGACGCCGGCCGCGGTTGCGGCGCTCGATCGCCTGTCGAAGGCGGGTGTCGTGCTCGGATGCCAGACCGTGCTGCTCAAGGGAGTGAACGACGATCCGAAGATCATGATGACGCTGATGCACGCACTTCTGAGAGCGCGCGTGCGTCCGTACTACCTCTACATGGCCGACCAGGTGGCGGGCGGGGAGCATTTCCGCACGACGGTGCAGAAGGGTCTCGAGATCATTCAGGCTCTTCGCGGCTGGACGTCGGGACTGGCGGTGCCGCATTTCGTGATCGACGCGCCGGGCGGTGGCGGGAAGGTGCCGCTCCTACCCGAGTACGTGGAGGAGATCAACGACGACGAGGTGGTCTTCCGGAACTACGAAGGCAAGCGGTTCACGTACAAGCAGCCGCGCCAGGTTCCCGCGGAGGAGCCGCTGCCGGCGGTTGCGGCGGAGACCGACATCGTTCCGATCGGACGCGGCAAGAAGAAGAAGGAAGGCGCGGTCAGGCCTCGCCGGAGAAAAGCCGCGGGAGAGTGAAGCACGCGTAACGCAAACGAAGGTCATCCTCAGGGTGGCCTTCGTTGCGTCAGTGGATCACGGGAATCGGCCGCGAGATTATCCCCGCGTCCTGGGCTCCACTCAGCACGAACTGAACTGCAACCGCGGCAAGCAGCAGCCCCATCACGCGCGTCGCTACGCGGATTCCCGATCCGCCGAGCTGCGCGAAAACGCGGTCGCCGACGCGAAGAAGCACCCACGAGATGAGCATCGTCAATATGATGGAGCCGTGCACGATGAGCTTCGACACCGGAGTCGTCGCCTGCGCACCGAGCACCATCACCGTGGACATCGCGCCTGGACCCGCGAGCATCGGAATTCCCAGCGGAGTGATACCTACGTCCTCCTTCGCTTCGCCTTCCTTCATCTCCTCCGATCCTTCCTGGGTCGTCCGCTTGGCGCGCAGCATGTCCATCGCGACCAGCCAGAGAATGAATCCTCCGGCGATGCGGAAAGCAGGAAGCGTGACACCGAACATCTTCAGGATGACGTCACCCGCCAAAGCGAAGATCAGGAGCGTTATCGCCGCGGCCACGCACGCCGCGCGCGCCGTCGCTTTTCGTCGCTCGACTGTCTCCGTACGCACGAACGCCAGGTAAGCCGGCACCACGGCGATCGGATCGACGAGAAAGAGAATCGAGGTGAAGGTGACGAAGGCGAACTGGCCGAGGTCGGTCAATGGAGCGTCTTCGAGAAAAATGGAAAGACTTTCGACTCGAGTCTCGCTCGTATCCGGCTTCCGTGCGTCCCCTCGTACACCTCGGCAGTATGCGTCACAGCCAGCGACGTGAGGAGCGAGTCGAGCGCCATGACGTTGAGCGGGATGTCTCGAAAATCGTCAGCGTCGCCTGCGTCGAAGGCAATCGCCATTCGGCGAAGGTTCTCCGCGTAGGAGAGAACCAATGTGAGCGGCCCTCGTTTCCAGCGCGGGGTGACCTCAGCATCGAATACCACCGAGTCGCCAGCGAGTCTCACAGGGAAGTCGACGAAGAAGGGCGGTCTTTGAGGATTCGGCGAATACACGCCCGCGAGCGCATAGAAGATTTGGGGAACGAACCCCGCCTTTGGGTACTGGGACCTGTCGTTGACGCCGAGCGCGATTTTCCACGAACGCGCGCTCGCCGCGTCGATCGAATCGAGGTTGCCAAGACAGCACGGGCTCAGAGCATAGAGCGCTGAAAAAGTTTCCGGATGCCGCATTCCAACGCGAAGAGTCCCAAACCCACCCATGGAATGTCCGGCCAGACCCCGGCCGCTGCGATTCCTGATCGTGCGGTATTTCCTGTCCACATAGCCGACGAGGTCGCGGACGATGAAATCCTCCCAGTTGCCTGTCGTGACTGAATTCGAGTAGAAGCTTCCGTCGAAGAAGTTTCTCGCGCTCGGAGTCACCACTATCATCTCGCGCGCCGCACCGGCCTTGATGAGGCTGTCCATCGAGATGCGGATGTTGAGATTCTGATACGCTCCCTTCATGAAGGCGCGGTGGTCGGCTGCGAATCCATGCAGCAGGTACACCACCGGATACCGCTTCGCGGGCTGTTTCGAATAGCTCGGTGGGAGATACACGGTCATCGGACGGCGGTCGCTGTCGCCGAGGAGATTCGACTTGAGCGATGGAGCGGAGACCGTATCGACGTGAGTGATGCCGCCGCCCTGCGCCGAAGCACGAATGGCAAAGCCGCTCGAAAGAATCCATGCGGCCGCAACAATGCGAAATGCCGGTGGAGATCTCATGAGGCACTACGATAACACACACAAAGAAGGGCCGCCTTTCGGCGGCCCCTCGCTTGTCTTTGCGTCTGACAATTCAGTTGTCCTGTTGATCTCCCTCGTTGTCATAGGCCAGTGCATCCGCTTCGCGGAATCTGTCGAAAATCCCTGCCATGAAGTCCGCGCTCTTCTCTCCGATACTGCCGGCGGTCGTCCATCCCTTCTGGAACCACGCGCCGAGATTGAGCACATCCTCCGGTCCGTCTGCCGGTCCGTCTGCCGGTCCGTCTGCCGGTCCAGCCTGTACCTCAGGCTTCGCTGGCACTCCAAAGACTTCCATCGCCACCTCCACTGAAAAACCTCCCGTCCTTGTACGCCACCCAGCATAACAAGTTTCGGGCCGCAAGTCTGCAGCGAAAAAAAAATCGCCGGCACAATTCTAACGATTGGCCGGCATAAAGGTGACATCGAAGGAAACCGCGAGCATCATATCATCGCGTAACCATCGCGTAACTCCTGATTTGGCTAAACGATGGCCTCTGGTGGAATTCCGCGCGTCGCGAAAATCCGAGCGACGGCGTCTCCGATCTTGTTGTTGGGCGTACTTGCTCCGGCAGTCATTCCCACTTGCACCGGGCTCTCGCGCTCCAGCCAACCTGTCTCGACCACGTCCTCATTGGTGCCCGGCGGCCGGTACCGAATCGAGCCAGCGGTGGGGTCGATCGCCGACGCATCCTCGATGTGATAGGTCCTCACCCGCTCAGCACACAGGGCCGCGAGAGAAATCGTGTTGCTCGAGTTGTATCCCCCGATCACAACCATGACATCGATCGGTTGCTCCAGCAGCTCCTTCACTGCGTCCTGCCTCTCCTGCGTCGCGCTGCAGATCGTGTCGAACGTCCTGAAGTTTTCCCTGGCGTACTCCTCACCATGAGCGCGAGCCATGGCTTGGCCGACTTCGACTCCAATCGCCAGCGACTCGCGGGCGAGCATCGTCGTCTGATTGGCTACACCGATCCTCTTCAGATCCCGCATCGGGTCGAAGCCGGGCGAGACAGCGTGAGCGAACCGCTTCATCAGGTCGTCAGCCGAGAGGCGTCCTTCGATGAATTCGCAGACGACCTTCGCTTCCTCCATGTTCCGCACCACGAAGTACGGCGCATCCGGGTACTTCGCCGCCTGCGAAGCCGTTGCACGCGTCTCTTCATGGTAGTACTTGCCGTGGATCAGTGAAGTGAAGCGGTCCTTCGCGTAGCTCTCGACGCGCTTCCATACGTTGAGAACGGAGCCGCAGGTGGTGTCGACCATCACGCATCCGATCTCCCGAAGGGTCTGAAAATCGTGGATCGTCACCCCGAAAGCCGGAAGGATGACCACGTCCTCGGGACCGACCCCGCTGTAGTCGATCCCATCGGGCCCGATGGCCAGAATCTCCACCCCCATGTCCCGCAGCTTTGTGTTGACATGCGGATTGTGGATGATCTCGCCCGCGAGGAACACCTTGCGGTCAGGGAACTTACGCCGTGTCTGGTAGGCATAGTCCACGGCCCGCTCGACCCCATAACAGAACCCGAACTCCCTGGCTAGGCGAACGGTCGTACCCCTGGCCTCGAGGCAGAATTCCCGCTCCCGGAGCAGATCCACCAGCCCCCCGCTATAATCAGACGCAAGCTCCGCCTGGACCTCGGCCTTCAGGCCGAATCCTTTGCGGAAGTAGACCTCCGGGCCCGCCGTCTGCTTTACAGAGGTCGGGTCCGATGGCCCGGGCACAGCGCTCGGGACAGGAGGCGTCAACTCCTTTACGGGTGAGTCCGGCATATCACGCAATCTACTGCGGTTCATCTTCATTCAGGAAACGGTGCAGGCAATGGCGCGCACGCGCTGGAAGACCTGCTCGCGCCCCGCGCGTTGATACGGCCGCCCGCAATCGCGCGCGGAGAAGCCATCGGTGTAGTGGCCCCGTCCTACTCGCCCCGCGAGGGTCAGCTGATGCGCGGAGCGAAGGCGCTCGAGCGCGCCGGCTATCAGGTCACAATGGACCCCGACATCCTCCAGCTCCGGCGCTTCACGAGAAAGCAGGACGAGCATCGCGCGTCGAATTTCATGGGTATGTGGCTCGACCCACGCGTAAAAGCGGTGATCGGGGGTACCGGCGGATACGGCGCGACAAGGATGATCCCGTACCTCGAACCGGAAGTCTTCCGGCGAAATCCCAAAATTTTCGTCGGATACTCGGATATCACCGCTCTCCATCTGTGGCTGATGCGCCAGGCGGGTCTTCGCGTCTTTCACGGCCCGACTGTGGACGACCTCATTCCGATCGCGCGCGACCCGACCACCAGCTCTCTCCTCACGGCGATGACATCGTCGCGCCCCGTTACGAAGATCGGCCGAGACATGGCGCGCGCCGTTCGGCCTGGCCGCGCGACGGGCCGGCTCACAGGCGGAAATCTGTCCCTCGTTCAGCAGAGCATCGGGACTTCATACGAGATCGACACGCGCGAGGCGATCCTCTTTCTCGAGGAGACGTACGACCCGATGTCGGTGGCCGATGAGCGGCTCGTTCACCTGCGCGCCGCCGGTCTGCTCCGCCACGTGAAGGGCATCGTGTTCGGGCAGCTG
Source organism: Gemmatimonadales bacterium (assembly GCA_039931395.1). Taxonomy (GTDB): domain Bacteria; phylum Gemmatimonadota; class Gemmatimonadetes; order Gemmatimonadales; family Gemmatimonadaceae; genus UBA4720. Next base: position 47,357 of record JBDTRZ010000011.1, read on the forward strand.
TCGCTCGACAGGTCGGAGGAGGATGAGTTCGAGAACTTTCTGCTCGATCTTGTCTCGGACCTCGACGTTCCTATCCTCATGGACTTCCCCGCCGGACACGAGGTCCCGAATCTGACACTCCCCTTCGGCACCGAGGTGGAGCTCGTCGCCGATGGATCGACCGGCTGGATCACCTACAAGGAAGACGCTCTGTCGTCCTCCGAGCCGGTGGAGAGTGCGGAAGATCCGGCCGACGTGATTCAGACTGCGGAGACTGTCACTCCGTAGAGGCTAGCTCGCGAGGGCGCGCTCCACGGCTGCGCACCAGACGTGGATCACGATCAGGTGAATCTCCTGGATGTATTCCGAGTCCGAGCTCGGCACTGCGACCACGTGATCCGCGTCGGCTCCGGTCAGACCGGTCGAGCCGGTTAGTGCGATCGTCACTGCGCCGTGTTCCTTCGCCATGCGAAGCGCGCGGATGACGTTTTCAGATTTTCCGCTCGTTGTAAGTGCGACAGCGACGTCGCCCGGCCAAACCAGGGCCTGCACCTGTCGCTCGAAGACTGCTTCGTAACCGAAGTCGTTGCTGATGCAGGTGACCGTTCCCGAATCCGCGGAGAGCGAGATCGCGGGGAAGGGCCGCCGCGTTTTCTTGTACCGGCCCATGAGCTCTTCGGCGAGATGACTCGCTTCCGCGGAGCTGCCGCCGTTTCCGAATGTGAGAACCTTCCGTCCCCCGGCGAGGGCTGCGATTAGAGCTTTCCCCGCTGAATCCACAGCTGACTCGAGCGAAGACAAGCTTCCCTCGACGATCTGCTGGTGCTCGGCGAAATGTTTTCTGAATTCTGTGGTCATCGGCCGCGAAATTTACGACGCGATGGCCCTCCCCGCCCCGCTTTCCGATGCCCTCCCGTGCGTCCCTCTTTTTCTCTTGAATCGCGCCGCGGGCCGCCGCGTGAATGCCTGCTGTTCTTCTGTCGTGCGGCAAGCTCGCGGGAACGACGCTCGTCCCTCGACGCGTGCTCGCTCGGCTCGACCTCTTCGACTTCGTCGGGCGACCACGGGCGGTCGAGAAGATCCTGAAGCTCGTCAAGCGTGTCTGCGCGAATGGCTCCGCGCTGGCCGCGGATCACCACAAACCTGAGAGGCCGATCGAGAACCGGCAGCTCCGACTCGGTAATCGTCCGCGCAAGCTTCTCCGGAAGACGCAGCCGAGCGACGCCGAAAGGCGAGCCATCCTTGTCTTCGACGTCGTACTCGATGTCCACCTCGCGGTCACGGATGAGAGCCGTGTCCGGCAGACCTGCATAGCGCTCGCGCACGTCGCGCGAAACGATCTCATCGCGGTTGAGAGTGAATCGCGCGTTGCGGAAATCGTTCATCGTGTTGATGCCCGCGAGCTGCTTCTCATACCATTCGACCAGATCTGAAAGCGTCAGCCGCGGTGTCTGTCCGCCCGAGCGCCGCCATGTCTGCCTTACCTCCTCGACCGCAGCGCGATTCCGTTTCACCGACGCATGCCGCGCCTGCCCGCGAGCCATCGCCTCGGCCAGCGCGTGTCTCGCTTTTTCGGCGAGCTCCGGCGGAATCTCCTCGATGACTTCGACTTCGCGCTCGAGAACGAAACCGAAGTACTCGACGGTTCTCAACAGCACGAGCTGGCCGCCTTTCTGACGCGGATCGTACGCAGTTTCCGCGACTCCCCGTGTGGCGTACTTGAGGATGAGCTGCATCGGGATCTGCGTGCCTTCGATCGCCGCGCGCGGATTCCCGGACCTGTCGGCGAAATAGCGCAGCTCTCCGGCGATCGCGCCCCAGCTCCCGGCAACGCTCGTTCTCGACACGCGAGCCTGGCCGCCGTCGGCCATCTCTTCGTCGATCACGAGATCGAGCGGCATGTAGCGGGCGAGAAGAGACGCGAATTTTTTCAACGTGTGATCGCGCGCCATCGGCATGCGCGACGGCAGCTCCATCCCCACCGCGCGGAGCACGCTCGCCATGCCGAGCGCTGCATCCTCGATCGCCTTGACGAGCACCCCGCGATGCTCAGCCCAGCTCTCGATTTCCTCACCGAAAAGATGCCTCGGCAGGCCGTACACCTCTCCGACGTAACCGCATCGCTCGAACGCCTCTGCGTAAAGATTGTACGCGGTCAGGTGATCGCTGCCCGGAACCAGAATTCCGTGGAGATCGCGCTCCTCGCGCGTCATTCGATGCAGCGATTCGACCGAGCTCATCACCGCCAGATACGGCACGAGCTCGTCGACGGCGTTCACCAGCAGCTCGGCCCAGGGTCTGTCCACAGGAAGCGCTTCGACCGATTTGCCATACGTCGAGAGCCGGCCGTTCTCGATGATGCCCCGGCTCTCCAGCAGTGATACTGCACGGCGATATGCCACGCGATCGAGTGGAACCGGCAAGTCGAGCGATGATGCGTCAACACCGAGATCCGCGCATGTCATCGCCACTCGCTCGGAATCACCCGCAAGCTGAAACTCCGGGGCTGTGGGCTCGAGCGACTCGAACTGGATGCTGCGGTCGGACAGAATGAAGACGCGCCCGCCTTCGACCCGCCCGTGCACGCGGCCCGCCATCTGAAGGATCTCATTCGCGCCGAGGTGCATGCGAGTGAGGACGTTCCGGCCGCGCTCGATGATGTTGCCGAAGCGCGAGTCGTCGATGATGACCGTATCGAGCCCCTTCACGTTGAGCGCGCTCTGCCCCGCCGCGGTCATCGCGAGGAAGTACGGCTTGCGCTCGCCTGCCTCGAGAAAGGGGCGGATGATCCGGATCGGCTCGCCACCGTGATAGTGCGCCGTGTTGATGCGCGGAAACTGTGAAGCCACCGACTCAGCGGCTTCTTCGACGCCGGCGCGAGTCGGGAGGAACATGCCGACGCCGCGTTTTTCCTTTATGACTTTGAGGAGAAATCGATCGTCGAGAAACTCAACCGGATCCTTGCGCACGACCTTCACGTCTGCGGCGCGGGCTGGATCGAATGCCTGGCTTTCGAGCACCGCGGCCGCATCCAGGTAGCTCGCATAGAACGTCGGGTCCACTGTTGCGGACAGCCAGATGAAGCGGCACCCGACGCGCTTGCCGAGCGCGAGGCAGAGCTCGAGCTCGGCGGATGTCTGGTGGATCTCGTCCACCACGAGCGTGTCGGTGGGGAGAATGTCTCCGTCCTGAAACCAGCGCCGCGCGATTCCTGTCGTGACGATGATGACGTTCCAGGTAGGCATTTCCGGTGTCGCTTCGCGCTCGCGATTGACGACGCCGACGCGAAGATCCTCAGTTCCGAGAATCGTTTCGGCGATGGGGCGGATGGAGAGTGTCTTTCCTGTGCCCGTACCTGCGACAATGCCGAAGCCTTTCCCGTTGGCGGCGAGATCGCGGATCTCCTGGCCGTGCTGCTGCTGGAGGACAGTCTCGATGTGGAGTCCGAGGGCGATCTCGATAGTCTCGCATGCCGCGCGCGTCGGAGCGATGACGATGACTCGCCCGGTGGGCGGCTCCGCGGCGACGAAGGCAGCGTGATCGGGAGGGAGGAACCTGTCGCGGACCGTGCGCATCATCGGGCAACTTGCAAGAAATGCAGCGGCAACTGAAGGGGAACGGCAAGCCGCTGTCCCCAAAATGACAAGCCCCGAGTGAAAATCACCCGGGGCTTCTAAACCTCGAACAGTGGCTCCCGCTTAGTTGCGGTTGCCCTTGTTCTTGTTTTTGTTCTTGTTCTTGTTCTTGTACTGGCCGTTGTGCTTGCCGTTGTCGTGACCGTTGTTCTGGTCCCAGCGGTCGTTGCTGTTGCCACTGCGGCGGTCTTCATATCCATCGTTGTTGCGATCGTTATCGTAGATGCGGCGGTCGTTGGTGCGACGGTTGGCGGACTGGACGACGCGGCGGTCGATCACCTGGTACCGGCCCCAGGTGTCGCGGCGTGCGCGCTCCTGGATCAGGTTCCCGTTCGAATCGTAGCGCGTGCGAACGTAGATGATGTTTCCGTTGCGGTCGCGAGCCTGAGCGCGCCACCGCCCATCCGCGGTCCGCGTATCGCTGACCCGGCCGTCGTTATTGATGGTGCCATTGCGGGTATCGACCCGCGAGTTGGTGCCGCTGCGTGAGCCCGTGTTCGCCGGATCCCACCAGGGTCCGTCATTGCGGGACTGTGCCGCCAGCGGAGCCGCGAACGTTGCCGCGGCAACAACACCCAGTGCGAATGCAAGACGTTTCATCGGAGCTTCTCCTATTGGTCAGGGGAGTCGTTGCTGTCCTTCTTCGACTTCCCCTTCCTGGACTTTTCCTTGCCACGCTTCGGCGAATCGTCGCCGAAGATGACCGTGCCATTTACCGGCCGGTTGCGGACAGCGGTGTTGCAGTCGGTCGGGGCCGGCTGCTGGCTCGCGGGAACTCCCTCGATCCAGATCCGGCACATGCCCGCTGGAGGCCGATATGATGGGGGAACCATCGGCCGCTTCTGCGAGCTTTTCGGGAGCCCGGGAATCTCGACAGGAATGCCTCGCGGCAGCCCCTGCGCATTCGCCGGCCCCCCCGCCGCGAGTATCATCCCCCCGGCGAGGAGTGCGAACCCCCATCTATTCATCTTCCCCGCGTCATTCCGCGAGAACGAAAGGATTGTCATGCCATGTCCTTTTGCAGATGGGGTGCCACCCTTGGCCGATAGCGTTATGTGCTTTGGTATCAATGACTTGGACGTCTGATTGAGAGGATTGGAGGGGGCTGCATGTCTCGAAAACAGGACACTTCTCTGGCACTATTTGGACGTAATTGAAATCAGCCGGACGAGGTCGCCAGAAGCCGCAGAATCTCGCCGGGTTTCACGTGACGATGGAGCTTCGATTTCTCGAATACCGGAACGCCGTCCCGCAGCACCTCGAACCTTCCTCCTCGCGAAGGGATCAGCTCGATATCGGCGTCAGGGTAATGCTCCTTCAGCTCAGCCGCCAGACCGACGGCTCGAGGGCGGTAGTTTCAGAGAGTGCAGAACTCGATTGTGATTTTCATGACCCTCACTTACGGCAATCGAAGTGCCTGCACAAGAGCGGGTTCCTGATGTCGCTCGTCGGGGCCGGATGACGTCTGCCTCCGCTCGCCAAGCTAGACATTCCCGGACTTCAAACGCGGCGGTCCGGTGCGGCGGCTCTGCAGAACGGGATTCACACTCATTGAAATGACGGTGGTTCTCACCGTTGCCGCGGCGCTGTTCTCCATCGCCTTGCCGCGAGCGTCGGGCTTGATCGACAGCATCGAGGTACGCGGCGCGGTCACCGAGATCGCATCGATGCTCTCCCTGGCGCGGCACGTAGCGATCGCGCGCGGTGGTCAGGTCATTCTCGACATCGATGCGCCACGCGGCGTCATCACGATCCGTGATCGGTCGGGGGTCATTCGGACGCGCGAAGTGGGAACGGCACACGGCGTCGCAATGTCGACGAATCGCACGTCGATCACCTACTCGGCCATCGGTGTCGGCTACGGCGCCGCCAATTTCACGCTCGTAGTCTCACGCAATCGCACCGCCGACTCGGTCGTCGTCTCGCGCCTCGGGCGAGTGAGGCATTAGCCAAGTCAACTGACGGGAACCGGACTTAACCGGATCAAAATCTTAAAAGGTGGAGTTGACCTGATTTGGTGGACACCTCAATTACTCTAGAGAGAGGAGGTG
>JBDTRZ010000012.1:0-52287 GCA_039931395.1 Gemmatimonadales bacterium
GGTCCCCCAATGCGCACTCAGTACGCATTGCGTAATTCTCAAACTGAACCACCACCGAAACCTGGAATGTCTTGACACCCTCAGCAGGGAATAACATCATTTCAGTGGCGGCAATCCACGCCCAACCTCTCGAGACTTCGCCCCAGCCGGAGTCCTGTGCGAGGCAAAGGGGGGCAAACTCCCGGATGAGCATCGTCAGTCCTTTGCGTCACCATGGCGCGCTGCTGGGGGGTGGCCCGTGGTGTACCCAGGGGAGTTTACGACGATGACACAAGACAAGGATCTCAAGCGCCTCGTTCGCGCTCGCATGAAGAAGACGGGTGAAGCCTACACCACCGCCCGCGCGCAGATCACCAGAAAACCCAAAGCGAAGACAACGGTCGCTCCTGCGCCCGCTCAATCGCCCACTCAAAAAGACTACGCCACGCTGGCGGGCATGAGTGACGCGACCATCCAGGCGAAGACAGGCTGCACGTGGGAGAAGTGGGTGAAATCGCTCGACCATCATGGTGCGGGGAAGATGTCGCACACCGATATCGCGGCGATGGTGAACAAGAAGTGGAAGATCGACGGATGGTGGTCGCAGAGCGTGACTGTCGGCTACGAGCGCATCAAGGGTCTGCGCGCACGCGGCCAGCGCCGCGACGGCACGTACGAGGCAGGCAAGTCCCGGACGTTCAACGTGCCGGTGACGACGCTGTTCGATGCGTGGTCCGACGCGAGCATTCGCCGGCGCTGGCTGGACGGTGCCAGCGTGAAAGTGCGCACTGCCACCGCGCCGAAATCGATGCGGCTCGGCTGGACCGACGGTGGCATCGTCGCCGTCTGGTTCACCGCCAAGGACAAGTCGAAGAGCTCGGTCGCGCTGGCGCACACGAAGCTGCCTGATCGAGAGACAGCGGATCGCCTCAAGAAGTACTGGTCGGAGCGGCTCGACGCTCTGCGTGAAGTGTTGGCCGAGTAGCTGTCTCAGGACTCGAGGACAACCGGGTCGCCGACTGATGCGCGGCCCGGTTGCACCGTCGTGCCGTAGACGCCGAGGCGGGCGTCCCGCTCCTGCGCGACTGCGCGCAGAATCGCAGGGTCGCGACCGGTCGTTACCGGATCGACGTTGATCACCACGCAGCGCTTGTCGCGCTTGTCGATTCGCATGCGCATTCCGCCAACTCTCAACACGCCGCCCATCCAGGTGTCCTCGGGGAATTCCGCGTCGTCCAGTGCCTCGATCAGCAGGTTGGGCCGAAAACGCCTGGGGTCGAGCTCTGCGCCAACGAATTCACCTAGTCCGCCGATTGTCTGTGTCGTGATGAGTGAGAGAGGCATTGCGTCGAACACGCCGCGATCCTGCTTGATCACTCGAACGCCGTCGCCTAGCTCAGCCGCAAGTTGAGGATCGACTACATCGAAATCGCCGCCCGACGGGGTGCGCACCATTGTAGGCGATGTATCAGGCTTGTCCGGCTCGACGAATCGCGGTTGGTATTTCCACATCAGGGGATGCTCACGGATCGTCAACCACGGGAAGCCGCTGCGAATCATCCCGTCCCGCACGAACGCCCAGCGACGGTCGCCGGCCAGGCCGGCCCACCCGACCTCCACCGTCTCCAGCGCCTCGACACCCATGGATTTGACGGGATAGCGGAACAGCGCCGCAACCCGGCCGATCTCACGACCGCTCATCACTCACAACCAGCCAATGATTTGTGCCACGGCTCTCGGCACACACATATTCTTCAACGCATTCTCCAAGTGGGAACGATGGGCGTACTCGCAAAACTTACGGCGGACCGAACCATCGCGTGCCGATGAAACGCGTACTGGCGGCGCTCCTGTGCCTGACCGTCGGAGCCGCGCCGGCGGCGAGCCCGCGCGCCACGTGGCGCCTGGATTTCCATCACACAGGTGGCCGCGGCGTGGAAGTATTCAGCGTCGACAAGTTGCTGGTCGAGCCGCTGCCATGGGCGGGTGCAACGGGCCGCGACATCGATCCGAGCGGCTTCGGCACGTATCGCTTCGAGCTGCGCGATGTGAAGGGACGTGTTCTCTTCGCACGTGGGTACAGTCCCATCTTTGCCGAGTGGACGACGACGGCCGAGGCCGCGAAGGTAAATCGCACGTTTCACGAATCGCTGCGCTTCCCGGCGCTCACTGCGATCGTGGACGCGGTTGTCTTCAAGCGGGACCAGGCCAATCGATTCGTCGAAGTGTGGCGCACCAGGCTGGATCCCGCCGATCAATTCATCGACCGATCAGTTCCGCCCGCACAAAGGGTTATCGAGGTCGTGCATAACGGCGACCCGAGTGTGAAGGTGGATGTTCTGCTCCTCGGCGACGGCTACACCGCATCGGAGTGCCAGGAAAAGTTTCCGCGAGACGCGCAACGGATGGCGGCGGCGCTATTCTCCGTCGAGCCGTACAGAAGCCGCCGAAAGGATTTCAACGTCTGGGGAATCTGTCCTCCGTCTCCCCAGTCGGGCGTTTCACGTCCTTCGACGGGTGTACATGTCGCGTCGCCGGTCGGCGCGACGTACGACGTGTTCGGATCGGAGCGTTACGTGCTCACGATGGACAATCGCGCGTTCCGCACGATCGCTTCCTGGGCGCCGTATGAGTTCGCGACGATCATGGTCAACAACAACACGTACGGTGGCGGCGGTCTGTACAACATCTACTCGACGGTGGCGGTGGACAACGACTGGGCGAAGTACCTCTTCGTTCACGAGTTCGGACATCACTTCGCGGGCCTGGCAGACGAGTACTTCACCTCACCGGTGGCATACGAGCCGCCGACAACGATAGTCGAGCCCTGGGAGCCAAACGTCACCGCGCTGCTCGACCGAAGGCGTCTCAAGTGGCGCCAGTTCGCAACACCCGGCGTGCCTGTCCCCACACCGTGGCCGAAGGAGCGCTTCGAGCTGTATTCCCGTGCGCTGCAGCAGCGCCGTGCGAAGCTGCGCGCCGACCGGAGACCGGAATCCGAAATGTCTGCACTGTTCCGGGAGGAGATGGCGTTCGACTCTGCACTTTTCGCCTCGGCGAAATACGCTCGGGCCGTTGGCGCGTTCCAGGGCGCGAATTACGATGCGAAGGCGTTCTACAGGCCCGCAATCGACTGCATCATGTTCACTCGCGACAACGTTCCGTTCTGTCCGGTGTGTCGTCACGCGATCGATCAGGTGATCGATTTCTACGCACTGAAGCGGTAACTCAGTCGCTTCTTTTACTCAGCGCGTTGAGTTGCGCGCGGAATTTCGCTTCACTCTTGCGATCGCCCGCTGCGGCGGCCGCGCGCATGGCGCCTGCGATCGCACGATAGCGATTTGGTTCCTTGCGAAGGGCCGCGCGGTATTCGGATAGTGCTTCCGCGGGTCTGTGGAGCTCCGTCAGCATTTCTCCCAGCAGCTCGCGAGCAGGCGCGACCGACCCTGGACTGACCGCGTTTTTCTCGCTGGCATCTTCGCGCGTTGCTGCTTCGCGCATGTGGGTCAGGGCCAGATTCTTTTGTCCTTCGGCGAGCTCGAGCCATGCCCGCGCGCCGAGATGCTGGATCGCGACCTGCTCGCTCCAGTACGCCTCGCCTTTTGCCGCGAGCCGATCGCGAATGGCGGAGAGCGAATCGAGCGATCCGCGCGCCTTCGTCAGATCCCCAATGCGCGAGGCACCGAGTGCGCGCGCGAAATATGTCATCGCTTCAGTCCACGGGAATGCGCTGCTTTTAGGCTCGAGGGCTGCGGCTTCCGCCCATGACCTCCGCTCGAGCGCGAATCTCGCCGGGATCGCGGCCAGCGCGAACACGCCCGCCGATCCGGGCGCGGCACCGGTGATTGCGTTGGGGTCGAAGGGGGCTGCCAGGGCCGGCAACTTCTCCACGATGCTCTTCGCCGCCGAATCGCGCCGTATCTGCAGATAGGCGTACTCCGCGTAGTCCCAGGCGTGCAACGCCTCGGCGATCGACCCGCTCGTCATTGCTGCTTCGATTGAACGAAGATTGGTGTCTATCGACTCCCGCCACATTCCGATTAGTGTGAAAGTGTGCGACGGCATATGCAGCGCGTGCGCGGCTGAAGGAGCAATCGACGCGTAGCGGCGGGCAGCAGTGGTCGCCTCTCGCGCCAGCGGAGGGAAGTCGTAGGCGTGGATGATGTAATGCGCGAGACCGGGATGATTTGGCTGCTTTGCCCAGAGCGCCTCGAGTATGCCACCGGCCTTTCGTTGATTGGCGTATGTCTTGTCGGTCGGCAGTGCCGAAGCGACCAGAGAAACAGCGTAGAAGATCGTTGCTTCAGTGTCGGCGGACTGCCTGGTAGCCAGCTCGCCCATGGCACGTTCGTAGGCAACGACTCGGGCGCGCTGGTCGCGGTGCTCGAAATCATCGTACAGCTGAGCCACCGCATTGATGTATCCACGCTCGCGCTCGCTTGCGCGCGTCCAGGAGCGCTTTGCGGCATCGGCGGCGAGCCTCCCCTGCCGCAGCTGTTCCGGGGAGCGGTTACCAGCCGCCATGGGATTGCTCCACCGGCTTAGCGCGATTCCCCAGTGAGCCATGGAGCAAGACGAGTCGACGGCAAGAACTTCGTTGAACCCTTTGATGGCAGCGCCGAACTCGAACGAATGAACGAATGCTACAGCGCGATCGAGTTGCCGCGCAGCGGAGGCACTGCACGAGGTGGGGAAATGAACCGTTCCCAGTTTCTCCGCGGTGTCCCGGGAATGAACGTGCTCCTGCGCTGCAGCCGCCGAAGCGAAGCCGAAGGCCAATGTTGTTTGGAGAAGCCTGCGAGTCACTATCCCCTCCGTCGTCACAGCTCTAGACTTGAGTGCGATTCCTGTTCGTGTCAACTCCCAGGCCAGCAGCTACGAGCACAGCGTAGCGGCGCGTTATTTCACGGACCAATCCGTCGCGAGCGAGATGTTACCCCAAGCCAGGATCAGCTCACCTCGTGGAGCGCCGGGCTGCCTCGAGGGGATGAGCCACATCGTCAGGCTCTCGAGCGGATTCGGGAGCGCGCTCTGGCGCAGGTCGATCCGCGCGAGGTCCTTTGCCGGATCGTACGGCGGTGCGTCCGTGCCCGGTGGTAGTTCGACTGGCTTCTGGACGAGGAGCTTCCACCCGGCGCGCGTCGGGAGTGTTTGCAGCACGTACGTTCCTTTCGGCAAGCTCTTCCCGCCGATGACGAGATCGACGTCGGTCGTCAAAGTCGTCGGGGCGTTCGCACCTGTGCGCCACGGCTTGTCGTACGGTATGAGGCTGTCGGTGAGAAGCTTTCGGCCGCGAAGGTGCGGCTGGCCGTAGTCGATCCGGATCATGGATGGTTTCGCGGCCGCTCGCGCCACACTGTCCACGAGCGTGAGTGTGACTTCCGCCGTGGCGCGCCCACTGGGAGCGACGCGCATCGGCGCCTGAGCCACAAGAGACGTGGCGACCATCGCGGAAAGGGCCAGCGCAAAACTCGCTGAGTGATATCGCATTGATTGGTTGAGTGGAGTGAGCTGCCCCGAAGGGTCGAGCAACGTATCTAGCCGGCCGCTGCCGCGGCCTCGTCGTCAGCGCGCTTCTTTTTCGCCGCGACCACGTAGCTCTCGGTGGGAATCTTCGGCGCACGTGTGGACGCAAGTGTGACGAACCCGCGGCCCAGGCCCTTCAATTCATTGTGCCAGATGATGGCGCCGCTCAGCGGATCGAGCCGATAGACCTCACCGCTGTTGGCAGCGATCAGGGCCTCGCCATCCCACGCAACGGTCACGAAATCGGACGCTCGAAGTCGCGCTCGCCAAACCTCAGCTCCAGTTCGATCTTCGAGGGCGATGACGCTGTTCTTGATGCCTACAAAAATGAGTGTCAGTGGGTCGCGTGGCATTGGCTGGCTCCATTCCGGTAGCGCGTGAACGCAAGGCCCATATAGTACAGTCGCTCTCGGGATTGCGCATCTTTCACAGGTATCTCAAGCAACAAAGGGAGAAACGAATGCCTTCGGCAAAAACAGAATCCTCTTCAACGCCCGTCATCACGGCCGAACAGCTCCTGCATCACTGGCAGGGGCACAGAGGCCTCACCCGTCGCGTCATCGATGCGTTTCCTGAAAAGGATCTGTTCAACCACTCGATCGGCGGAATGCGAACCTTCGCGCAGCTCACGATGGAGTTCATCGGCATGGCTGTTCCGACTCTTCAAGGTGTGATCACAAGGGAGTGGCCGTCGACGAAATACGAGACGCCTGAAACGAAGGCAGGCTTGCTCGAGCTGTGGGATTCAACGACCGATGAGATCAACCGGCTCTGGCCGGCGATCCCCGCGGCGCGGTTTCAGGAAACGGACACGGCCTTCGGGCAGTGGGAGATGCCCATCCATGCGCTGATTTTCTACATCATCGACAACGAGATCCATCATCGTGGCCAGGGATACGTTTACCTGAGGTCGCTGGGAATAGAGCCACCGCCTTTCTATGAGCGGGCGTTCTCGTAGATTCAGTGTTCCCGAAGGGCGACCCACACTCCCCACTTCAGGCTCACACATGTCGAATGGATTGATCCGTTTCTCACTCGGTGTCGTTGTGGTGCTTGTCGTTGCCTGCTCCGGAGATTCGCTGTCGCCCGCGGGACCCATGGACGCTCCGGTACTCGCGGTGGTGCTGACCCAGCAGCTCGCAGTGCCCACGCTCGACAGCCTCTACTCCGCGGTCAACAACCCCGCCAACGCGGGCAAGCGCATCACGATTGCGCCGGGCATTTACATGCTCGACGGCAGCAAGCCTCACGGCGGCCGGCTCGAGCTTCAGACGGACATGACGCTCGCCGGCAAGCCCGGTGACGAGAGTGCAGTAGTCATCGACGCGTCGACTCTGTCGGCCGCGGCCCTCACAGACGGCGGGATCGTAACGGGTGCGGTGCGTATGGGTCGGGGAAACAACAAGGTCGAGTGGCTCACCGTGCGAAACGCGGCGAACGGCGCCGGCGGGATCACAACAGACCTGCTTCAGGCGGGTCCGACGAAAGTGACGATCGCGAACGTGGTGGCCACCGGCAACACGCGCGGGTTCGACATACGGAACATCGGCGCTGCAGCGGCCGGACGCGTGCTCGATGTCGTGCTCACTCACAACGAGCTCGTCAACAACTCGGCCGGCGCCGGTCAGGGCATGCGCATCGCCAACCTGCAGGGTGCGAAGGGCGCGAAGATTCGCGCCACTTTCAAGGGAAACAACGCACACGGTAACATCGCCGGCTGCCTTGCAGCGAACGTCAGCAGCGACTCGGCGACGGTCGAGGTGGAGTCGAAGAATGACCGCTTCGATGCGAACGGCAACGGCTGCATCCTGATCGCCGGACTTACCACCGGTGCCGGCGTCGTGCGCGGGAGTTTCGTGAAATTCTCGGCGCTGGCCAGCCGCTTCGAGCACAACACTGCCCCGCTTGGCACCGTCTTTCCAACGCGTGCCGGCATCGGAGCGTACGGCGGAGTCAGCACGCTTGCCGCCAAAGCGTTCGACAACCGCGTCGAGGTCGAGATCCACAGCGCGAAGTTCAGCGACAACGGCGGGCCTGACGTTGCTGCCTGGGGTGCGATCACCTCAGCGGCACAACCGGCCGGCACCGGCAACACTACGTTGATCGTTCTACGCGGCTCCTCGAAGAAGGCAGTGGTGGATTCGGTTTACAGCGCGCCGGCCGAGGCGGGCGGGACAAACCGGGTGAGCGTGGTGCGTTAGCGTGCTTCGGTCGTCCATCGCTCTCGTCGCGATGTTCGCTGTTGCAGGAACTGTGGTCGCACAATCGCCCGCACGACCGGCGGAAGGCGACACGCGCGTCGAAGCCGGTGAGCCATGTCCACCGGGCACGACCGAAATCCGCCCTCACAACTGCCGGGCACCACAAGCGCCGGCTCCCAGCATCCTCGACTACCGTCCGCATTCGACGCTCGTCACTGCGGCGCACCGGGTCAGGGCCGCGAAGTATCCTGTCATCGACTACCACGGTCACCCGCAGGACCTGATCAACTCCGCGGAGGGCCTCGCACAGCTCGGCGCGGCGCTCGACAGTTTGAATGTTCGGCTGATGGTGGCAGCGGATAACCTCTCGGGTGAACGGCTGCAACGCGCTGTCGCTGCAATCCGTGCGTCGCCGCGGATGAAGGATCGCGTGCGTGTTCTCGCCGGGATCGACTTTCGAAACGTTGGACCAGGGTGGGCGGACAAGGCGGTGAAGCAGCTCGAGTCAGACATCGCGGCCGGCGCGGTTGGGGTTGGAGAGATTGGGAAGAGTCTCGGGCTTACTTACAAGAAAGCGGACGGGTCTCGATTGCGAATCGACGACCCGGAGCTCGACCCGATCTGGGATGCCTGCGCACGGCTGGGAATCCCTGTGTTCATTCACACCGCCGACCCGCAGGAGTTCTTCCGGCCGATCGACTACACGAATGAGCGATGGCTCGAGCTCTCACTGTTTCCGGGGCGCCGGTATCCGCCCGAGAACTTCCCGAGCTTCGACGAGTTGATGACGGAGAGGAACAACCTCTTTCGGAAACATCCGAAGACGACATTCGTCGCGGCACACATGGGATGGCAGGCCAACGATCTGGATCGCGTGGGCAGGCTGCTCACCGAGTTTCCAAACGTCTACACGGAAGTCGGCGCGGTACTGTACGACATCGGGCGACAGCCGCACGCCGCGCACGACTTTTTCGTCAAGTATCAGGATCGAATCATGTTCGGTAAGGACTCGTTCCAGCCCGAGGAGTATCCGTACTACTGGCGCGTGTTCGAGACGCGCGACGAGTACTTCGATTACTATCGTCCCTATCACGCTTTCTGGAAGCTTTACGGTATCGATCTTCCCGACAGCGTTCTGATGAAGGTGTACTCCCGGAACGCTCTCAGAATCACGCGAGGGCTCCCGCGGTAAGCGCATGAATGTGGATGTCGCTCCCCTCCTGAAGTTTTTCTCGCTCACGTTCGTCGTCGCGTGGACCTGCTATATAGTGGCCGGAGCACTTCCAGTAGAAACGGGAGCACTTCGCGGCGCGCTGTTCCTCCTCGGCACAATCTCTCCATCGCTGGTCGCGATCGCGCTCACTGAGCGCGCCGAAGGGCGGCCTGGGACGATTGCGTTTCTTCGCGGCCTCTTCGAGAAACGTGTAGACCCCAGGTGGTATCTGTTTGCCGCCTTCTACATGGTTGCGATCAAGCTCACCGTGGCTCTCATCCATCGCGCCGCGACCGGCGCATGGCCGCGCTTCGGCGTCGAGCCGTGGTACATCATGGTGATGGCTGTCGTGATTTCGACGTTGGTGCAGGCCGGCGAAGAGATCGGCTGGCGCGGATACGCGCTTCCGCGTCTCACCGCGCGGATGGGGCTCGCGCGCGCCAGCCTTCTGCTCGGCGTGATATGGGCAAGCTGGCATCTGCCTTTCTTTTTCATACCAGCTGCCGACACGCTGGGCCAGTCGTTCCCTGTGTACCTGTTGCAAGTCACAGCGCTATCGGTAATCGTTGCCTGGGTTTTCTGGCGCACGCAAAACCTGCTGCCCGCGATGCTGCTTCACGCGGCGGTGAACAACACGAAGGACATCGTCCCGTCAGCCGCGGCGCCAGCGAGTGTCCTGGCGCTCGGCAATTCGGCGGTGGCGTGGCTCACACTCGCGCTGCTGTGGATCACAGCTTCCTGGCTTCTCGGCCGGATGCGCGCACAGGGCTGGGGTCCAGGCTACCCCTCGATCTTGTAGATCTCGCGCTTCCCGTGATCGATGAGATCGTGGTACCCCTTCATGATCTCCTCGAACTCCTTGTTGGATTCCTCGGTCTGCCCCTCACCTTGCATCATCGCCTCGAACGCCTGCATGCTCGCCACCTCGAATTCCGACACGATCGTCCAGTATCGCTCGGCGCAGAAGTCGGTCATGACGCGGATCTTTCCAAGGCCAAGCTTCTCGTTGATTTTGGACATCGCGAGGAACTTTTCCACCATGGGGCGCACTTTACCCGGCTTGCAATAGAACACTTCGCGGATGAGCAGCATCGTATCTCCTCGCTGTTATTGGGAATCGCCGTTATCGTTGCATCAGCCTGGCCAGGACCGGAATGACAGCGCGAATCTTCGACAGTCGGCACGATGACTCGTGACCTTTCCGCAGTCACACTGGAAGGGGCTCAGGCGGCGCGCGACCGCCTGGCAGATGTCGTCGTGCGCACGCCGCTGCTGCGACTCGAAGCCGACAGTGGCGATCGGGAAGTCTATCTCAAGCTCGAGAACCTCCAGCCGATCGGCTCATTCAAGCTGCGTGGGGCGGCGAATGCAATCGCGCTTGCGGGCGAGAGTGCGCTCAAAGGAGGAGTCTACACAGCGAGCGCCGGCAACATGGCGCAGGGCGTCGCGTGGTGCGCGCGCAGGCTCGGTGTGCGTTGTCGCGTCATCGTTCCGGATCACGCGCCAAAGACGAAGACCGACGCCGTGGAGCGACTCGGCGGCGAGGTCATCAAGGTTCCATTCGACGAGTGGTGGCAGATACTCGTCGATCACGGTTATCCGGGAATGGATGGGTTTTTCGTCCATCCCTTTGCTGACAGAGGGGTGATGGCCGGCAACGGAACGATCGGGCTCGAGATCTTCGATGATCTAAGTGATGTTGACGCCATCATCGTTCCCTACGGGGGCGGCGGACTCTCGTGCGGCATCGCCGCCGTGGCGCGGGCGGTGAGTCCCGGCACAAAGGTCTACGCCGCAGAGGTCGAGACAGCAGCTCCTCTCAGTGCGTCACTCGCCGCCGGCGCGCCCGCTCAGGTGACGTACACGCGAACGTTCATCGACGGAATGGGAAGTGCCGCCGTTTCCGCCGAGATGTGGCCGCTCGTCAAATCGCTTCTCGCAGGATCGGTAGTGGTGTCGGTCGCGCAGATTGCTGCTGCGGTGAAGCTTCTCGTCGAGCGTTGCCGAGTAGTTGCAGAGGGCGCGGGAGCAGCCGCAGTCGCAGCGGTGCTCACCGGTTCGCCGGAGGCGAAACGAGTGGTCTGCATCGTCAGCGGCGGCAACATCGACGCCGACAAGCTCGCCACAATTTTGCGCGGCGACATTCCGTAGCGTCTTTCCTTCACCCGGCGGGAATTCAACCGATGCCAAGCAATCCTTCACGAGCTCGTTCAACTGAAGCCGAGTACTTCTCACTGCCGGGCAGGACCGGCTTGCCGTTCTCGGCCGCGGTGCGCGTTGGAAATCTCCTCTTCGTTTCAGGTCAGATGGGCACTGGGCAATCGGGACTCGAGATCGTCAGCGGCGGAATCGAAGCGGAGACACGCCAGACGCTCTCCAACATCAAGGCGATTCTGGAACGACGCGGATCGTCGCTCGACAGGGTGGTGAAGTGCACGGTGATGATGGCGGACATGCGAGAATGGCCTGCCATGAATGCCGTCTACGTCGAGCACTTTCCGAAACATCTGCCGGCGAGAAGCGCATTCGGCTGTTCCGCCCTGGCTCTTGGCGGACGTGTCGAGATAGAGTGCGTCGCCACCGTTGGAGACTAGTCCGGGGCCCCGGCGACTTATCGCCGCGGCGGCCGGTCGCCCATCCAGTAACGCGCCCCCGGTCCAAGCCGAGCCGCACGATCTCCGGGATTCGACAGCTGGCAGCGGTCCAGTGAGAGGCACCCGCATCCGATGCACTGCGTCAGGCCTTCCCTGAGACGCTCGAGCTCCGCGATGCGCTCGTCGATGCGCGCGGTCCACTTCTTCGACAAGCGGGACCAGTCGCGCCCGGTCGGCGCCCGATCGGGAGGAAGCTTGCGGAGCTCGTCCGCGATCTCGTCCAGTGACAATCCGATGCGTTGCGCGAAGACGATGAATGCGATGCGGCGGAGCACCGGGCGAGGGAAGTGTCGCTGTCCCGCACCTTCGCGCTCCGAGCTGATCAGTCCGCGCTCCTCGTAGAATCGGAGGGCGGACGCTGCGACCCCGCTCCGGCGCGCGACTTCACCGATGTTCAGCATCCAGTCCATGCCCTCCAATATGTCCGGTTCACCCCTTGACTTCAAGTTCACTTGAACTTGTAGAATTCCCTGAATTCGCAGAACGGCAACATGGAAAGGGGACGATCATGAAGAATGACTTCACGAAGGAGCGCACGGCGCTCATCACGGGCGCATCGCGGGGACTCGGGCTCGCGCTGGCACGCGGTCTGGCGCAACGCGGCTGGAATCTCATTCTCACCGCTCGCGAAGCGGAGCGGCTGCGCAGCGTACGCGATGAGCTCGCAGTGCGCACGCATATCGCCGCGATTGCCGGAGATGTCACCGACGCGGACCACCGCAAGGCTCTGGCGGTGCTGGCTCGCGGACACGCCGGACTCGATGCGGTCATCAACAACGCCGGCGCGCTGGGACCGAGCCCTCAACCCGAGCTCCTCGACTACCCGCTCGATACGCTGACGACGGTCTTCGACACCAATGTCGTCGCACCCCTCGGTGTTCTCCAGGCAGTTCGGGCCGAGCTCAAGCGCGGTGCACGCGTGATAAATGTGACGAGCGACGCCGCGGTCAATGCGTACGCGGGCTGGGGTGGCTACGGCTCCAGCAAGGCCGCGCTCGAGCAGCTGTCTGCGGTTCTCGCATCGGAGAATCCGGACATCAAGGTGTACTGGGTCGATCCGGGCGACCTCCGCACGGACATGCATCAGGCCGCGTACCCGGGCGAGGACATCAGCGACCGTCCGCTGCCCGAAGAGCGCGTGCCCGGATTCATCACGCTGCTCGAAAGTGATCTGCCAAGTGGCCGCTATGTCGCCGCTTCACTCGCGCCGCCCGCACTGGAGGTTGCATGACGACACTCGAAGCGGGGATCGAGTTCGATCTTCCCGACGAGCTGTCCGCGCATGAGCCGCCAGAGGCGCGTGGGCTGTCGCGCGACGGGGTGCGCCTGATGGTCTCCCGCGTCAATGACGACAGGATCATTCACTCGCGCTTTGCCAATCTCCCGGAGCTTCTTGCTCCCAACGACGTCCTCGTAGTCAACGCGAGTGCGACGCTCAACGCCGCGTTCAACGCGATTCGTGAAGCCGGGGACGCCAGCGCGAGGAACATCATGCTGCACCTTTCCACGCCGTTGTCTGAAGGGCGATGGGTGGTGGAGCTCCGGCGTCATTCGGAGAAGGGAACCAGTCCGATGCTCGACGCCCAGGCCGGAGAGCGAATCGGGTTGCCCGCCGGAGCCACGGCTCGACTCGTTGAACCTTATGCGCACGATGAATTCTCCATCGCCGGCGTCCGACTCTGGATTGCCGAGCTCACGCTGCCAGGCGATGCTTTGTTTTACTCGGTTCAGCATGGCGCGCCAATACGCTACGCGTACGTGCCGAGCCAGTGGCCATTGCCGTATTACCAGACGATTTTCTCGAAGGAGCCCGGCAGCGCCGAAATGCCTTCGGCCGGCCGACCGTTCACGCGCGAAATTGTCGAGCGGCTGACATCGAATGGCGTGCGGGTCGCGCCCTTGATCCTGCACACCGGAGTTTCGAGTGTCGAATCCGATGAGCCTCCGTATCCCGAGCGCTATCGAGTGCCGGATGCAACGGCTTACGCTGTAAACAGGGCGCGCTCGACAGGAGGTCGTGTCATCGCGGTCGGAACAACGGTGGTACGGGCGCTCGAGACTGTCGCATCGCAAAATGGAACCGTTCGGGCCGGAGGGGGCTGGACCGACCTGGTGATCACCCCGGAACGCGGCTTTCATGCGGTGAATGCGATGTTGACGGGATTTCACGCACCGAAGGCGTCACATCTCTCGATGCTCGAAGCCCTCGCCGGCCGCGATCATCTGGCTTTCGCCTATGAAAGCGCACTGCGCGAACGCTATCTATGGCACGAATTCGGAGACCTGCATCTCATCCTGCCGTGATTCCTTGCAGTATTGTACGGAATGACCCCGACATCCGATCGAGTAAACGAAACACTTCTGTTGCTGGAACGCCGAGGTACGAAGCGTAATCGCGAGGGGATGGCGCGGTACGGCATCGTGGCGCCGAAAGTATTCGGCGTATCCGTAGCCTCGCTCCGGGACCTTGGCAAACGCCTCGGTCGCGACCACGAGCTCGCACTCGCTCTCTGGAAGACCGGCTGGTACGAGGCGCGCATGCTGACCGCCTTCGTCGACGATCCAAAGCTGGTCACGGCGGCGCAGATGGACAGCTGGACGCGCGACTTCGACAACTGGGCCATCTGCGATACGTTATGCTTCCACCTGTTCGATCGCACACCTCATGCCTGGCGCAAGATCGAGCAGTGGAGCAAGCGGCGCGACGAGTTCGTCAAGCGAGCGGCTTTCGCGCTGCTTGCCACAGTTGCGCTTCATGACAAGCGTGCCGCGGACCAGCCCTTCGTCCGCTCGCTCGCCCTCATCGAGCGAGCTGCGACCGACGATCGGAACTTCGTGAAGAGGGGAGTGAGCTGGGCACTGCGCACAATCGGCAGGCGGAACCAGGCGCTCAACAAGGCAGCGATCGAGACATCGCGGCGATTGGCGGAGTCATCCAACGCAACGGAGCGCTGGGTTGGTAAGGATGCGCTCAAGGACATAACGCGTCCGGCAGTGCTGAAACGTCTGGCGTCGCAGAAGACACGACGAACTGGCGCTGAAATCGCAGGACAATCAGGAGGGCCGCTCTAATCGAATTTCATTGCATGCTCACAGTCGCCTGGCGACCAACCGCATTGACCCATGAGTAATCCACGTACTCCCGGAGCGCCGCTTTGGACCGTTTCTCCAAGCGCGAAGGACAAGAATGCAGTACAGCGGGCCGTCACGGCGCTGTTGGACGAGCTCGCGCCTGAACGTGTACTGAAGCGCGGCGAGAAGATCCGTGTTCCTGTCGAGCAGCACCGCACGCCTAGCGGCTGCGTCCTTCAGGGTGCCGACGCGGCCGTGAGCGTGTCGTGGTTCGTCAGCACGCGCAGCGAGGCAGGTCTGGGCGAGCTGCACATAATCGTGTGGCGCGGTACCGTGTCGCGGGGTGGTTCATCTCCAAACCGGGAAGGCGCCACCATCGTGAAGGAGCTTGTGCTGCAGCCAATCGACCGTCCGACCGACGATTGTGTGTGGCGCGCGACGAACGGCACCGAATATGACAGCGCTGGCCTGGCCGCACACTGCACCGCGCTGCTTGCAGAACAGATGCGCGCAGCCCGTTGACCCGTTTCCGAGGAACCGACGCATGAAAGCGATCCACATCTACCTCAACTTTGACGGCAACACGCGTGAAGCGATGAAGTTCTACGCGGATTGCCTCGGCGCCGAGCTCACCATGCAGAGCTACAAGGACGCGGGCGTGCCGGGCCCGCCGGGCCCGCCGGGATCCGAAGATCGGATCGTCCACGCCAGGCTCTCGAAGGGCTCGATTGTGGTCATGGCGTCCGACTCGCCAGCAGGGATGCCGGTAAAGCAGGGAAACAACTTCTGGGCTTCGGTCGACTGCGAGAGTCAGGACGAGATCGAGAAGCTCTTCGGGAAGTTCGGCGACGGCGCGACCGTCGTTATGGAGCTCCGGGACACGTTCTGGAATGCGCACTTCGGAATGCTCACAGACAAGTATGGTGTCGGCTGGATGTTCAACTTCGAGAAGCCCAAGGCGTGAGCCTGCGAACGGATCAGCGCTGACGTGGCTGCTTCGGCGCTGGTCTACATCGGGCTTTGCATTGCGTTCATCGGACTGCTCAATGCGTTGAAGCCGATGCACTTCGTCGGCGTGCGAAGGCGATCGCAGGGACTGGGAATCGCCGGGGCAGGTCTTGCTCTTGTTGTGACCGGATTTCTTCTTCCGGCGCCTGAATCGCGGGTAACGCGCGTTGAGTCACATCTGGATGAATTCGTTCCAGTGTGGCAGTTCAACGAGGTTCACGACATCCGCATCGCCGCGCCGCCTGAAAAGGCATTCGATGCTCTGAAGCGTGTGAGCGCTGACGAGATCTCTCTCTTTCGCACTCTCACCTGGATCAGACGCGGGGGACGTGATCAACCCGAGAGCATTCTCAACGCCGGAAGCGATGAACCGCTGATCGACGTTGCAACTCGATCCGGCTTCGTGTCGCTCGCTGACGAAGCACAGAGAGAGCTTGTCATCGGAACCGTGGTAGTGGCGCCGCGAAGCGCGCGTGGGTCGGTTACGCCGGACCTGTTTCGGACCCGCCTGCCTCCCGGGTTTGCGATCGCAGCGATGAACTTCGTCGTTCAGCCCGACGGAGCCGGCTCTCGTGTCTCCACAGAAACTCGGGTCTTTGCAAACAGCTCGTCGGCAAAGCGGCGCTTCGCCGTCTACTGGCGATTGATATATCCTGGAAGCGCGCTCATCCGGCGAATGTGGCTCCGCGCAATCGAGCGACGCGCGACGGAGCCGCCGGCCAGCCGACCTGTTGGCAAGCAATAAAAGCGCAGGAAATGGAAACCACCAAATCGGGAGTCCGCCGTGGCCAGCTTCAGTCTCAAATGCGCAAAATGTGGATCGCAAATGGATGAGGGGTTCATCCTCGACAACACCTATGGCTCGCGAATCCAGAGCGAATGGATCGAAGGCCCGCCAGAGCGAAGCAAGTGGACAGGCATCAAGATCAAAGGCAGGGCACACCTGCCCGTCACCACATTTCGTTGCGAGGGTTGTGGTTATCTGGAATCCTACACCCCGCAACCCACCGCCTGACGAGGCAGCAGAGGTTTAATGGAGATGATGAACTACACCGAGGCACGCGATACGTTGGTGCTGCAACTGCGCCAGGACGCTGCGGCTCATGAGAAGGAACAATACGACGCAGTCGGCCGGCGGTTTGACGCCGTCGAGCACAGGTTTCCTACCGGCACCGCGCCAGAACTTGGCCGGCTTCACATCGCGCTCACGTTCTGGGACGGCTGGGTGCATGCGCGGAACCATGGCTGGCCTCCGGGGCCGATCGGCGTCGCCGAGTGGCCGGCGCTGGCGCGCTCTGTCGCCACGGATCTCGAGGCAGACCGTGACCTGACGTCCGATAAGGTACTGGAGAACTTCGACATCGTCGCGCATCCGCGGCTCGATGACCGGGTGCAGATACTGGCGGCCCGTCTTCGCGAGCAACGAGAGGATTTTCGCTAGAAAGACAGCGTCGCGGCTACGCCCCGTCGAGAAGGGTGTAGAACTTTCTTTCTCCAAGCCGCCGTCGAATGACGAGCTCCAGCATGTCGCTCGCGAGATTCTTGTAGTCCCTCCGGTTCCACTGCCTTAAGTCGAGCCGCGGCTCGAATTGCCAATTCTGTTGAGCGACAATGTCGGCCATCACGGCGGGATGACTGCCCCGGAAACGGCGCAGACCGTAAACCTGTCGAATGGGCATCTGCTCGATGCCGTCCAGTAGTTCCGGCCGCTCGTAGAGCACCGCGCGATTGGCGCGCTTTCGACGCAGGCGCTCGGGAGAATGCACCCATCCGTAGTGATAGATGGTCGCATTCGCGAGTCGCACACGCGGCTTTCGCTTGCCGCCGATCAGGAAACTCTGCGCATCTCCCACACTTCGCGCGCCGGAGCTGCGTCGCACGATTCGCACTTCGCGACGGTATGCGGCGCGCATTGTGGCGACGATGGAGTAGCTGCCGTAGAGGTGCACGTAGTCGAAGAGCAGTCCTTCCACTCGTTCGTCATCGGAGTGTGCCTCACATGCAGCGCGAATGGCCGGGAGGTCTCGCTCGTGAACGACTTCGTCAGCCTGCAGATAGAAGCACCATTTCCCCGAACAACGGTCGAGAGCTTCGTTGGTCTTGTCGGCCAGCAGGCGCCCTCCCTTCGGCCGACTCATGTCCCACCCGGATTCGAAGATCCTGATCCGCGGGTCGTCGATCGATGCCAGCAGCTCCAGCGTGTCGTCCTCGCTTTCTCCGACGCCGATCACGAACTCGTCGACGATCGGCAGTATCGAGCGGATCGACTCGGCAATCGGGTAGCCGAGTATGCGTGCGTTCCGAATTACCGTGAAGGCGGAAATGAATGGGGGCCGAGGCACTCGTGGGATGATAACAGTTGCAACATTGGACGTTCAACAGTCATTTGTGGTTGGCAGTCTCCATCGCAGTCGGCAACCCTGATTCATGACATCCCCGAGCGGTTTCGCAATGATGCACCAAAGCGCGGTTTCGCCCGAAGTTCTTTCCCGCTTGCTGCACTCATCGGGCGCACTGCCGGCCGGCACCGTGACAGCGATCGACATTGACCGTGAGGTCGAGACTCCCGTTTCGCGGCTGGCTTTTGTCACTGCAACTTATTCGTCCGACTCGCCGCCCGGCCTGCCGCATCAGCTCGTCGTCAAATCGCCGATCGTGTCGTCCATTCTGCCAGACGCCGGCGCGCGCGAGCTGGAGTTCTACCGCCGGCTGGCCCCCACGATTGGATCGCCGCCGCTCGCTCGCTGTCTTGCCACGGTCGATGCAGGCAATGGAGCTCCCGAGACCCTTGTGCTCCAGGATCTCCGGGCCACACATGACCACCCGGCGTGGCCGCTACCGCCGTCGCGTGTCCAGTCCGAGCGCGCGGTCGAAACGCTGGCTCATGTGCACGCGGAATGGTGGGAGGCCTACTCGCTGGGACGTACGTTCGGCAGTCTCCACAGCACCGAGAGTCTGACCGAGATGGTCCAGGGAATCGCGACTCATCTGCCCGCGTTCCTCGATGCACGGGGTGACGCGATCACTGCCGACTCGCGTCAGATACTCGAGACCGTCTTCAGCTCGTCCCTCAAGCCGTGGATGCGTCTGGTGGAATTTCGTGCGCTGACCGTCACCCACGGCGACGCGCATTCGTGGAACTTTCTCTTTCCGCGTTCCGGTGAGGGGCCCGCCGTTCTCATCGACTGGCAACTATGGCACATCGATGTCGGCGCCAGAGATCTCGCTTTCATGATGGCGCTCCACTGGTATCCCGGCCGGCGCCGCGAGCTCGAGGTGCCGCTGCTTCGCCTCTATCACGAGGTGTTGCTTGGGCGCGGAGTGAAAGGATACTCCTTTGACGACCTCATGCTGGATTACCGTCTGAGCGTCGTACGCAACCTCACGTTCCCGATTGTTCTCTGGAGTCGCGGCATGAATCCGGAAGCGTGGTTCCATCGTCTCGAGTGCGCGCTTGCGGCCTATAGGGATCTCGACTGCGCCGAGCTGCTGTAGGAAACTGCGAAAACAATCAGCGGTTGTGGCTCACCTCTCGGCGAACACCCTCGAGCAGCAGATCGAGAGCCGCTCTGTTGAAAAGCCTTCCCCCCTGAATCACCGCGGAAATCCGCCGCGTGTTCCGGATGTTCGAGAATGGATCTGAATCGAGCAGGACGATGTCAGCGATTCGGCCTTGCTCTATCGTCCCGAGATCCCGCTCCATTCCGAAAAAGAGTGCCGGTCCCAGAGTTGCCGACCATAGAGCCTGGCTCGGAGTGAGCTTCGCATCTTCCACAAGCAGGCGTAGCTCTTCGTGCAGCGTGAAGCCCGGGTAGACGAGAACGGAGCCGGCGTCCGTGCCGGCGAGAATCCGCACGCCTGCCTTTGACATCTCACGGACATCGGCGAGGCTGCTCTCGTATGCGCGCCGATTGCTCGCGCGCGCGCTGTCCGACTCACGCTCTCGCTCGTCCACCTGCATTCGCCACCAACCGAGGAGCCAGTCGGATGCGTACTGCCGTGCGGGATCGAGGCTCGTCGCTCGAGGACCCCAGATCAACTCGTTCGCGGAATCGGGCTGCACCTGCACCGCACGCGACACAGTGAGCGTCGGAGTGTACCAGGTGCCGTTGCGAGCGAAGCGTGCATGGATGTCCGATCGAGCAGAATCGGGCAGCAATGAAGTAGGCGGGTAAAAGCCGTGCTCGATGCTCTTCTGCCCGGCGTCTGACGCGGCGGCCAGACTCACCACTCCCGGAGCGTGGCCCGCAACCGTTAGTCCAGCCTGCTTCGCCGCACTCAGTATGGCTCGGTAACTCGCCGGCGATGCCACCGTGCGGATCTTGATGAAGTCGACACTGAGCCTCCGCAATGAATCCACAGCGCGGCTCGCATCAGCCGAATCGGCGACGCCAATGCGATACGGCAGCACACGCGGCGCGAGCCGTCCGCCGAGTCCCTTGTCGCGCTCGCGCACGCCAGCCAGATAGCGGGGGTTTTCGAGTATCGGCCCCGGTGTCTTGAACCTGGGGCCAGTCATCGTCCCTGCGGCCATCCGTGCCTGCCATGCGCGCGTGCTGTCCAGATATCCGCCCATCTCGCGAACGCTCGTGATTCCGTTCGCGATGTAAAGCGGCAGAGCGGAGGGGCCCGTGTTCATGAAATGCACGTGCATGTCCCAGAGCCCCGGGATCGCAAACTTTCCTCGCCCGTCGACGACACGCACCCCGGAAGGCACTTCTACCGACCCTGCATCACCAACCTCTGCGATGCGATCACCACGGACGAGGATCGTTTGATTCAGGCGCACCGATCCGGAGCCTGCCACATCGACGATTGTAATGCCGGTTATCAGCAGCGCTCCGTCTCGGGACGGTGAGGCGGGCGATGTGTGCGCGCAGCCCGCTGCCCCGAAGAGCAGCACCACTCCCGCCAGGCGGAGATCGAACAATCGCAGAAGTGAGAGCATCGCTGTCTCTTCTAAATAGATGACAATCGCGTCCCGCTGAAAGGGTTACCTTCGAGCGCGATGACAAAAGCTCCCCGTCACGTTTCGACATATGGACTGACTCACCTCGCGCTCGGCGTCGCGGATGTCGAGCGTGCATTCCGATTCTACGAGGCCGTCTTCGGCATGGTCGCGGTGTACCGGGACGGCGCGTTTCTGCAGGCCCAGACCCCAGGTGCTCGTGACGTCCTCGTGTTCGAGAAAAGGCCGAATGCGAGCGGCACGTCCGGTGACATCGCGCATTTCGGGTTTCGCCTCACCGACCCCGCAGCGATCGATGCAGCGGCCGACCGTGTGCGGGACGCAGGCGGTACGATTGTGGACAAGGGCGAGTTCTGTCCCGGTGAGCCGTATCTCTTTGCGCGAGACCCGGACGGATACATCATCGAGATCTGGTACGAGCTACCCACGTCTGCTGATCCTTCCTGATTGCAGCGCTCGATCGCGGGGCGCATATATCACGCATTCGGAGGTCGCTTGTGAAAGTCACGATACGCCGCTGCTCGTACTGAATCACTGGTATCCAGGCCGCCCGGGTGGCGGCTGACCTGCGCCGGGAGCTCGGTGTCGACGTGCAGACCGAGAGTGGGCACTACGGCGAGTTCAAGGTGATGGTGGACGGCGAGCAAGTGGCGAGCGGCGGGCCTCTCGCCTTTCTCGGCGTCATGCCGTCGGTCGGCGAAGTTCGCGAGATCGTTGCGTCCCACGCTCGCGCAGAATCCGCTGCTACGTCGGATGATCCGCCCTGAGCCACTGAAGCGAAGGGAGCCATGGTTATGGTCTCCCGGTCGCGGAACCGATGTGTGGGAGCTCTTCTGCGCGTGCATAGCGGGAGACCTGCCGGCGGTAGAGCGACTGGTGGAGGCTGATTCCTCGCTGGTGCGCTCCCACTATGAGTATCGAACTCCGCTGTCCTTTGCGGTTCGCGAGAACCAGGTCGCGGTCGCGGCTTTTCTACTGGACCACGGCGCCGATCCTCTCGTCTTCGGCAATCTCCTCGAGCTCGCTCGCCACCGCGGGTACGCCGAGATGGCGAGGCTGATCGAGACCACGTGCTCGAGACTCGGCGCGTCGACAAAGGGAGAAGTGGTCGCTGTAGCCATACGTGAACGCACCCTGCAAAAAGTTCGAGATCTTCTGGACCAAACGCCCGAGCTCATCCACGAGGGAGACGGGCGATCCTGTCAGCCGATCCACTGGGCGGTGATGACGCGGCAGCTCGACATGATCGACGAGCTGCTTTCGCGCGGTGCAGACATCAATGCGCGCCGCGAAGACGGCGCGCGGCCCATTCATCTCACGAATGGCGACTACACGTACCGCGGCTGGCGCGATGTGCCGCAGGACACCGCAGCGAGTCCCGATGATGTTTACAAACATCTCGTTGGCCGGCGTGTCTACGTCGATATCGGAATGGCCGCGGCGAAGGGAGACATCGAGCGCGTTCGGGAGCTCATCGATCAGGATCCTTCGCTCGTCAATCGGGTCTCCGATTACAACTCGTATTACATCGGCTGCGGAGCGCCGATCAAGAACGCTGCGGCTCGCGGACACCGGGACGTCGTCGAGCTGCTTCTCGAGAGAGGCGCTGATCCCAATCTTCCCGAGGAAGGCATCGCGCCGCACGGACACGCATTGTATTCGGCGATATACAACGGACACCTGGAGATCGCCAGGCTGCTGCTCGAGCATGGTGCATATCCGAACCCGGAAGTCGAAAGCTCGGCAGACGCAGTGAGCATCGCGATCGCAAATGGCGACACGAAGTCGCTCGAGTTGCTCGCTTCGTACGGCGTGACATGGAACATCCACATGCAGCCCGGTGGCGGGTTGCGCTATGAGGACATTGTCGCCACCGGGATCGGTCGCTCAGTGACAATTCTTGCCATTCACGGAGACGTCGAAACCGCAGCGCCGTTGTTCGCTGCGAATGCAATGCTGGCGGACGATCCCGAGGCCCTCGAGAACGCTGCCTCACACGGCCAAGAGGAGTTCGTCCGCCTGATGCTGCGATACCAGCCGGATCTTCCCAAACGGGTCACGGTTTCGAGACCGTTTGACATGGCGGAGCTCCTCTTCGAGTATGGAATGGATCCCAACCGGCCCAACTGGCAGCTCATCACTCCGTTGCACCGGTTCGCGGGGGATGGCGACGTGGAAAGCGCTGCTCTTTTCATTGACCACGGCGCCGATTTGAACGTGCGCGATGAAGAGCTTCGAACGACTCCGCTTGGATATGCGGCAAATTCCGGCCGGAAGAGCACGGTCGACCTGCTGCTTGCGCGCGGCGCCAAGCCAGACCTTCCCGACGATCCTCCCTGGGCGACACCACTTGCGTACGCGACCCGTCGAGGCCATGACGACATCGTGCAAATGTTGACCGCCCGGAATCAGAGAGCCAATGACTGATGCTTCTCGTCGCGATCCATCACAGGTTGCGACTGTCGCCGAGATCAGGGCGCAGTTCCCCGCGCTCGATCGCGTGCACAATGGTCATCCTGTCGCCTATTTCGACGGACCGGGTGGAACGCAGGTGCCGCGATGCGTGGGTGAAGCGATGCTGGACTACCTCTACCATCACAACGCGAACACGGATTGGGCCTACCCGACAAGTGCCGAGACCGACGCGGCGATAGCGGCGGCCCGCGAGGCCTTCGCTGACTTTCTGAACGCGTCGCCTGAGGAGATCGTGTTCGGCGCGAACATGACGACGCTCACGTTCCATCTCTCTCGCGCGCTCGGTCGCGCACTCGCGCGCGGCGACGAGATCGTCGTGACCGAGCTCGACCACCACGCCAACGTCGACCCGTGGCGAGAGCTGGCCCTCGAGCTCGGGCTTTGTGTACGCACCGTGAAGATGATACCGGAGACGGGCCAGCTCGACTGGACGGATTTCGAGGGCCATCTCAACGGCAGGACAAAGTTGGTCGCCATGGGCGCAGCCTCGAACGCGCTCGGCACGATCAGCGATGTGCGGGCCGCTACCGAGATGGCACATGAGACCGGCGCGCTGATGTTCGTCGACGCGGTGCACTACGCACCTCACGCGCTTCCCGACGTCCGTGCGCTCGAGTGTGATTTCCTCGCCTGTTCGGCGTACAAGTTCAACGGACCACACATTGGTGTTTTGTACGCAAGGCGCGATCTGCTCGAATCGATCCCGTTCCCCAGACTGCTGCCCGCGCATGACATTGCGCCGGAGCGAGCTGAAACGGGCACGCTCAACCACGAAGGGATTGCAGGAGCGGGCGCCGCAGTGGACTTCTTCGCGTCCATGAGTGGCGCCGCTGCGTCGAGACGCCAGCGGCTGAAGGCGACCTTCGGTGAGCTTCACGCGCGCGGTGACGTGCTGATCACGGGGCTCTGGAAAGAGCTGTCCGCAATTGCCGGCGTGACTCTCTACGGCCCGCCACCGGGCGTCCCTCGCACGCCGACAGTCGCATTCACCGTCCGGGGAGTGGATTCCCGAGACGTTGCGCGCGCGCTCGCGGAGTGCGGCGTGTTCGTGTCGCACGGCGATTTCTACGCGATGACCGTTGTCGAGCGGCTCGGACTTTCCGAATCAGGGCTGGTGCGTGCGGGCTGTGCGATGTACACGACGGCAGAGGAAGTCTCTCGCCTCATTGAAGGCGTGAGGGAGATAAGCGAGAATAACGCATGATCCGTAAGCTGAAAGACGGCCAGTACCGCCTCTATTCGCGCAAGAAGAATCCGAAGACAGGCAAGCGGCGGAATCTTGGCACCTTCAAGACGCGCGCGGCTGCTGAGAAACACGAAAAGGCGGTTCAGTTCTTCAAGCGGCGCGGGTGACGGCAAGTAGCTGCAAGACACGCGAGAATCCGGAGTGACGCCAGATGCTCATTTCCATGCGGTCGAAGGTCTTGCTGTTCATCACGGCGATTGTGCTCGGTGGGCTTGGCGGGGCGCTCGGCTCGATCGTCGGCCACGCCTTCGGACAATCTGGCCTGTTCGCTGGTGGGATCATCGGGGGATTGCTTGCGGCTGTTGCGACCGGGCGAGTGGCGTCCTCGCGCGGATGGGTGCCGCCATCACGGCGGAAAGCAGTAGCGATGGGCGCGGCTGCCGGCTTTCTCGCGGCTACCGCCGTTGCCGTCAACACGCTGTCGTCCCCCGTCGGACCCGTGCTGAGTACCTTGCTGATCGGGGCCGGAGCACTCGTCGGGACTCGAGCAGCGCGAGAGTAATGATCGCAGATTGACTCGATGAATCGATAACAACCGAGAGGAGATCGGATGCCAGTCTGCGCGCACGTACAGGAAATGCGGGTCGTCCGGCCGCATGACGTTGCGGGATGCGAGGAATGCCTCAGGATAGGTGGATGGTGGGTTCATCTCAGGAGTTGTCTCAGCTGCGGTTATGTAGGCTGTTGCGACAGCTCGCCGGGCAAGCATGCTACGGCGCACTATCGCGCTTCAGGCCATCCCGTGGTGCGCAGCCTCGAGCCCGGGGAGGACTGGGCGTGGTGCTACATCGACGAGCTCGTGATGGAGCCGGCTCCTCGTCCAGCGAGCGAATGACCGCTCCAGCTCCAAGGGTGGGTGAAGGCGCAATGGCGGTTCATTTCATTCACCAGCACTGCTTGTCGACCTAAAACACCTCCGTGAAATACGCCCTCACAGCCGCAGCGATTCTCGCGGGGATCGTATTGCTCGTCCTCGTCGTCGGCTGGTCGCTGCCGGTGAAGCATCACGCTGCGCGGGAAGAAGTCTTCGCAGCGACGCCACACACCATCTTCGAGCTGATCACTGACGTCGATTCTTTTCCTCAGTGGCGCTCGTCGGTCAAAACTGTAGAGCACGTGCCCGACACACTCGGCAAGAGGCGCTTTCGCGAGACAGGATCGGATGGACCGATACTATATGAAATCGAAGAGAGCGTTCCCGACAGCCGGCTCGTGACGAGGATCGCGGAGACCAATCTTGCGTTTGGAGGAAGCTGGACCTACGAGCTGACGCCGCGCGGCGACTCGACGGCACTCCGAATCACCGAGAACGGCGAGGTATACAATCCGATCTTCCGTTTCGTGTCGAGGTTCATCATGGGACATACGTCCACCATCGATGATTACCTGGCCGCTCTCCGTAAGCGTACTGAAAACCCCTGACATGGTGTGCGGATGATCCCAGCGCGCGAAGCGCTCGAGCGACTGCGCGAGGGAAACGCGAGGTTCACCTCCCATGTGCAAGGCAGCGACGTCTTTCTGCATCAGACGAAGCGCACCGAGCTGACCAACACTCAGGAGCCCATTGCAATCATTCTCGGATGCTCCGATTCCCGTGTCCCCGCGGAGATGGTGTTCGATCAGGGCGTGGGAGATCTCTTCGTCATTCGTGTTGCGGGCAACATCGTCGCTCCATCCCAGGTCGGCAGCGTCGAATTCGCGGCGGCGCGCTTCGGAACTCTTCTTGTGGTGGTGCTCGGTCATTCCCAGTGCGGTGCAATCCTGGCAACCCTCGAAGAGCTGAGAACGCCTACGGAAAACCAGTCACGCAACGTTGCGGCGATCGTCGACCGTGTGAGGCCATCTGTCGAGGGACTTCTCGAGACCGACCTTGCTCGAGATCCGGATGCGCTTGTCAGGCACGCAGTCCGCGCCAACATCCGCGCTTCGGTGGATCACCTTCGGCATGGATCCGAAGTGCTCGAGCAACTGATTCAGGACGAAGGTCTCCTGGTAGTCGGCGCGGAGTATTCCCTGGAGACGGGAGCGGTCGAGTTCTTCGATAACTGAGAAACACCGGCTAGATTCCCGTTCATGACTGCGATGCTCTCCACACTTGGAATTGCCTTTCGCTGGTTGATGATCGCAGTCTTCGGTCTCATCGTAGCCGTATACCTGATGAGACGGCTGAGACGTGCGTGGGTTGTCCGTCAATTCAAGACCGCCTTTCCCGGCAAGGATGTTCTGTTCACTTACTCGAACAGTCCGCACTGGCAACACTACATCGAGACCCACTGGCTCAACCGATGGCGCGATCGCTCAGTGGTGTTCAATCGTTCGCTTCCGTGGCGCCGTAACGATCCGCACGTCAGGCTGTGGATCACCTTCACCGGAGTGGCCGAGCACACTCCATCGGCAATCGTTCTCTCGCCTCATACAAAGCCGCGGGTGATTCCGTTTTTCAAGGCGTTTCGCGATCTCAAGCACGGCAGGATCGCCAAGCTGCGCGACGCCGAGGCGAAGCTGGCGGTTGCTCTCGATGCGAACAGATGAGGTGACGCGCTGTGAGACTCTCCACCCCTCTACCGCGGTTGCGGTGAAGGAGTGGAGACACTCGCTGCTTCTCCAGTCAGCTACGACTAACTCGCGCGGTCGCTCGGTGCCTTGATGGCTCCGATCTTCATCAGCAGATAGAGCACGACGTCCGCGGTGACCAGGACGCCTGCCATCGCGATGAATCCTGCGAAGGCCAGCGCCGGAAACCGCGACATGACAGCCGCGAGGACCAGGCTCACCGCAATCCCGCCGGCGAGGTAAAGCTCTGGTGAAGCGCTGCGAAAGTGAGTGCGCATTCTATTCTCTCAGGTAGTCCAGAGGCCCGCGATCAAGGATGCGGCAGCCGCCTTGATGGCAGCGGCGCCCAGTGCGGCTTCGCCCATCCACCAGTTGTAGATAAGCACTGCGATTGCGGCGGAGATGTCGGCCTTGATGATTCTGCGGGAACGCGGACTAAGGTCGTAGCGAACGACGTTCGGTGGTGCAACTGCGGTGCTCGCTCTCACCGATGGCTCCGAGACTCTCGAGTACTGGCCAGGCTGATCACCCAGCGAAGCTCCGCCTCCCGTGGTCCAGTATGTTGCCGAGCTGGTCGCGATCGAGCCTGTGCCGGCGACTGCAGCTGCCTGGAGTGCGCCGAGCTGCGATGCGGCTGCGTTCTGAATGCTCTGCACGGCGCCCTGGAACGCCTGGAGAGAGGGCTGCACGTCGACGGCCGTTTCGATCTGGTACAGGTACGCGTCCGGACCGGGCGAAGCGCTTGCGGCCAATGGATTCCGCGCAGGATTCACCAGATGCGAGGCTGCAACCCGGAGGCCTCCGGAAGCTGCCGCTTCGCACATTCCGTCGGTCAGAGTGAGATCGTCGAATGCCGATGATTTGCGTGACTTGCTGAACGCTTTCTGGAACTCCTTGAGTGCCGCGAGCCCGACTTTGCACTTGCCATCCTTCGAAGTCGCCTTGCTCGTCTTGATCTTTTTTTCCGCATACGCGAGGGCATCGTTGTGATACTTGCCCATCCAGTCGTAACTCGCGGCAAAAGATTGCGGCTGTGACTGCACAGAAGCGGTGACGCGATCGACAGCCGCTGTGCGTGCAACCGGTGCGGTCGAGTCGGAAGAGCAGCTGACGACAGCGAGTGTTGTAGCGGTCATCACGGCCAGCGTAACTGCGGGGTACGTGAATCGGGTTCGCATGCAAGCCTCCTTGCGGGGGTCGGACGGGCCCATCCCGGCCGGAGGCGAACGGTAAACGGCGGCCATCCGTGGAACGTCAGCTTTCCGTTGCAGGCGACAACGCATTCCCTTGACTCGGCCCGAAGACGACGATGGCAACAGCTTGCCACGCCTCAATTACCGGATCGGATCCATCGGCCGACGAAGACTTCCCCCACGGGAAATTCGCGAAGCGCTCGAGCAGGTCTCCATCAGGCAGGTCGAGCCCACAAAGGTGTTGCAACTCCATCTCGGCGTAAGCGCCGAATGTCCCAAGAACCGTGTTACGCGCTCGGTCAGCGAGCGCTGAGATCAATGCGCGCTCGTGCGGGCGCGATCGGCCGGCCGCGAGGGCGATCCGCTTCAGCGCTGTCCGTTTCGGCGTCACCGCTCCAGTCGGCGGAGTGCGGGCCACGTCGAGCGCTCTCGTCGCTTCGAGATATGACTCGAGTGCGCTCAACGCTCCGCGAAGCACAGCCTCGTCGGCGTCCCGCGATGGTCCGGTACATTTGCGCATGCACTGAAGGACTGTCGTCGGGTCATCGCTCGCCCGACCGTCGATGCAGCCCACAAGTGTTGTGCGACCGCGCAGGACGCAGACAGCGAGAAATCCCGACAATTTCGACGACACGGCAGTCCATACACTCGCCTTCGTCATGAAATGAGAATCTCGCGTCAGCCAGGTCGCGAGCAGCTCGTGTACGGCTTCAACGGTCTGCGCTTCACTTCGCTCAGTCGCGACACTGCCGTGACCAAGCGAAAGGAGAGACGGAAACCGCGCCGTCACCTGTGATGCCTCCTGCATCTTCCGATCGAGAATATCCTCGATCCCGATGATCGCATCGGCGCTCGCAGGCGGCCGGATCGCGTAAGCGAAGACGCTCTCGTGCGCGGACCCCATTCTCGCGACCCTTCCGAGTCGCTGCTCCATTCGCGCCGGCGTCCACGGCAGGTCGAGGTGAATCACGACGCCGGCGTCCTGCAGATTCACTCCTTCGCTCAGCAGATCAGTCGCGAGAAGCATCGATATCGATTCAGCCCGGCGTGGCTCACGGTTGCCGGAAGCCCGTGGCGCGAATCGAGCGATCACTTCGCGCCGCGTGATCGTGCCTCCAGCGATCCGCGCGCCCGTTCCACTGAGGAGTGCCACCTCACCATCAGCCGAGAGCTTGCCGAACATTGCCTCGACTGTATCAGCGTACTGTGAGAACGCGACGACCTTGCGATCCCGGTGAAGCCCTCGAAGCCGGCGGACAATCTCAGCGCGCTCCGCGTCCCTCGCCGACCCGCTCTTCAGTAAATCCTGAATGATGACAATCGCGTCGCGGTGCGCGCGCACGATCGGCAGCAGCTCGGCGGCTTCCACAGTGGGCGGCGCAAGCAACGAAGAGAACGCCAGCTGTACGGCGTCCTCCGCTCCGCTCCAGGCGGCGAGCTCCTGCTGCGACGGATACGTTCCGTCCTCGAGCGCTGCGATGAGCCCGATGGCTCTGCGCAGACGGCGCCTCAGCGCGCCGGCGAGTGCCGCATCGCTCGACGCCCATTGCCTCACCATCGAGTGAATGATGAGAGCTCCACCGTCTCCTCCTTCTCTTGGCGGAAGCGGAGGCGGAAGCGAGAGCAGCATTCGCGGAATGGAATCCTCCTCGCGCATCCGGCACCATCGCAGTGGCTCGGTGCGCGGAACGATGCGCTGCACGGCTGAGTCACTTTCCCTTCGCACCACGACGCGTCCGAGCTCGGCCCTGGTGAGAGATCCGGCCCGC
Organism: Gemmatimonadales bacterium; assembly: GCA_039931395.1. Classification (GTDB taxonomy): domain Bacteria; phylum Gemmatimonadota; class Gemmatimonadetes; order Gemmatimonadales; family Gemmatimonadaceae; genus UBA4720. The sequence continues at coordinate 29,859 of JBDTRZ010000012.1, forward strand.
TCCCCAAGGAAGACCGACAGAAGTGTCGTGAGATCGCGTCGCCGATTGTGAATTGGGGTTGCCGAGAGGAGCACCACTCTCGCGCCGGCAGCGGCCCGCGAAAGGCCGTCGAACCTGATCGTGTTGCGGTTTCGGGCGTGGTGGGCCTCGTCGACGATCAGAAGATCGATGTCCCCGTGCCGGCATGCGCCTCTGCTCAATGCTTCAAACGAGAGAAACCCGGCGGCGCGGCCCGCCTCCTGTGAAGCCTGGGACCACATCTCCCTCAGCACTGCCGGCGCGACGACGAGGACTCTCTCCTCTGGGCGAGCGAGCGCGAGTGCCGCGTACGTCTTTCCTGTTCCAACCGGATCGCACAGGAACGCTCCGCCGAACTCGTGAAGCGCCATGCGCAATTGCGTCGCGGCGGAAAGCTGATGCTGCTCAAGCCTGATTCGACCGAGCTCCGCCGACGAAGCGACATCCGAAGATCCGTCGGATCCCTTCTGCAGAATGAATCGCGCAATGGCGTCGCGCGCGCGCTCCGGAGGGACGAGCGTGAAGCCGTCTACACGCAATCGCTCCATTCCAGCAGTGCGGTTATGTCACCCATCTTCAGTCGATATGCGCGAAGTGTTGCTTCGAGCAATTCCGCGTCCATGACCTTTTCACCTCGGGCTCCTTTCGCTGCGAGCGGAGCCAGAATCGACCGTGCCCTCGTCCAGTCGGCCGGAAGGGGGAATAACGACATCGTCCAGCCGAGGTAGCGGCGGTATCCGCCATGCGCTGGCTCCGCTATGGCAGCAAGCCAGGCGGCCGCGATGGAGGAGTTGAGCAAAGCCGCAAGCGCATACGCGTCTTCGACCGCGCCGCAGCGGACCACATAACAGCTGTTGATCGGTACAGCGGGATCTCCAGCGGGCAGGATCGCTGCCTTCGGTGCGCGCCCAATGTCTGACCACACGACGCGCGGAAGCGATGCATCGGCGCTGTCGGTGCGAAAGAGCATCCACCACCGGGACCTGCCATGGGAATCGCTCCTGAGCTCGAGCATTCGACGCCACTGTGACAGCCAGCGCATCGTTGCGGGTGGCAGCGTCCGCAATGGGCCGGAGCTCGCGTCGTGTGTCCAGATCAGCCGCGAGTCCCCTGGCTCGATTCGCCAGGGCGTTACGTTTTCGCCCCGGATCAACGGACGCAGCATCCCGGCCTCGATGCATCCTGATCCGGTCGCTCCGTTGACTGCGCAAAGAGTCTCGTGCGCAGCTGCCGGCTCTTTGCGGGAAACCAGAGAAACGATGAAAGCGTCGTTGCATCCCGTCTTCACCCCGAGCAGCGGGCGACCGATGGCGGTACGTGCCATCGCCACGCCGGCCTCGTTGAGACGATCGAATGCTGCGCGAACGGTGTCGGGCATCAACAGCCACGGACTTCCCTCTGAGCTGTCGAATGGCAGCTGTTCGGCGCGCGTCGTCCAACGCGTCGTGCTCTGACGCGCGTGTGAGACTGCGATCATCGGCGGACTGGGGACTGCCGCTGACGATGTGCGACGACTCGCGACGAGCACCGACGGATACACCGCTGCATCGAACAGCCGGGGAGCGCTCGACAAATCGTGCAGCTCACGAATCGCTGCGCGCTCGAGCAGGAAAGCCCGAACTCCGCCGCCGGCCAGCGATCGCCAGAGTTTCGCTGGAACGACAAGCGCAGCGGCGCCGGATGGGCGCAACAAGTCGATGCACCGCTCGATGAAGAGCGCCGCGGAGTCCACCTGTGAAGCGAAACCTCTCCCCGCACCGGAAAGCTCGATGCCTCCAAGCCAGGCGGAGTTGCGGTAGACGTTGAAGGTGTGGCGGAGTGATTCGCGCTCGCGCGGATCGAGGTTGCGAGTGCGTATCCACGGCGGATTGCCGACTATCACGCTGAATCCGCCCTCCGATGCGATGTCGGCGAATCGCGTCGAGAAGGTGAAGGGAAGCGCGCCGCCCGATTCGAGCCGGCGCGCCTCGTCTCTGGTGCTGCGCAGCTCTGAACGCACCGCCGCCAGCCGCTGGATCAACTCCGCATTGGGCATGCGCTGCCCGAACAGATCGCGCGAGCGCAGCGCAGTCATCATGTCTCGACGCTCGTGCGTGAGCCGCGCAATGCGCGATCTGCAGCCGGTGATGGCACACTCGCGTTCGATCGAATCGAGCACGCGACCTATGGATCGTTTGCGGGGCCCGGTGGCGCGCGCGTAGCGCCCGCGGAGTGCCGCTATGCGGGTGCCTCGCTTCTGGACAGCCGTCGGGGCGAAAGTCGCTCCGGACAGTGAGTCTCCCAGGCTGATGTTGCGGTCCAGGTTCGGAAGCGGTGTGACGCGGAGGGGATCAGTCTCCGGATCTTCGATGGCCATCGACAACCAGAGACGCAGCTCGCACAGCCATACGGCCGTGGGATTGATGTCCACGCCGAATATCGACCGCGTCAGGATCTGCCTCCGGATCACGTGCAGGGGACGGGGATCGCCCAGACGGATTCGGAGAGCGGACAGCTCCTCGAGAACGTGGACGAGGAAAGCACCTGAGCCGCATGCCGGGTCGAGCACGCGCATGCGATCGACTGCAGCGAGCAACTCGCTGCGGTGAGCTGCACCCGGTATTCTGCCCGTGAGTGCTTCGCCCACGTCGAACGCGGGAACCGTCGGCGAAGAGAGACCGTATCTCAGGGCCGCCTCGGAAACTTCCACGACGAGCGACTGCGGCGTGTAAAACGCGCCGCTTGTCTTTCGGCGATGCGAGGACATGAGTGATTCGAAAGCCTTGCCCAGCATTTCGGGATCGATCGCGGCCTCCGACCACGCAGTCGTGTCCTCTCGCGCCGTGAACCGGTATCTCGCGAGCAATTCGGCGAAAACGTCGCCGAGTGATTCGTCGGAGAAGACGGAGTTGCCGGAGCGACTCTCGAGAGGCGATCGCGCGAAGAGGCCACCGTTCAGGAACGGTACCCTTCCGAATTCATGCGCTCGGCGTGCTCTGTTGCGGGGATGGGTGTTCAGTGTTCCGAAGAACAGCGGCGCGAGCACTCGGCGGTGGTACGAGCCCCCGTTGACCATGCAGTCCGCGTAGCGATTGCCGAGAAATCCGTGATCCCGGTCGAGCCAGCCTTTGGTTTCGAGAAAGGACAGGAAGAGCAGTCGCGACACGTAAAGCAGTGCGAGCTCGGACGCATCCTCTATGCGTATCGGAGGCGAGAGATCTTCGGCAAGACGCCGCACGATGCGCTCGAGCGCGTGGAAAAACCTGCGGCTCACGGATTCGCGACCGAGTATCTCCAGCCAGCGCCAGTGGGTCAGCGCTTCCGACTGGTGAGGGATCGCCGCTAGTGCGCAGAGAGTCTCCGAATCGCTGTCGACGATGTGATCCCGTCGCGTCACCAGAGCGACCACGCGGAGGCGTACACCGCCGGAGTCGAATGCCGCGAGTCCTACCTCGCCGGTGGCGGGATCAACGGCACACAGCAGCCACAGAAGCTGGGGAGCGCGCCTCGACAGCCGGGATGAGACTCGGGAGATGTCATCGCGAATGTTTCCGGCTCGGGTCGTTTCAAATGCGAGAGCGCGCAACGGGCCGCGTCCGCGAGCTACAAGTGGCGTCGAGATTCCGGGCGGAAGGTCGAGTGTGTCTCTGCCTTCGTCAGTTACAGGAACCGGAGGTGACGGGAACCCGATCGCAGCGAGAAGCGGGGCGGTGTTCGCCACGCCGATGCACTGCTCGACGAGGCGCGCGGCGGACGCGAGGTTGTGCACCCGCCGAAGCTGGGATGGGCCGGCCCGCAGCCCGACATCGTTCGAGCACTGGTCGCAGGAAAATCATTCTCTGCCCCCAGCCGAGCTACTTCCTGTCCGCAGCTTCTATGACGGTTGAAACCGGATTGGTCGGATGGAGCCGGATCAAGCAAAAACCTTTGGGAACGACGCGTTGACGGGCTACAACAGGTTTTCCTGTTTGCTCTTCAAGATTTTTTCCGATTGATTCGGCGCAATCCGGTTGATCCGGTTCCAGTCAGTTGACTTTTGCTTTTCCTAGTGGCAGGTCCCTGATCCGGAGTCAGTAAAGGTGTTCCCCGCGATCGGCATGAACTGCCACGTGTACGAGCCGTTCGACAAAATCATTTTCAGCACACCGAATGAAGTCGAGTCGAACACAACGCTGTTCGCCTTGACGGTGCCAAGTGCGTAGTGCCCGCGTCCTCCCGTTCCGACGACGAACTCGCGAATTCCCCGCGAGGCGTCGGCGACCGCCGACGGATTCTGCGGCGCGAACCTCTCATAGTTGTGCTCGTGGCCATTCAGAATGACTTCCGCGTTGAACTCGTACAGCACGTCCCAGAACGCCTGCTGAGTCGCATCGTTCCCGTGACTGCTGCCCGAGCTGAATCGCGGATGATGCCAGTAGGCGAGCGTGCAGCTCTTCGTGTTCGCGACGAGATCCGACCTCAGCCAACCGATCTGTGCTGATGTCGCGTCGCGGGCAATGTTGCTGTTGAGGACGACGATGTGCCAGTCGCCGGCGTTGTAGCTGTAGTAACCCTTGGTCGGATCGCCCGCTGCTGCGCCAAAGTAGCCGAAGTAGCCGGAGGCATTGGCCGTTTGATACTCGTGGTTCCCCACCGACGGCATGGTGCGCGACTTGTGCCTTCCCCAAGTCGGCTGGTAGCAGTTGTTGTAATCCGTGGTCGATCCATTCTCGTACGCATTGTCGCCCAGCACAGCCACGGTTCCCGTCGTCCCGTCGAGCAGCCTGGCGGTCGCCTCATCGTTGTTGTTGGTGCAGTCCGCGATGTCACCTGCCGCCCAGAACGTCTCGCCAGGAGGTGGCGGAGGCGGCACGGACGTGACCGTGATCGCGGAGGTTCCAGTTTTTCCTCCCGCTGTCGCGGATATCGTGGCGCTTCCAGCCGCGACGCCTGTCACAAGCCCGCTCTGATTCACGGTGGCGACCGACTGATTCGAGCTCGCCCATACGAAGCTCGTCGTGCCGGGTGGCTTCGACGTCGCGGTGAGCTGAACCTGTGCTCCGGCTTGTATCGATGCGCTGGACGGCGATACCGTCACCGCCTTGACCTTCTGAGAAGGCGCGTTACGCGCGGCGCTCGGCGTGAGGCTGCCGTCGTCCGGAGCATTGAGGTCAGTTGCCGCGTTGTAGCAGGCGACGATGAAAGCGGTCGATACCGCGGCGACGAGGATTGGTCTGAGGCGCATCCCTGAATCTCCCTGAAAGGCTGTGTCTACCCAGTAACACTAAGTTGGATCATGGCGCCGCGCACGCGATTTCTGCCTGGGCCAACGGCGAAGAGCGGCAAGCGGCGAGCAGCCAGCGCGTAAATGACATTCGAGGACTGGCGGCGGGGCGAACAGCCGGATAAGGTGAATATGATCCTCAATCGTCCGCGGAGACCGCGATGAAGTCACTTGCCCTTCTGTTGCTGCTGCTTCCCGCATCGGATACCGCGCCGCGGCCATCCATCTCTCCGGCCTCTCCGGCGACGGCCCCGGTTCAGATAACTGAGTGGACTGTTCCGTGGGAGAAGACCCGCCCGCGGGATCCCTACGTGGACAAGAACGGCATCGTCTGGTTCGTGGGACAGGCGGGGAACTACGTCGCGTGGCTCAACCCGGCCAACGGCGAGTTCAAGCGGTTCGAGATCGAAGACGGCACCAACCCGCACAACCTCATCGTCGCTGCAGACGGCATGGTGTGGTATTCCGGGAATCGCAACGGACGCATCGCGAAGCTCGATCCCGCGACGGGCAAGAGCACGATCTACATGATGCCCGACAAGGCGGTCAAGGACCCGCACACGCTGATCCAGGACAAGTCGGGCAATATCTGGTTCACGGCGCAGTTCTCGAATTACGTGGGGCACGTCGTCACAAGCAGCGGCCAGGTGCACGTGATCAAGCCACCGACGAGCGATTCGCGGCCCTACGGAATCGTGATGGATCCGAAGAACCGCCCGTGGTTCGTCGAATTCGGGACGAACAGGATTGCCACGATCGATCCTTCTACGCTGAAAGTCACTGAGTACCCGCTGCCGAACGAGAAGACGCGGCCGCGCAGAATCGCCGTCACCTCCGACGGAATACTCTGGTACGGCGACTACACTCGCGGCATGCTCGGCCGTTTCGACCCGAACACGAAAGCGGTCAAGGAATGGCCGCTGCCGTCGGCCGCCATGTCGCTGCCATACGCGATGACATCAGACGACCGCGACCGCATCTGGCTGGTCGAGACGGGAGTGCAGCCAAACCGGCTGGTGGGATTCGACCCGAAGAGCGAGTCGTGGTTTTCGATCACCCCGGTGTCGAAGAGCGGAGGCCTCACGATTCGACACATGATCTTCAACAAGCCGACGCGATCCATATGGTTCGGCACCGATGCCAACACCATCGGCCGCGCGGCCGTACCCTAGGCCGACACGTACTCGCGTCCTTTCCACGCCACTCGCCGGCCCCTCGCGATTGCGCGAACAAAGATGTACAGCACGACGCCTGCGCCAAGCGGAGAGAGCAGCGCATAGAAGGGGGATTCCCCGATGCCCACGTACACGTAGCCCCACCAGGCCAGCAGGAATACCTGTGTGAGCGCGGCCCAGATCAAAAGAGGGACGGGAAGGGCGATGAACGGGCTCGCCAGGAGAACGACTGCCGGTAGCAACCCCGAGAGAGGCGCACTCAGCAGCATGAAGGGATAGAGAATTCTTCCCGTCCTTCCCATGCGGATCGAATCGCGTCCGCCGGCATACACGTTCTTGCCCCAACCCTCCACGATCCCAGCGAGAGACATGTACATCCTCGTCGAGAGGTGGTTGCGTCCTTCCGCCAGAACGACGCTCTTGCCCGCAGCAAAGAAACGCTGGGCCATCATCATGTCCTCGGCCACATGAGAGCGCACGAGCCCATGCCCGCCGAGCTCTTCGTAGGGTTTGCGGCGCACGAACATGCATTGGCCATTGGCGATCTTGCCGCTCACGAAGCGAGACTGAGTGACGCTTTCTGTTCCACCGTATCGCAACGCCAGCATTCCGAACACCTGCGGCTGAACCAGCTTCTCCCAGAAGCTTCCGAGCTCCTGCCTCCCCGCCACCGAGAAGAGATCGGCGTTCCGCCGGAGCATCGTGTTGATCGAGCGCGCAATGAGCTCGCTCGAATGAACCGTGTCCGCGTCCGCGAACAGAATGAATTCGCCGTGAGCCACGCGCGCGCCCGTGTTGCACGCCCATTGCTTGCCGAACCACCGGGGCGGCGGAGCGTCGTTGAGCATGACGCGAACGCGACCATCTCCGGCGGCGACCCGCCGGGCGATGTCGCCCGTCCCGTCAGCGGACTGATCGTCCACGACGATGATCTCGAGCCGCGGATATGTCGCCGTGAGCACCGACCGGAGGCAGCGCTCGATATTGTGTGCCTCGTTCCTCGCGGGAATGACCACGCTCACGAGGGGCGCGTCAGCTGGCGGACTGGGACTCTCGTCGTCGAGCGACTTCGAGTTGAGGATGCGAACTGCCGTGACGATCGCGGCCGCCGCCCAGACGAGTGCCGCGATTACGGCAATTGTGTTTCCGCTCACTCCGGAACTTACGCTCTCAGCGACAGAGATGGCCGGCGCGCGAGGCCGGCAACGAGCAGCTTCCATCCCTCATGCAGGCTCGGCACCTTCGGAATCCATCCTCCGGCCTGGCGGAAGCGCGCGTTGGAGATTCGCTGTGAGCGACCGAGGGTGTCGCCCGCGGAGCCCATCACTCGTGTTACCCACCGCGGCAGCATTCTGGGAGATTTCACTCCGAGCTCCGCCGCGAGAAGGTCGAATGCTTCGCGACGCCGCATCGGGACGTCGTCCGTGACGTTGTACGTTCCCGCAGGTACGCTGAGGGCAGCGAACACCGCACTCGCCGCGTCGTCGGTCCAGAGTGAGGACATGTACGAGTCATGAGCGCCGAACGCGGGCGCGAGTCCTCTCCGTACGGCATTCACCATGTCGAGCGTGAGCGACGAGTCGGGCCCGTACAGCAACGAGAATCGGAGAACGACGCCCGTTCCTCCACTCTTCGTGAATTCGGCCGCTGCGGACTCCGCGTCGCGCACCGATTCCACGTAGCTCGAGGGCTGAATCGGAACGCTCTCGTCTATCCACTCGTCGCCGCGATCGGGATAGACGGGTGCAAACGATTCCTGGATGAAGCGTCGCGCGCGGGTGGCAATCGCGCCGGATGCGAGGTTCTGCGACGCCTCTCTCCGAATGCGGATGTTTTCCCTGAATGCACCGGGCAGGAGCGCGCGAGCGCCTGACGGAATCCGTGTCGCGACGTTGATCACGATGTCGTGTCCCGCGACCGCTTCTTCCACAGCGCCCGGATCGAAGAGATCCACTCGCACAGGCGTAGCGCCCTGTCGTTTGACCGCTGCACTCTTTTCGCTCGTGCGCGCCACGGCGGTGACGTTCGCTCCTGCGTCGACCAGCAATGGAACCAGCCGCCTTCCTATGACACCCGTGGCGCCGGCGACAAAAATGCGCACAGCTGAAACCCGCTAGGTGGTTCCTCCCTCGCCTTCGACACCACCAGGCCCCGTTCGCGATTCGCCATCACTGGGCTCGCCTGTGAGCGGAGTGGTTCCGCTCGACGCCGGGTTCTGCTCGCCGAACTTGTCCTTCCCGGCCTCCTTCATGCTTTCTTCGCGATTGCCGGATGTCCTGTAGCGATCCGACTTGTCCTCGCCCTCGTCGAGCGGGTCACGAACTCTTTTGTCGTCGTTGTTGCCTGCCATGTGTTCCTCCATCTGGAGTAGGCGGGGAATGGGCGCAATGCACATGCCAAACGTCAAAAGCGACCGAGAGAAACTTCTGTACTTCTCGGTTGCTCTTCCGGAGATCATTTTCCTTTGAAATGAATTCCTCCCTGTTCGGTGCGCTGCGCCCGCTCGGTCCCGGCGCGCGCGTTGCGCTCGTCGCGCCGTCCGGAATTCTGCCGGACCCAACCCAGGTCGAGCGCGCAATGGAGAACGCCCGCTCTCTCTCGTGGACTCCCGTCCTCGGCAAGAATGTCTCGGCTCATCACAGTTACCTGGCCGGGACTGACCGGCAGCGGCTGACCGATTTCAACAGCGCGCTTGCCGACGAAACCATCGACGCCATCTGGTGCGTGCGGGGCGGATATGGGGCGATGAGACTGCTGCGTGACATAGACTACGGCGCGCTCAGGGCACGTCCGCGACCGGTGGTCGGCTTCTCCGACATCACGGCGATTCATTCCGCGATTCACCGCGAATGCGGCATCGTTTCGTTCCATGGGCCAACCGCGCGCGGCGTTCTCAGCGACTTTTCGCGTCAGTCACTCGAGCGAGCGGTGGTCGATCAGTCTGACTCGTGCGGAGCGGCTCCGCACGCCACAGTGCTACGGCCCGGGCGCGCACGGGGGCGGCTGGCCGGAGGAAATCTTGCCATGGTCTCGTCGCTGATGGGCACTCCCTACTCGATCGACTTCGAAGGAGCCATACTCGTTCTCGAGGACATAGACGAAGCGGTCTACCGGGTGGACCGGATGATGCGGCAGCTTCTGCTTGCCGGCGCGCTCGAGAGATGCGTCGCGATTGTGGCGGGCGACTTCAGGCCGCCGGATAGCGAGAATGCCGCCGACAAGCGAGCCATCGACGAGGTTCTGGCCGAAGCCGCGGATGAGGCGGGAATACCGTGCCTTGCCGGAGCGCCCTTCGGGCACATCCGCGATCAGTGGACGATTCCGCTGGGTGCAGTCGCCGAGCTGGACACGGATGACATTTCGCTTCATGTAATCGGGGGAAGACAATGACAGAGAAGAGTGGAAGGGATCTCATCGACGAAGCGAAAGCGCGGGTGAAGCAGGTAAGCGCGGCCGACTCGGTGAAGAATCCGGATCCTGACATCGTCTATCTCGATTGCCGGGAAGCGAACGAGTACGCCCTCGGCCACATTCCTGGAGCAGTGTTCATTCCGCGCGGAACAATGGAAACGAAGGTCGAAGCTGTCATCCCGCGTGAGAAAAAGGTCGTGATCTACTGCGCAAGCGGAAACCGATCGGCGCTCGCCGCCGATACCATGCAGCAGATGGGCTATTCCGACGTGGCTTCGATGTCAGGGGGGTTTCGAGGCTGGGTGGAAGCGGGTGGTGAAGTAGAATGATGGCGGAGCGCGCAAAGTGGTGAGTCGAAAGGTGATCGAGCTGGACGAGTTCGAGCTCTGGCGGGACCGAGGGGAGCAGGCGCCGCTCATCATCAGAGGCGAGGCGCGCCTTCCTCCTGAGCCCGCGGGGACCGTCGTGATCTGTCACGGATTCAAGGGATTCGCGCACTTTTCATTTTTTCCTCACGTCGCCGAAGAGCTGGCGAAGGCGGGCTTTCGCTCGATCACGTTCGACTTTTCAGGAAGCGGAATCGGCGAGGATCGCGAGAATTTCACAAACCGCGACGCGTTCACTCACAACACGTATCTGCAGGAGCTCGACGATCTCGACGCGGTGGTGGCCGAGGCGCGGGTGCGAGACTGGATCGAGGATAGCTACGGCCTGTTCGGTCATTCACGCGGCGGTGGGGTGGCGATCCTTCAGGCGGCGCGCGACACCGGTGTGAAAGCGCTGGTGACATGGGCTGCCATCTCGAGCACGAATCGGTGGGCACCCGAGACCGTCGCCGACTGGCGGCAGCGCGGCTACATCGATGTGGTGAACGCGCGGACCGGCGATACGATCCCGCTCAGCACCGAGCTGCTGCGCGAAGTGGAGGAATTCGGCGAGACGCGGCTCAACATCGCGTGGGCAGCGTCGAGCATCCGTGTGCCGTGGCTCATCATGCACGGCGCGGACGACGAGACGGTCCCGGTGAGCGAGGGAGAGCGGCTTTCGTCGCTGGCACGGGATACAGCGGCGATCCATATCCTCGAGGGGGTCGACCATTCGTTCGGTGGAAAGCATCCGCTTCCGGAGATCACGCCGACGCTCGGTTCGGTCACGAAGGGGACGGTCGAGTTTTTCAGGAAGAGTCTGACCGACAGCGGGATGTGAGCTCGCTGGAGCGTCTTCGCCGCGACCCGCGGATCGCGCGCCTCGAAAGTGCGCTCGCGGCGCACAGTCCGATTGAAGCCGATGATTCCGCCGCGCGGCGAGCAGCTGTCGCGATACTGATCCGGCTCGGAGAATCGGACGAGCCTGAGATATTCTTCATTCAGCGTGCGATCTACGAGGGCGATCCGTGGAGCGGGCAGATCGCGTTTCCCGGCGGCCGTGAAGAACAGGCGGACGACTCGATGCTGGAGACCGCGGTGCGGGAGACCTTCGAGGAGACGGAGCTGGATCTCCGCCAGGGCGCGCACCTGGTGGGGACACTGAACGACCTGCGGCCGCGAACAGTGCGGCTTCCTGCCGTGATGGTGCGACCCTTCATCTTCCTGGTGGACGAAGTGGCGGATCCTGTACTCAGTCCCGAAGTAGCGGGTTCATTCTGGGTGCCGCTGTCTGTCCTGCTCGATCGGTCCGTATGGCGCGATACCACGGTTCATTCGGGCGGGAATGAGATGAGCCGGTTCGCGTTTCATCATCAGGGCTACGTTGTGTGGGGGATGACGGAGAGGATACTATCCGGCCTGCTCTCGCTTCTCGGCTAGACCCGCTGCCCGCTGTCCGCTGCCCGCTACCCGCTGCCCGCTACCCGTTACCCGCTACCCGCTACCCGTTACCCGTTCCCTGCAATGGCCGACGCCTGTTGAGCCAGTACTTGCGCAAAAGTTAGGATATCCTAATTTTATTTCTCATTTCTCAATATTTCAATTTTAGCCAATAGATGGCAACTCAGCTGATTCCTCCAGCACCGGGGGGAAAACTCACGCCCGAACCCGGCTGGAAACGCGCCCGGGTTACCCCATCCCTCGCGGAAGTCTACCGCACGATCCCGGTCACCGGAGCAACCTGGTGGCGAAAGATCCTCGCCTTCGCCGGACCAGGATACATGGTCGCCGTCGGGTACATGGATCCCGGCAACTGGGCGACGGATCTCGCCGGCGGGTCGCAGTTCGGCTACACGCTGCTCACGGTCATTCTCATGTCGAACCTGATGGCGATCCTTCTTCAGGGATTGTCGTCGAAGCTCGGCATAGTGACGGGGCGGGACCTCGCTCAAGCGTGTCGCGACCACTATTCCACGCCCGTCGTCTATTTCCTCTGGATCATCTGCGAGCTCGCGATCGCCGCTTGCGACCTTGCCGAGGTCATCGGGTCGGCCATCGCTCTCAACCTGCTCTTCGGAATTCCGCTCCCGGTCGGCATCGGGATAACGGCGCTCGACGTGCTCATCGTTCTCTATCTGCAGAACAAGGGCTTCCGCCTGCTCGAGGCCCTGGTGATCACGCTTGTCGCGACGGTCGGAATCTGCTTCCTGTTCGAGATCATTCTCTCGAGCCCGCCGGTCGGTGCAGTGTTGCGCGGCTTCATCCCCACTACTCAGGTAGTCGCCAACCCGGCAATGCTGTACGTCGCCGTCGGCATACTCGGAGCGACGGTCATGCCTCACAACCTCTATCTGCATTCGTCGATCGTGCAGACGAGGAAGTACGACGAGACTACAGCCGGAAGAAAAGAGGCGGTGAAGTTCGCATTCATCGACTCGACGATCGCTCTCTCGTTCGCGTTGTTCATCAACGCCGCCATCCTCATCGTCGCCGCAGCGACTTTTCATACCAGCGGCCACAGCGAAGTGGCGGAGATTCAGGATGCATACAAGCTCCTGACCCCGCTCCTCGGCGCAGGTGCGAGCACGATGTTCGCCCTCGCGCTCCTCGCATCCGGACAGAATTCCACGCTGACCGGAACGCTTGCCGGGCAGATCGTGATGGAGGGCTTCCTCAACATCCGGCTTCGCCCGTGGATGCGCCGCCTCATCACCCGTGGTATCGCCATCATACCCGCGGCTATCATCGCGATCATGTATGGCGAGAGCGGGACGGCGAAACTTCTGGTGTTCAGCCAGGTGGTGCTCAGCATGCAGCTCTCGTTCGCCGTCTTCCCACTCGTCAGATTCACATCCGACCGGGTGAAGATGGGCGAGTTCGCGAATCCGATGTGGCTCAAGGCGCTCGCATACCTGGTTGCGCTGGTAATCGCCGGGCTCAACATTTGGCTGCTCGTCCAGTTCTTCACGGGGGTCTGATCCATGTATCGAAAGATTCTGGTCCCGGTCGAGAATTCCCCGTTCGACGACGCAATCGTCGATCACGTGAAGGAGCTGGCGCGAATCTGCGACTCGTCGGTGATACTGATGCACGTGGCCGACGGCTGGGCCGCGCGGAACATCACGCAGCTCGAGCTGCGTGAGAGCGAAGAGATCAAGAACGACCTGGCCTACATAGAGCAGATCGCGTCGCGACTCGAGGCCGAGGGTGTCGATGCGGAAGCGCTGCTCGCTTCCGGAGATCCTGCTTCGGAGATCGCGCAGGCTGCCGTGCGTGAAGGATGCGACCTGATCGCCATGGCGACTCACGGGCACAAGTTCATCGGAGACATGATCCACGGCAGCGTGTCGCACACGGTGAGGCACTCTTCCACGGTGCCGGTGCTCCTCGTGCGCGGAAGCTCGAAGGGTCGCGGCGGCGTTGCGAAGTGAAAGGCGGCAAGCGTGCGTCTCTTAGACTCGAGACCGCATCGCCCGAGGGCCTGACCGGCCCTGTCGAGGACTATCTCAAGGCGATCTACGAGATCGGCCGGGGCACCATCTCGGTAGCAACGAACGACATCGCTCAGCGGCTGGACCTCGCTCCGGCGTCAGTCAGCGGGATGGTGCGCCGTCTCGCGGACCAGGGTCTCCTCGGATACGAGCGGTACCGCGGGGTGACTCTCACAGAGTCGGGCCGGCGCGCGGCGCTCCGCACAATCCGAAGGCACCGCGTGATCGAGGCGTATCTCTCCCGTGCTCTCGCGTATCCGTGGGACCGCGTGCACGACGAGGCCGAACGACTGGAGCACGCAGCGTCGGACGAGCTGGTGGACCGGATGGCGACGGCGATCGGTGAGCCGGCCGTGGATCCGCACGGCGCCCCGATTCCTTCACGCGAAGGCCTGGTGGACGAGACCATCTACTTGTCTCTGGCTGATCTCGGCGCTGGATACGGCGCGCGCGTCGTGCGCGTCAGCGACGACGATCCGGAGATGCTCAGGTATCTTGCCGAGCTTGCGATAGTTCCCGGCGCGGAGATTGTCGTCATCTCGAGAGCGCCGTATGAAGGTCCGATCACGCTCCGCGTGGCTGGCAATCTTCTTTCGATCGGACCGGCTCTCGCTTCCCAGGTGATGGTGGAGCCGCTCGCGGACATGGACGCTCCCGCGCACTAGAGCCCTGAAGGCGGGAACTGCAACAGACAAGAAAAACGATCGGACGGATTTTTTGTCTTTTTGTCCTGCCGCTAGGTTTAGGCTGTGCTGATACGAATCGCCGCCGCGCTGCTTTTGCTGCAACAGCCCTCCAACCGCACAATCGCCATCGACGAGCGACTGGCCGAGGACGCTCGAATAGCGATCGGGGATCGTCTCGTTGTATCAGCACGACCGGGCGCGAGTGGAGGCGATACAGTCATCGTGTCCGCCATCGTGAAGCGCGGCGCCGATCCGGCTGATATCGCGCGGAGCGAGTACCAGGTGCGGATGCATCTCGACCAGCTCCAGAAAGTCGTCGGCTATGGAGATCGCGTCGATCGGTTCGCAGTTGCGACACGCGGTCCTGCTGCGACAGAGCGCGCGGTGTCAGATATCAACGCGGCCGCGTTCGGATTCCGGGCTCATCGATCGCGCGACATCGCCGTCGGCACATCGCGAACGTTTCAGGTCGTGAGTCGTTTTCACAAGGCGATCGGCGTCATCACGATCGTCGCGAGCGCGATCTTCCTCCTCTGCATCATGCTGCTCAAGGTCGAGGAGCGCCGGCGTGATGTTGCGGCTCTACGACTGATGGGCATATCCCGCGCGACGGTAGTGAGGGGAATCGTCGCGGAAGCGGCGCTCCTGGCGCTGATCGGATGCGGTCTTGGCGTCGGAGTCGGCTGGGTCTCCTCGCAGTTCATCAACTGGTACTACCAGGGAGTCTACCGCACTCCGCTCTACTTCTCGCTTATCACGACGCCGATTGTCACACTCGCCGTCGGCTTGTCGCTCGTCCTCGGGATCGGCGCTGGACTGCTTGCATCGCTTCGGCTGGTCAGAACTCCGCCTCTCACGCTGTTTGGGCGCTGATGCGATTCGCACTCGCGTGGTCTTCGCTTCGCCGGCACAGCACACGGACTCTTCTCGCCACACTCGGCGTTGCAGTCGCAGCGGCGATGCTTCTCGACATGGTGATGATGTCGACGGGACTTCGAGAGTCGTTCCGCGAGCTGCTCCTGTCCCGCGGTTTCCAGTTGCGACTGGCACCCAAGGGGACGCTTCCCTTCGACACGGATGCGACGATCGAGAACACCAGCGCAATCGTAGCGACACTCCGCTCCAATCCGAACATCGTCACTGTAAGCGCGGTCCTCGGCGGAACAATCCACATTCCTGTCGGCGACAGGGTTGTGACCAGCGCAGCACTGGGGATCGATCCGCGCGTCCAGGGTGATTACGAGCTGCTTTCCGGCAAGGATCCGCTTGGTCCTGACGAGATCGCCGGCAACGACGACTTCCTCAGAGCCACCGGCGCCAGGATGGGCGACACACTCGACGTTGCTACCGGATACGATCCTCAACTTCGTACTTACGCCGGCTCCCGAAAGCTCGTCGTCACGGGACGCGTGCGGTTCCTTTACGGCGCGGCGAATCAGTTGGCGACCGCCATGCAGCTCGCGACCCTCCAGGAAATGGGCGGACCCGATCGCAGGGACGACGCCTCGCTGTTTATGATGAAAGTGCGCAGCGATTCGGAGGTCGAGCCCACGCGGACATGGATCGAGCGAACGATTCCGGGCGTCAGCGCGATCTCGACGTCGTCCGCTCTCGCACAGGTCGATCAGCGGCTGAGCTATTTCCGCCAGCTCGCGATCATCCTTGGCACGGTAAGCCTGTTCGTCGGATTTCTTCTCGTCACCACACTGATGACCGTCTCGGTGAACGAGCGCATCAGCGAGATCACGGTGATGCGCGCGCTCGGCGTATCACGCGCGCATGTCGTCCAGCAAATCGTTCTCGAGGGAATCTTCATCACCGTCGGTGGAGCGATTGCCGGGCTCGGTCTTGGACTTCTGACAGCCCGCTACCTCAACAGTATCCTGTCGAGCTTTCCGGGTCTTCCGGTTGCAATCGACTTCTTCCTGTTTCAGCCGAAGGCAGCCTGGATGGCGCTTGGACTTCTGTCCCTCTCCGGCATCGCAGCCGGCGTGTATCCGTCATATCGCGCGGCTTCCCTCCCGATAGCGACGACTTTGCGCCAGGAGGCGATCGCGTGAACGTCGTCGAAGCGAGAGACCTGGCGCGTGACTATCAGTTTGGCGCCGAGTACGTTCACGCACTGCGCGGGGTGACGTTTGACATTCCCGAGGGAGACTATGTCGCGATCGTCGGGCCATCGGGCTGCGGAAAGTCCACGCTGCTCAACCTGCTAGGCGCAATCGATCAGCCGACTCGTGGCAGCGTACGAATCAGAGGGAATAGCGTTGCCGGAATGCGCGATCGCGACGCGACCGAATTCAGGCTTCGGAACATCGGGTTCGTTTTCCAGCGGTTCTATCTCATGCCCACGTTGTCCGCGCGCGAGAACATCGAGCTTCCGATGGCCGAGGCGGGACTCAACAAATCCGATCGTTCGAATCGTGCGCGCGAGCTCCTCAGCTATGTCGGACTTGGTCGCCGGGAGAAGCATCGCCCGTCGGAATTGTCGGGTGGAGAGCAACAGCGGGTCGCCATTGCGCGCTCGCTCGCGAACAAGCCCGCGATTCTTCTTGCGGACGAGCCAACTGGTGAGCTCGACGCCAAAACCGGTGCGGAGATCATCGCGCTGTTCGGGCGGCTCAACGCGGACGGGACGACTATCATCGTAGTGACACACGACGAGGATCTCGCTGGCGCAGCGGGCCGCAAGATCCACATGCGTGACGGCGTAATCGTGGACGCATGATCTCGCTCCTCGCGTGGCGGAACATCGTGTACCGGCCGTGGAGGTCGCTGCTCCTCTTCTTCGGGTTCGGAATCGGCGTCGGCGTGATGATCGTTCTCCTCTCCGTTGGTGAGGCGCTGCTGACTCAGGCGCGCGATGAGAAGCTGGTAGGAGGCGGAGCGATCACGGTTCTTCCCCAGGGACTCGACGTTGAAGTCATGAAGACCGGCGGAGTCGGCGGACTTTTCTTCTCGATCGATCACGGCCGGTTCATCTACGATCAGCTCCTCGCCTCGAAGCGACTCGCATCTTCGGTGGCCGCCGTCGCCCCTCAGATCGACGGGCGACTCGTCTACATTCGCACCGCGAACGGTGATGAGTATCCGGCAAGAGCGAGTGGCGAGATCCCGAGTCGTACCAGGGCAGTTCGTGGACCGGTGACTATTGGTTCAGGAATCTGGAAGGACGATGACGGCGATCGCAAATGGATCTCCCCGACGCTCGCCGAGCTGCGTCACGAGATCGACCACTTCCACATGCCGCCCGACAGCGTCACGAATCGCTCGAGCTGGGCGGAATGGCACTACTTCAACGTCCTGTCGTCCGATCGCAAGCGATGGGCATTCATCTCGTTCATCGTCGCCGGCGACATGCGCTCGGATCGCTGGGGTGCGAGCGTCGCCATCACCCTGCGCGAGGAAGGAAAGGGATCGAGAAAGTTCGAATCGTACATCCCTCGACAGTCAGTGCGATTCTCCACCAGCTCGGCGGACCTGACACTGGGCGGATCGACCGTGACGGTGCAGCCCGATGGCAGCTACCGCGTGCACGCGACAGCGCCGGGCAGCGGCGGAACACCGGTTGTCGTGGATCTCACGGTCGAGCCGGCGCCGCGTGCGTATTTCCCGGGCGCATCGATCGGCTCGAGCGATTTCGTATCGGGCTACACGGTGCCAGCTCTCAGGGCGAGTGCGACGGGAACGATCTGCATCGGAACGCGGTGCGAGCGCTACGACCTGGCGCAGTCATACCACGATCACAACTGGGGAATGTGGAGCGGAGTGACCTGGGACTGGGGCGCATCGCGCGCAGGCGCTTACACGATTCTCTACGGTCGTGTGCTCGGCCCGAACAACCGGGGAGATGACACGCCGCTTTTCGTGTATCTCGTCGATTCCCTGGGTTTTCGCGCAGTGATGCGGCCGTCGCGCATAACATATGAAGATGGGCGCACAGTCGACGTCAACGGGAAATCCATTCGTGTCCCTTCGCGCGCGGTGTTCGCCGATGTGCGAGGAGCGGATTCGCTGCGCGTGGAGCTCGACATCGAAGATGCGATCGGCACCGATACACGCAGACAATCTCGCGGGCCGAGTCCGTTCGTCATTGGCGAAACCGCGGAGCACGGGGATCCGACGCGCAATGCCGGATCAGAGCGCCCGTACTTCATTCAGATGAAAGGAGTCGCCCGCATCAGCGGACGAATCGGAGGTGATCCGATCGAGGGACAAGGCACAGGATTCTTCGAGACTTATCGCTGAGACGCTGGGTCAATTAGCGGTTAGCGGTTAGCGGTTAGCGGTTAGCGGGTTAGCGGTTAGCGGTTAGCGGTTAGCGGTTAGCGGTAGTGGGTAGCGGGTAGCGGGTAGCGGGTAGCGGGTAAGCGGTTAGCGGGTTAGCGGTTAGCGGTTAGCGGTTAGCGGTAGTGGGTAGTGGGTAGCGGGTAGCGGGTAGCGGGTAACGGGGTAACGGGTAACGGGTGACGGGTGACGGGAAGCGGTCAGGCGACCGCGATGTCTACCCTACCGCCTGGAAGTCAGATTCCATGGTAGAGTCAACCGACTGGAACCGGATCAAACAGGATTGGGCCGGATCAATCGGTTCAAAACCTTAGGGGAAAGCGGGAAATCTTTCTGAGCCCTCCGAGCACCGTTCAAAAAAGATTCTGCGCTTGATCCGGCCCTATCCGGCGAATCCGGTTCCACCGTCATTGTGGCTGCGGACTGGGAGGAGTGAGCCTCTCAAATAACATTGAGCGAGGATGAGACGTGAGCGCTGACGAGCAGGAGTTGTCCGGTCCGGATCTGTCGATTGGAATTCCAATCGCATCGATTCCCGATGGCGGAATGGTCGGGGGCCATGCGGCGGGACAATCCGTTCTCGTCGCGAGGCGCGGCGAAGAGTTATTCGCGATCAGTGGCAAGTGCACCCACTACGGTGGACCGCTCGCCGAAGGACTCATCGTCGGCAACACGGTGAGATGCCCCTGGCATCACGCGTGTTTCGATCTCCGCACTGGAGAGGCGCTGCGCGCGCCGGCGCTCAATCCGGTCGCGGTGTGGAATGTCCAGCGCGACGGAGATTCCGTGAGAGTCGTGAGCGAGATTCCCGCTGAAGATGGAGCGACCCCGCTCCGCGAGACCAAATCGGAGCCGCAGCCTCGATCGATTCTTATCGTCGGCGCCGGCGCGGCGGGCAATGCAGCCGCGGAGATGCTGCGTCGCGAAGGGTATCGCGGAAAGTTGACGATGGTCGGCGGCGACGAATCAGTTCCGTACGACCGTCCCAACCTTTCCAAGGACTATCTCGCGGGGAACGCGCCCGAAGAATGGATTCCTCTCCGTCCACCGGAGTTCTACGAGCAGCACGGCATCGAGCTCATGCGCAGCACGACGGTGACAGCAATCGATGCGCACAAGCGCACCGCCACGCTCTCCAGCGGCGACACGTTGCAGTTCGACCGCCTGCTTCTCGCCACCGGTGCTGAGCCGATCCGTCCCCCGATACCTGGCACCGAGATGAAGCACGTTCACCTCCTCAGATCGCTTGCCGACAGCAGGGCGATCATCCAGGCCGCGGAGAGCGCAAAGAGGACGGTGGTGATAGGCGCGAGCTTCATCGGATTGGAGGTCGCGGCTTCACTTCGCACGCGCGGTCTCGCTGTCGATGTGGTCGCGCCGGAGAAGCTCCCACTCGAACGAGTGCTTGGCGCAGAGATAGGGATGTTCGTGCAGCAGACCCATGTCGCAAAGGGTGTCACCTTCCATCTCGGCCATAGCGTGTCCGCGATCGGGGAGGACAGCGTCACGCTCGACGACGGTACGACCCTGCCCGCAGATCTCGTCGTTCTCGGTGTCGGCGTTCGTCCTCTCACGGCGTTGGCTGAAAGTGCCGGCGCGGCGATCGACCGAGGTGTGACGGTGAATGAATTCCTCGAGACGTCGCTTCCGGGGATCTTCGCTGCCGGAGACATCGCGCGCTTTCCGGACCCTCGCACAGGTGCCGCGGTTCGCATCGAGCACTGGGTTGTTGCGGAGCGACAGGGGCAGACTGCCGCACGCAACATGCTCGGCATGCGCGAAGCATTCACATCGGTTCCGTTTTTCTGGAGCAACCACTACGACGAGTCCATCCTGTACGTCGGCCATGCCGAGTCCTGGGATGAGACGCGCATTGCGGGAAGCGTCGAGGACGGAGACTGCGCCGTCGCGTACAGGTCGAACGGGAAAACTCTCGCCGTCGCGACAGTCGGCCGGGCGATGGCGAGCCTCGAAGCGGAAGCCGCGATGGAGAGGCCGGACTGGAACGCTCTCGATGCACTCATGGACAGCGAGGCCGCGAGCCAGTCATAGCTTCCAGCTAGGGGCGACCTCCAGGCTTCCACTCCGGCGTCGCACCATCCGCGAGAATCCGCATTGCTGCCGCTGCAGCGCGGGCGAACGCCGTGAGATGGGGGAAATCGATTTTGCTCACCTCGTCGGACGGCTTGTGATAATCGCCGTGCAGGTTGTAGCTGGAGAGCGTGTGAGCGGGGATTCCGCGCTTCGCGAAGACGATGTTGTCACTCCTCTCGAAGAACCGGTACCGAGGATAGGGATCGGGAACGATTGGAAGTCCCGCGGCTTTCAGCATGTCCCCCATCGTCGATCGCTCGTAGCCCGTAATCCAGGCTTTGCCGGAACCACCCGCAAGAGAATCGGGTCTCCCCGCCATCTCGACGTCGAGCTCGGCGATCATCTTCGAGAGCGGAAACGACGGGTGCGCGACGTACCACGTCGTGCCTAGCACTCCCTGTTCTTCGCCAGTCGTCGCCAGGAAAACGAGCGTGCGCTTGGGCGACGGGCCTTTGGCCATCGCGCGCGCGACCTCGAGTATCGTCGTGACACCTGATCCGTCGTCGTCTGCTCCGTTGTATATCGAGTCACCGTTGACAGGCGTGCCGATTCCCAGGTGATCATAGTGCGCGGCAATGAGGACGATCTGGTCGCGCAGCTTCGGGTCGGCGCCCGGAATGATGCCGATGACGTTGTAGCTGATGCGCCTCGCCGGAGCCGGTATCGCAGCGAGAGCTCCAAGGCTGTCGAGCAGAGTCAGCTGCCGCTCGCCCCCGGTGATCGTGGTGGACGCGAAAGGCACTTTCTGCAGATAGCCGCTGTCTCCCGCGGGAACGAGGCCGATCGACTTCATCTCCCCGGCGACGAACGCGGCGGCCTTGTCAGCCCCGCGAGTTCCAGTCGCGCGTCCCTCCATCGAGTCGGCGGCGAGTGCCGACAGGATTCGTCGCACGTCCGACTCGGTGATCGCCTCGCGGCTTGCAGATGTTGACGCAACAGCCGGCTGCGGCGCGGACGATGATGTCGCAGCTGCACACCCGGCGCCGAGCAGGACAGCCATCGCAGCGAATCGAAATGAGATTCTCATGGTCTGAATGTACGAGGAGGCCGCTCGTCGCGGCCTCCTCGCTGTTCGGTGACGCCCGCCTCCTAGAGGCGCTTGTCTGTCGGATCCCTCCCAGGAACTGAAGCGGGATTTCCATCTACCCGGTCCTTGACGTTGTCGACGGCATCGATGGCTCGGTTTGCCACGTTTCGCGTGGTGTCTGCGGCGCGGTCTCCCAGATTCTCTCCACGGGTCCCAACGCGACTGGTTGCGTCGCGGCCGGAAAGAGATGTGCGGGTGGTGAAGGCCTCTTCAGCATACGGTTTCACCGTCGCCCAGTCGCCATGCCTCGCGCGAAGGTCGTTGCCCCATCCCCGCTGCAGGTCAGACTCGATCGACTCGAAGCTCTTGCCGTTGTAGTCGGGGTTCTCGCTCGCGATGTGGCCGAGCTGATACGCGGGACGCACGTCTTCATAGCTTCTGTCGGCGAGGCGGTCGGTCCGCGACTCGTAGGCCTGACGATAGTTGTTGTCGTCATGGTCTGTGAAGCGTGTTGCCGCTTCGACGACGGTGCGCCCTGCCCACCATCCGCCGAGTACTCCGGCGATGCCTCCTATGATGACTCCGATGGGTCCGCCAGGCGAGCCGATTGCCGCGCCCGTTAAACCCCCCGAA
>JBDTRZ010000013.1:0-52055 GCA_039931395.1 Gemmatimonadales bacterium
CACACTCTAGTACCGCGGCACCACCTGAATTTCAACTAGACCTGGGACTCACCCCGCTATTCCCGGTCCCACCTACTTTCTACATTGTAGAAACCAGGAGCCGGCGTGGGCGTTAACAAAGATCTCCCGGGAGGTTTCGAACAGCTCGTGATGCTCGCGGTCGCAAGGATCGGCGATGGAGCGTACGGGATGACTGTCCGCCGCTCTCTCGAGGAGCGCACCGGCCGAAACGTGTCGCTCGGTGCCGTCTATTCGACGCTCGATCGCCTCGAGACGAAGGGCTACGTCACCTCGAAGCACGAAACCGGCGCAGCCGAGCGCGGTGGACGGGCGCGGCGTTTCTTCCGGCTGACTGCATCGGGGCTCCGAGCGTTGAATGAAGGGATCGCGGCGCTCGATCGCATGCGCGCAGGTGTCGCTTCGGTACCGCGCCCCGCGAGAGCGACATGACTCGTGACGAGGCGGTCGCGCAATTGCACGATCGAGAGCTTCTCTCGCGCACGGGTCGGCTCATGATCGAGTTCCTTCCCGACGGATATCGCGACGACATGGTCGGTGACCTTCTGGAAGAGGCTTCAGCAGTGATCGCTCCTCGCGACGGAATGCCTGCCGCACGAAGGTGGCTTCGCGCCCAACTCATGACATCGGTCCCCCGCATGTTCGCACTTCACTTCAGGCAGAAGGAGGACGGTATGAAGCACGCAAGGTGGATTGCGGCGGCTGCGATCGTCGTCGTCGGAGTCCTGCAGGCGTGGGACTCGGGAATTCTCGCGGCACCTCCCCTCATCGGCGCGATGGTCGTCATCGCAATCGGAATCGGAATCGCGGCACTGTTCACGGAGAACGATGCGATCCGGCTTGGCGCTGCCGCGCTGGTGTTCGTGCTCCTCTTCGCAGCGCGCATCGCGTCACCAGTCCGTCTTCCCGAGCTGACGCTCGTCGGGCTGCCGGTGTTTCTTATTCTGGTTCTCGGGCCGCGATTCCTGGCGCTGGCAAAACAGAAGAATGGACCACCAGGCCCGGGAACCGCTGCATAAGTCACGATCGCGATAATCTAGACGGTCATTCCATTGCAACCGCTCCACTGATGCTTTGTGCGCGGCATAGCTCGCGGAAACGCGGATTGTCCGCGGCGATGAGCTCGTCCCACTTTCCCGACGCAACGAGCCGCCCTTCGTCCAGCACGTGAATCACATCCGCATCGCGGATCGTCGACAGGCGGTGCGTGATGACGACGATCGTCATCTCACCGTGAAGCTCCTGGATCGCGCGGTATATCCTCTCCTCATTTTCCGAGTCGAGCGCGCTCGTCGCCTCGTCAAGAATGAGGAGCCGCGGTCTGCGGAGAAGCGCGCGCGCCAGGCTGAGTCGCTGCTTCTCTCCTCCGGAGAGGCGGACGCCGCGCTCTCCAATCGCGGTGTCGAGTCCTTCAGGTAACCGCGTCACGTAGTCCAGAGCCGCCGCCTGGCGCAACGCCTCGACCATGTCACTCTCCGCCGCTTCAGGCTTTGCCCAGGCAAGGTTGAACCGCACCGAATCGTTGAAGAGGAACGTGTCCTGAGGGACATAGCCGATCATCGACCGCCACGACTGGAGATGCGACGGCTCGAGTGACACTCCGTCCACGAGCACGCTTCCCTCGCCAGGTCTGATGAGACCGAGCAGAAGGTCGGCAACGGTGCTCTTCCCTGCTCCCGATCCGCCGACAATGGCCGTCGTCTTTCCTGCGTGGATCTGCAGGTCTACCGATGAGAGCTGGACAGGGTGCCCCTCTCCGCGATAGCTGAACGAAACGTCCCTCAGCGCAACCCCACTCCGCAGCGAAATCGGCACCTGGTGCGCGTCGCCTCTCTCAGGCGACCTTTCGCACTCCTCGATCAGCTTCTCGATCGTCTCGAGAGCAGGGACCGCGCTCAGGATCTCCTGCCACGTTTGCTGAAGTGCAACAAGGCGCGGGACGAGTCTCGAAAACAGGAAGAGCAGCAGGAGTATCGCAGCTGTCTGAAGATGAAGCGTGCTCACTGCCAGGTAGAGGATGGCGGCCAGCGCCAGCACCGAGCCGACAGTCATCTGCCACCTGAGGGACGCGAAGGTCCGCGTCAGTCCGACTTGTGCCTGGTTCACCTGCCTGCTCACGTCCAGAAACAGCGACAGGTGACGCGCTTCGTGACCGTGGCTCTTTGCAGTCTTGAGGCCTCCCAGCTGCTCGGCCGCTGTCGCGTACAGCTTCTGCGTCATCGACGTCACAATTCCCCCGCTCCGCCGGCCGAGCAGCGCACGCGCCCGCTCGATCACGAGGAGAATCGCGACGGCACCGAGAACTATCGCCGACATCTGCGGCGAAACGCGGAACGCAAGCACCGTATAGACCAGCGCGACGACCGCCGTGGCGATCAGAAACAGGAGATTGTGCGCACCGTTCTCGACCTGGTTTACAGCAGTCGTGAGAGCGAATGTGAAATCAGATGAACGCAGCCGAGAAAGCACGAGCCATTCAGCCGAGGCGATCGCTGAGTAGAGGCGTTTTCGGAGCGCGAGCGCGTAGTCCTGCACCGCGAGCGTGTCCGCCATCGTCCTCGCCCGTATCAGTGTCGCCTGGAGGAAAGCTACCGCGACGTAAACGAGGAGAACGCTCACGAGCGTTGGACGGATTCCAACAAAATTGAATGTGGAAGTCAGCCATCCTGCAACAGTGCTCACCGATCCTTCCACCCTGACGCCGGCGATCTGCAGCAGCGGGAGAAGGAGCAGAAGCGTGAGTCCTTCGGTCAGACCGACGGCTGCGGTCAGGGCAAGCGCGATGAGTGCGCGCCGTCGCGCGCTGGCGAAGAGGCTACCGAGAAGCGAGATCACCGATCGCCCGTTCGCCGCTCGAGAAGCGTCAGGTGCGCGACAGTGATTCCACGAACGCGCTCAGGAACTGGTTGGCCTGGAAGCCGTCGAGGACCCTGTGATCGATGGTGAGGGTCACGAAGCACATCGGCTTCACGGTCACCGCGTCGCCCTTGTCGTCCGCCGCCACCGCGCGCCGCTCCATCTTCCCGATTCCCAGAATCGCGGATTGCGGCTGGTTGATGATGATCGGCGCCGCGACGAGACTCCCGCTCACGCCGTGATTGGAGATCGTGAACGTGCCGTTCTGAACGTCACGCGGGTCGAGGCGCCCGCCGCGTGCGCGCTCGGTAAGATCCTGCAGCCGCTCCGCGATTCCAAACAGATCGAGGTCCTGCGCCTTCGAGATGACCGGAACTATCAGTCCGCCCGATTCGAGTGCCGTCGCGACGCCGATGTTGATGTCGTCGAACACCTCGAGTGCGTCGTCGTGCCACCTGCTGTTCACTTCAGGCACGGCTTTGAGCGCGTCGACTGCCGCTTTGACGAAGTAGGCCGTATACGTGAGCCTGGCCCCGCGCTTCTCGAAGTCCGATTTGTTAGCGTCACGGTGCGCAACTACGCCCGAGAGATCAGTATCGAACACGCTCGTCACGTGCGGGGCCGCGGCGACGCTCTGCACCATGTGCTGCGCTATAGTCCGGCGCATCTGCGTGTGCGGCACCATGTGGCCGGGAATACCGGACGGTTTCGCTGAGGCCTTCGCCTTGGGTTGACCGGCCGCCTGAGTCGCGCTGACTGATCCGCGGGACGCGACGAAATCCATCACGTCCTGGTGCGTGATGCGTCCTCCCTTTCCGGAGCCGCTCACCTGTGAGGCGTCGAGATCGTGCTCCTTCAACAGTCGCCGCACAGCCGGGCTCAGCTCTCCCGAGCCGCCGGCAACACCTGCCGATCTCTCCGTACCATCCGCCTGCGCCATCGCCGGCGGCGGCACCTCGGCCTTCGGCGTATCAGCGCCGCCTTCGGTGTCGATGCGTCCGAGGACATCGCCCGGCTCGACCTGCTCACCATCCTGCTTCAGGATCTCGGCGAGCCGCCCCGTGCCCGGAGCCGCGACCTCCATGTTGACCTTGTCGGTGCTGATCTCGAGAAGCGGCTCGTTCACATCCACCGAGTCTCCCACCGACTTGAACCACGTCGACACCACGGACTCGGTCCCTTCGGCCTGACCGACCGGCACAGTCACGTCCAGCAGCTTCGGCATTATATGGGATCCCTTACATCTCGAGGACGTCTGTCATCCGTGCCGCGATCGAATCAACCGTGGGCACGACGGCATTCATGAGGCCGAAGTTGTGTGGCACGGGCACGTCCGGGATTGCGAGTCGCTGGATGGGAGCGTCGAGACTGAAAAACGCTTCCTGAGCCACAGTCGCGGCGACCTCCGCTCCGAAGCCGGCTGTGATTCCATCTTCGTGTACGATGAGGCAGCGCCGGGTGCGCGAGACGGAATCCAGCACCGCCTGTCTGTCCCACGGGGAGATCGTGCGCAGATCGATGACCTCGATCGATTCGCCGGTTCGCTTCGCCGCGAGCTCGCAGCGCTCCACCATCGCCCCCCACGTCACGACTGTCAGCGAGTCACCCGCCTGCGTGATCTTCGCCTTGCCGAAGGCGAGCAGGTAGTCGTCGCCCGGGTACGGCCGGCGAGCCCACGGTCCGTCGAGAAGATGGCGGTGCTCGAAGAAGATCGTCGGATTGTTGCTGCGAAGCGCGGACCGAAGCAGTCCAACCGCATCCTCCGCGTTGGATGGATACGCCATCTGCCATCCGATGCCGTGCGCCCAGACCACTTCGCCAGATACGCTGTGCCACGGATCGCCGACCTTCGCAAATCCGCCGGGCATTCGCACGACGATGGGAGCGGCAAACCGGTTTGCAGTACGCCACCGTATCGTTCCGCAGTTGTTGAGCTGCTCCGTTGCGGGATCGGCGTATTTCCTGAACTGTATCTCCGCGACGGGCATCAGTCCCGCGATCGCCATTCCCACTGCGCGTCCAACTATTCCCTCTTCAGAGAGAGAGGTGTCGAAGACGCGCTTGTCGCCGAACGTCTCCTGAAGTCCCATCGTCGCCGCGTGCACACCGCCCTTGGGGCCGATGTCCTCGCCGAATATCAGAAGCTTGGGGTTGGTTCTGAGCTCGTACTCGAGTGTCCGCCGAATCGCGGTGAGCATGTTGGTGCGCTGCGGCTCGGGATTCGGCTTGTCTGTCGCGACTGGAAACTGATGCCCGCTCGGCGCCAGGCCACCGACGAGCTGCAGGTCGATCTTTCCGTCAGGTAATGTTTCGGCGAAGCGGTAGCGTGTGACCTTCGACGGATCTGGCTCCGGGCGCGCGAGCGCACCTTCGAGAGCCGCCGCCACATCGCGTTCAACCTGCGATTCGATGTCGCTCCACTCGGCCTCTGACATGACGGCGGGAACGAGATAGCTCCGTAGCTTGGGCAGCGGATCTCGCGACTTCTCTTCGGAGATGCAGTCCTCGGTCTTGTAAGCCTGCGTGTCCTGACCGGAGTGTCCGCAGAGACGTGGTACCTCGAGACGCAGCAGCGCCGGACCCTTGCCCTCGCGGACGCGAGCCACGACTTCCTCGAACAGCGCCGCTGATTTAGCCGGATCCGTCCCGTCTCCTTCCTTGATGTACAGGTTGCGGAATGACGCGAGATTCGCGGCGATGTTGCCGCCCGGCGTCTGGAACTCGCCCGGAACGGAGATTCCGTAGCCGTTGTCCTCGATGTAGAAGAGCACTGGAAGCTCGAGCGTCGTGGCGATTGTGAGTGCGGACCAGAATCCGTTCGTCGCCACCGACGCCTCTCCGCCGAGCACTACCGCGATGGCGCGATCCCAGGATTTGTCGCCGAGCATATCGCGGTAGTAGGTGATCGCCTGGGCCCAGCCGATGGCGGGCGTATACTGCGAGCCGACATCTCCCGACATCGGGAGCACCACTGGCCCGTCTCGATTCGGAAGATTGCATACCACGCCGATGTCGCGGCCGTCGCTGAACCCACCGGACTTGCGAAGCGGCCCCGCGAAGGCATCCTCGAGCGACAGTCCGAGCCTGAGAAGCAGCGGCCGCGATCGGTAGTACGCTCCGACGCCGTCGTGCTTTTCGTCGAGGAGGGATCCGAGAATTATCTGGGCCAGGTCGTGCCCTCGCGCCGAGAACTGGTAGACGACCTTCTTCTCTGGTACGAGGCGCTTCTCCTCGGTGTCGTCGAGACCGCGCGACGCGAGAAGCAGATATGCGATTCGCTTCCAGTCGAAGCGGGGATTTATTGGCGACGCTTTAGTGGCGGGTTCCGAGGCGATCGTGCCGGTCATGCGCTAAAGCTACTCGCTGTCATGTGGTGAAAAAGGTGAATCCGTCAGCCGCCATCGTCTTGAGCAGGGGCGTCGGGCGGTATCGCTCCTCGCCGTAGAATTCCTGCAGCGCGGAGAGCCATCTCACCGTTTCCGCAATGCCGATCTCGTCGGCCCAGGCAAGAAGTCCCTTCGGATAATTGACGCCCAGTGTCATCGCCAGATCGATGTCCTGGGCTGACGCAATGCGGAGATACAGCGCATCGGCCGCCTGGTTGATGAGCATCGACAGGATGCGGCGAAAGACAAGTTGTCCGAGCTCCGGATCGCGCGTCGGCTCCGGGGTCGTCGCGCCGGGACTGTAGTCGTAGTATCCCCTCCCGGATTTTTTGCCGAGGAATCCCGCGTCGAACAATCGTTGCTGCGTAAGCGTCGGCCGGAACCGCGGATCGTGGAACATCGCCTCGTACACGCTTCTCGTCGCGGCGAAGTTGACGTCGTTGCCGATGAAATCCATCAGCTCGAAGGGACCCATCTTGAATCCGCCGATCTCGCGCATCGCCCAGTCGATCGTCGGAATGTCGGCAATCCCTTCCTCGTAGATGCGGAGCGCCTCGCCGTAGAACGGCCGCGCGATTCGATTCACGATGAAGCCAGGAGTGTCGGACGCGACGACGGTCTTCTTTCCCCATGCATCGACGAGCTCCTGAACACGGCCCGTCACTTCAGCCGACGTTGCGAGGCCGGGAACGATCTCCACCAGAGGCATCACCGTCGGCGGATTGAAGAAATGCACCCCGATCACTCGCTCGGGCCGGGTGCAGGCCCGTGCGATTGCCGTCACCGAAAGCGAGGAAGTGTTCGTTGCGAGGACGGCTTCGGGAGCGACAACGGTTTCCAGCGAAGCGAAGAGAGTGCGCTTCACCTCCAGATCTTCAACGATCGCTTCGATCACGAGCGAAGCGCCGGCAAGATCGTCGTACGAGCCGGGAGTCTCCCAGCCGGCGGTCGTGATGCGCGAGCGTATCGCGGCAGCTTCATCGGCAGTCGTACGCGCTTTCTCTACGCCGCGCGCCAGGTTCTTCTCGATTCCCAGGATCGCGCGATCCAGTGCCGACGCGTCGTTGTCGAATAGCCGAACACTGTGCCCATGGGTGGCGGCCACCTGCGCGATACCACTTCCCATCGCACCTGCGCCGATCACTCCGACGATTGCGTTGCGGCCGAGCGCGGGCACGTTACTCACCGGTGAATTTCGGATCCCGCTTTTCGCGGAACGCAGCGACGCCTTCCTCGAAATCGCGAGTCCGTCCCGCTTCGCGCTGCATGTCCTCTTCAACCTGAAGCTGCGCGTCGAAATTGTTGGACATCGAGGCGTTGAGTGCGCGCTTCGTGTAGGCGAGCGCTTTTGTCGGCATCGCAGCCAGCGACTTTGCGAGATCCATCGCCTCGGACTGGAGCGTCGCCGCAGGAACCACGCGGTAGATCATGCCGAGCTCGGCAGCGCGATGCGCAGTGATCTTCGATCCGAGCATCATCAGCGCGGTGGCCATTGGGAGACCGATCGATCGCGGCAGAAAGAATGTCCCACCTGTGTCGGGGACGAGGCCAATCTTCGTGAACGATTGAATGAACGTCGCGTTTTCGGCCGCGATCACGATGTCGCAGGCGATGGCGAGATTTGCTCCCGCTCCCGCGGCAACCCCGTTGACCGCGCACACCACCGGCATGTCGAGCTTCCGGATGATTGCGATCAGCGGATTGTACGTCTGCTTTACGAGTGCACCGAGGTCGAGCTTCCCTTCCACGGGCGCGGGAACGTCGGTGAGATCCTGCCCTGCACAGAACCCGCGTCCGGCGCCGGTGATGAGAACGGCACGGACGTTTTTATCCGCCCGCGCGACCCCCAGCGCGTCGCGCAGCTCCTGGGACATTACGAGGGTGAAGCTGTTCAGGACCTCGGGACGGTTGAGCGTGATGCGCATCACGCCCGAGTCGATGTCCACCAGAATGAAGTTGTACGCCGAGACCACGGTTCCTCGGGTGGTGATTTGTCGGGGAATATAAGCCGCCGCGAGTTCGACTACGACCGCACTATCCGCGCTCCTGGGGAGGAGCCATCGCCATTTCGCCGAGTTTGAGGACAGTGCGCCAGTTGCGCGCGGTCACCGGAGAGCCAACCAGTCGGTGGAGAAGAGCCGGGGACAGTTTGGACTTTGCAACACCGTCACCGTAATGAATCCACAGGGCATCATCAACCTGAGCCAGCTCTTCCCCGTGGACTGCCCGCTCGCGAAGGAGCGATACGGCATCGGGCCGTGGTGGAAGCTTCGATAGCGCCATCATCACCCGATTGGGCTCCGTTCGAGACGCTTCGACAAATGGGTTGCCTTCGATATACGCAGGCCATTCGGACACCGAACGAACGATGACTGAAATCGAATGGCCAAACCGCTGCTCGATCGACTGCTCGATCTCAAGCTCGAGAAATTTCGCCGTCGCGCCCGAAGAGAAAACGACATTGCCGCTCTGGATGTAGGTCTCGACGCCGCTCCACCCGAGGTCGCCGCAGAGAGAGCGCAGCTCGGACATGGGAATCATGTTGTGGCCGCTCACGTTTATGCCGCGAAGCAAGGCGATGAACCTGGACTGACGCTTTTTCATTCCAATGAGTATTGACACGGAGCGGGCATATGTCTATACTGAACCATATGGTTCAGTATTCACCAAAGGTCGACATGACCTTCGCCGCCCTCTCGGATCCGACCCGCCGGGGAATCCTCACGCGCCTCGGCCGAGGTGATGCGTCGATCACCGACCTTGCCGGACGATTCGACATGACTCTCACCGGAATGAAGAAGCACGTCCAGGTGCTCGAGAACGCGGGGCTCGTCACCACCGAGAAGGTGGGACGGGTGCGAAGCGCGAGGCTCGGCCCGCGGCGCCTGGAGGATGAATCGGCCTGGATCGCGACCTACCAGCAGATGCTCAACGCCCGCCTCAACCGGCTCGAGGACTTCCTCGAGCGCACCAAAGGAGCACCATGACCAATTCCCTGAAGGAATCAACCGCAACATCAACGGTCACTACCCCCAGTGATCGCGAGATCCACATCGAGCGGATCTTCAACGCGCCCCGCGACCGCGTGTGGCGAGCATTCACTGATCCCAAGCTGGTCGCGCAGTGGTGGGGGCGCGGCAACAAGCTCGTCATCGAGCGCATGGAGGTCGAGCGCGGCGGTCACTGGCGGTTCGTCGAACATTCTCCAGACGGAGTGCACGGCTTCGAGGGGCGTTACCGCGAAGTCACGCCGCCCGAACGACTCGTTCACACTTTCGAGTGGGACGGCATGCCGGGCTATGTGATCGTGGAGACGGCAACTTTCGAGGACCTGGGCGACGGTCGAACGAAGGTCGTCAACAATTCGCTGTTCTACACCAGCGAGGAGCGTGACGGATTCTTGAGCTCCGGCATGGAACAGGGCCTGAATCAGAGCTACGCTGCGCTCGACAGGCTGCTTATGGAACTCGACTGACAGCGTAGGACCGCGACCGATTGCTAACCGAGCTGGGCCCCCAGCGGAATCTCCGATAACGGCTGATCCAGCTCGGTGAGCCACCATAGTGGCGCATTCCGATGCGCGATCCGGCGAGAGTCGGAACGTCCCGGATCGCGCCGATGCGCTCCCTGTCGAGGTAGACCATCAGGCTGTCTCCTGCCGCCTCGAACCGGACCGTGTGCCGGATCCCCCGCGTCCACCTGATATCCTGGCGCCAGAGTGAGGTGAATCCGGCCTGGCCCGGACCGGCTCGGCGGTAGATCTGCAGATTGTCCCGCCCGCGCGGGAAAGGGCCCTCGTCGTCCCGCACTGCGAGTAGATAGTAGTGCTCCTTGTCGGAAAAGCGCACGACGAGCCCGCCGTCATCGGCAGAGT
Organism: Gemmatimonadales bacterium; assembly: GCA_039931395.1. Lineage (GTDB taxonomy): Bacteria > Gemmatimonadota > Gemmatimonadetes > Gemmatimonadales > Gemmatimonadaceae > UBA4720. Next base: position 10,135 of record JBDTRZ010000013.1, read on the forward strand.
CCACGACAGCTTCAACCCAGACATTTTGTCCGACGGCCTCGTTGCGCACGAGCACGCTCTGGAGCCCGACGCCATCACCTCGCAGACTCCCTGCCGCAACCGACCACGGATTCCCTCCGTCTGAGTACGCCGTGTACTCGGAAAGCGCTTTTGGCCCAAAGGCATCCGTGCTGTTCCGGCCTGGCTTCATCGATGGGGCACAGGCACTGGGTGCGAGCGCAAGAAAAATCGCAACGGCGGTGACGAGTCGCATGGTCATCCGACGAAACTGCTCCACCCGGCGCCGTGTCGCAAATCGCGTTGTCGGACTTCGTGTGCGTGCGTAGCCGACGCGAGTCTACCACGTCAGCGAAGAATGGCGCATGATAAGGGCGGGAGGCTTGATCTCCTCGAGGGCCAGGAACTACAAGTCGGGGAACGTCAAGCTGCGCTACGCGCGCCTGGAAGTGTGGAAGGTCCGCGGTGTTGCGGAGAACCCATCGGTGTGGCTCATGGCGACCGCGAAGCAGCGCGCTCGACACACGTACGTCGCCGGATGGCACTCGACTCCGGGCACGTTCGTCCCAACCAACCCGGACTCTCGACACGCCCGCCGAGACTCCCTATACTTGCGATCAAGGCGCTCGAAATTCCTCTCCTGCGGCCCAAGGAAGCGCCGTCAAGCACGGGGATTACCACCGTACTCGGCAGGATGCCAGTACGGAGTTCGGAGATTCTTGTGCTGAGGACGTCGGCGCGGCCGATCGTAACCGCGGGCAGCGGAATCATATAGCCGTTGTCCCCACAACTCCCTCGGTTCCCATGCATCTTCGGACCCGCTTGATCGCAGGCTGCTTGGCTGTGCTGGCGTTGGGTGTGGTACGGTATTCGATCCCGATTGCTACTGCAGTAGGTCTCGGCTCACCGCTGGCCCGAAGTTGGACCGTCGTCAAGTACCTGGCCGCCGCGGAAATGCGGCGCGACATGCGCCGGGTGGAAGTGCGCGTCGACCGCCTCCGATCCCAACACGGCTCCGAGAACCGGAACGTCGGCACCATGTCCGTTGTCGTCACGCTGAAGGACTTAGCGCCGGAGGCGACCGAATCCGCTCCGAGTTCTGCGCCCGACTCGATCATTCCGGGCAGGATTCGTGAATTGCCTGGCACAGTGCCGTCCGTAGACACGCCTCCTCCCTTGAGCTCGTCCTCCACGGACGACGCTCCAAATTACGTTGGCAGGGCGCTTGCCGGTGGAGACGACTGGTCCCGGAAGCAGTCCCCTCTCTCCCAGATCAACGCCTCCAACGTCGGACGGCTGCGCCTCATTCGGGCGGTCGACAGCAGGGGTGGCAAGTGGCGGCGGAATATCGAGGCGCCCCCCCTCGCTCACGAGGGTCTCATCTATTGGCGTGCCGCAGATGATGAACTGATTGCCACGCAGCTCGTCTCCGGTGCCAGGAAATGGCACATCAAGCTCCCCGGCTTTGACTACACTCAGCGGGGGTTCCTCCTGCGAGAGGGCGACGGGAAGCGTCCGTCGATCCTGTATGTCCCATTTGGCCCTTTCATCGCAGCAATCAACGCGAAGGCGGGCACGCTGATCACCGGGTTCGGCGACCACGGTATCCTCAAACCGGGCGCCTCCGCCATGAGCCCGTTGCTCTGGGGTGGCGAGCTTCTCGTCGCATTGCTCGAGCAGGCAGCGATTGTCGGAGTCGACGTAGACACCGGACGGGAAAATTGGCGAGTGCCGTTGCACGATCCCCGCCGAAATTTCCAGGGAGCGGTGCCATGGGGGGGTGGTATGGCGATCGATCGGGCCCGGGCCCTTCTGTTCGTGTCCACGGGCAACCCGAGGCCACCACTCAGTGGCATCAGCCGCCCTGGAGACAATCGAAACAGCAACAGCGTGGTGGCGGTGGACCTTGTCCACCGAAGGATACGCTGGGCGTTCCAGGAGGTACGGCATGACTTGTGGGACTTCGATATCCCCGCGAGCCCGATGCTCAGCGCCATCACTGTCAATGGACGGCGCTACGATGTGGTCATTGCGGTCACGAAGGTGGGAAATACACTGATTCTCGACCGGGACAGCGGCACGCCGATTTTTGACTTCAGACTTCGTCGTGCGCCTGCGTCACGTTTCCCAGGGGAGCATACATCAGACTGGCAGCCGGCCATCGACACGCCTGAGCCGATCAGCGGGATCGAGTTCGATACCACTATGCTGACGAACATCGCGCCAGCAAGCCGAAGCTTTGTCGCCCGGCAGGTCCAAGACGGCAAGGCGATTTTCGGCTGGTTCAGGCCGCCGGAACTCAATCGGGATTTGATCACCTTTGGCATCCATGGCGGGGCGGAATGGCCCGGCGCATCGGTGGGCAGGGAAGGCGATTTCCTGTACGTTCCCGTCAATCGGATCCCGTGGGCATTGCGCGTATACCTGCGAGCGGATCCCTCTTACACGTACAGGAGTCCGTTCAACTCCAGCGCCCAGGCGCTTTACGTAAGGCGATGCGCCTCTTGTCATCTCCCTAGCCGGGATGGGCGATTCGAGAGCGTCGGCGAGGCGGCGACGATTCGGATTCCCTCGCTGCATGGGTACACGCTAGCCGAGAGGAACCGCGCACTTTTTTCGCAGAGCCGTTGGCGTCTCGAGCATCCGGGGCTTGAGGCCACCCAGCCTCAGCTGGACTCTCTCTGGCATCTGTTCGGTGCGATGGACCGCGATCTGTTCGATCGAGGATCGCCGAGCCTTGAGTTTTCCTGGCGGCAGCTGCTTGATTCGACCGGGCTTCCCGCGTCAGCACCGCCATGGGGCAAGATAGTGGCGCTTAACCTCACGACCGGACGGAAGGCATGGGAGGTGCCTTTCGGCACGAAAGTCATCAACGGCGACACCTTGCGAACAGGATCTCCGAACTACGGGGGCCTCATTTCCACGTCGGGCCACATCATCTTTGCCACCGGTACCGACGATGGTGACATCATTGCGCTTGACGCCACCACCGGTAGCACTCTGTGGCGGTACCATATGGTCGCGGCGGGGAGTGCGCCGCCAATCACATTCATGTATCAGGGGAAGCAATATCTCTGCGTGATCTCAACGGGGGGACGATTCCACAGCTTCCGGGAGCGGGCCAGCCGGCTTTACATATTCTCGCTATGACGCCGCACGCCGGCGCGGACCGGGAACTGCATCCTTGCCCCAGGCCCGACGGCCCCTCAGCTGGCAGGTACTGAATGCTGACTCTCCAGCGTAGCGACATCGACGCTCTCAGGGCGCGACTTCGCGGCCAGCTGCTGCTTCCGAACGAGCCGGGCTACGACGAAGCACGCTCGATCTGGTAATACGATGATAGATCGTCATCCCGCGGCGATCGCCCGCTGTCTCGGCGTTGCCGACGTCGTGCGGGCGTCAATTTCGCGCGCGAAACAGGCCTTCCTCTATCGATCAAGAGCGGCGGTCACAACATCGCAGGCCTGGCAATCTGCGATGGTTGCCTGGTGCTGGACATGTCGCTGATGCGCGGCGTGTTCGTCGATCGCGACAGGAAACTCGCGCAGGCGCAAACCGGCTGCCTTTTAGGCGACGTGGATCGCGAGACGCAGATATACGGTCTGGCGGCACCGCTCGGATTTGTTTCGATGACCGGTATCGCGGGTCTCACGCGATGAAAAGAACATCGACTGGGCGCGGACAGCGTGGCGGGATCTGCGCAGGTTCTCGACGGGCGGGACGTACATCAACTTCCTGACCGAGGAAGAGGGCAGCGATCGTATCCGCGCGGCATACGGTGATAATTACGACCGTCTCGCCGAGCTGAAAGGCAAGTGGGATCCGGGAAACCTCTTTAACCAGAACAAGAACATCAGCCCCATCACGGTCTGACATTCCAGCGTCCAGCGGACTCGCTCGGACGATTAACTCGCGGCCAGATCCTGGTAGCAGTCGAGGATTTGGCGCGCCGTCTGTTCCCAGCGAAACGTTGCGGCGCGCTGAAGTCCGCGCTGCACGAGCAGCTGCCTGCTGTTGTGATCCGTCAGCAGCCGACGCATTGCGTCTCCCAGCGCTACGGCATCGGTCGGCGACACCAGCTCGGCGGCGCCTGCCAGATTCTCCTCCAGGGACGAGCCCAATGACGCGATGACCGGCGCGCCACACGCCATGGCTTCGAGCGGTGGAAATCCGAAGCCCTCGTCGAGCGAGGGATACACGAACAGCGATGCGCCCCTGTACAACCAGGGCAATGCCTCATCCGGAACGTAGCCGAGGAAATGGACGCGTCCGCGCAGCGCCGGCGATTGTGCCTCGTGCATTATTTCTCGCGTGCGGGACCCCTGACCGGCAAAGACCAGGTGCAACCCGGTATCGCCGGCTGAAACAAGACGACGAAACGCCTCGATGACGGCGATCTGGTTCTTGCGTGGCTCGATGGTCCCGAGAGAGAGCACGTACCGTTGTGGCAACTCGAGACGAGCCAGGTGGCGCGCGACCTCGGCTGCAGGGGCGACACAGAATCGCGGATGCACACCGAATCGCGTGACCCGCACGACGTCGGCTGAGATCCCCGGCAGCAGCCGCAGCAGATCGATCCGCGCGGCTTCCGACGGGACGTTGATCATGTCAGCGCGGCGAATGCTCGCGAGGACAGCGCTTCGGAACGCGGCGCTGCGATGAAGCCGTGTGTGGACGGCCGGCATCGTGAAAAACGTCATGTCGTGAACCGTGAGCAGATGACGAGCACGGCCTTTCCAGAACGGCAACAGGAACGACGGAGAATGGATCACGTCGAAGCCATTGGCAGCGGAGGCCAGTGGCAACGCGATCTGCTGGAACGCGAATCGAACGGCGCGCTGTCGGCCAGACAACACTCTGATGCGAATGTTGGGGCCGAGTGTGCCGTTGAACCGGCGCCGGTCGGCAAAGTTTAGAAACAACGTGTACTGATTGCTGCGATCGATCTCCACCAGATGCGAGACAAACTCGACCAGGTAGGTGTCCACGCCGGTTGGTCGCGCAACCAGCGCAGTGAGATCGATGCCGATTCGCACGGACCTAAACTGCTGCCACGCGCGGAACGCTGCGAGCGAGCGGCAGCACGCGGTCCAGAGCAGTCACCGTGCGCGCTGTCGCGCCTCGCTGCGCAATCACGAACGATCGCGCATTCGTTCCCGTTCGATTTGCCAAAGCGGGATCGGCGAGCCACCGCCCAACAACCTTGTAAATGTCAGCCGCGGTCTCGACGTGAACGGCACCGCCCGCGTGAATCAAGGCCTGCGCAAGATCCTCGAAAGTCGACACATGAGGGCCGAAGCACGTCGGCACTCCTGCGGCCGCAGGCTCCAGCACGTTGTGTCCCTGCCACCGCGGCAGAAGACTTCCGCCGACAAACGCCACGTCGGCCAGTTTCCAGAGCGCCGGCAATTCGCCGAAGCGATCGACCAGCATGACGGGACACGACCCGCGCAACATGCCGGTCATCTGACTGCGTTTGACGAATTCGATGTTCCTGCTGACCAGAAGCCTTTCGACAACACTGAAGGGCTCGTTGCGGGGAACCAGAATCAACCGAAGTGAAGGGTGATCGACGCGGAGTCTCTCGAAGGCATCGAGGAGAATCCTCTCCTCGGGAAAATGAGTGCTTCCGGCAACCCAGATTATCTCCTCCTCGGCGAACCCGTAGAGTTTTCTCAGTTGACCAGGCGACTGATGTTCAGCCGACGCACGGAGGGCGGTATCTGCCTTCAGAAATCCCGCGACTTCGATATTCGCAAAATCAGACCCTGCCAGCGCGCGAACACCGGCAATCTGTTCTTCGGTTGTGACGATCCACAAATGGATTTTCGCAAATGCTCGCGGTGGGAGGAAATTGAATCGTTGCAGGTGTTTGCGGTCGTCGGTACCCATTCTTCCGTTCACCACCGCGATCGGCACGTCGAGTCTGGCGGAGATTCTCAACATGTTCATCCAGAGGTCCTGCTCGGCGACAACGAGCAGGCTCGGACGCAATCGTCGAAACACCCGCTTCACCGCCCAGCTGAAATCGAACGGCGCGTAGAACACAGGAATGTCCGGGAAATGGAGTGCCGCGATGGCGTAGCCCTCTTTCGTGCGGGATGAGAGGACGTACTGGAGCTCGGGCCGCTTTGACATGAGCTGCCGGACGAGCGGGCGAAGCATCAGCATTTCGCCAAGGCTCACCGCATGAACCCAGATGACGGGACTGGAGGAAACGGGGATCGGCGCAAGACCCAGAAGCTTCTGCAGGAATCCATGTCGAAGTCCCGCGCCACTGAAGAAGGCGACGGGCAGTCTCGAGAGAAAGACAGTGAGATACGTGCAGTCCAGGCCAACCGTCACGACTTTGCTGTCCCAGAATCCCGGGCCGGCAGGACGTGCGAGCATCCGCAGCGGGGCGGTACCGGCCTTCATGAGAAGCTCCCAGCTGACGCCGCAGTAAATCTGAACGAGTCGATCGACGGCTCGGCGGCCCATAAGTGAAATTCCGAGACTCATCGCAGAGTGAGGAGGGGCGCGTTGCGGGGGGTCGCATCGGGGCTGAAACGCGAGCGCAGCGACCGGTACCACGGTCTCGGCAATCCGGCGAGGAGAAGGAGGGTGAACATCTCTCTGACGAACGCTCGGCTGAACGTGATGCGCCAATCAAACGCCAGCGACTTGCGAATGAATTGTATCGCGTTCCTGGGATGCTCCATGCCGATCGACCATTGAGCACTCCGGAACGCTGCGCCGCCCATGACTTTGGGCGTCAGCCTCCCTCGATGTTGGAGAAAAAGCGATTCGAGCTTCTCGAAGGCGGCCCGAACCGCCTCAGCATTGGCCGGGTCGTGCGACAAGCTGTCGAATCGCACGCGGCAGTAAACGAGCGGCTTGCGAACTCCCCTGAACTTGAGTCCGGCTACGGCCAGACGCAGGAGGAGGTCCCAGTCCTCGCCGGCCGCGAGTTTGGTGTCCAGCCATCCGTGCCGGGCATACTCTTCCCGCCTGACGAGGACCGAGGTGATGATGCGGCAGCGCCCCGCCGCCAACGCTGCGATCGGATCGTCGTCCAGATCCGGGGCCTCGACGTTTGGCGCGATTCGACCCTCCGCATCGATCAGGCCGAGCCACGTGTAAACGACGCCGATAGCCGGATCGCGCTCGATGAGTGCCATCTGTTCAGCAAGTTTGGTGGGAAGCCAGACGTCATCGCTGCCGATGCAGCCGACAAACGTGCCTGTCGACGCACGGAATCCCGTATTCCCGGCCGCCGACACGCCGCGATTCGAATCGTGTTGGACGAGCTTGAGCCGCGGATCCCCGAACTCCGCGAGTCTCGCGACGGTGTTGTCCGTCGAGCCGTCGTCGACGACGATGAGCTCGAGGTCATCGAAGGTCTGATCGAGCACCGACCGCACCGACTCGGCAATGAAGGCCTCGCTGTTGTAAGCGGGCATTATGACGGACACGGCCGGCGGCCGCGTGACAGCGTTCAATCGAACTCCCATCGCGGCGCGTGCTGTTCGATTCCCGTACGTCCAACTTCGATGTCGGCTTTCGCGTAGCTCTCCCCTCGAACTGGCTGGCCAGCGAGGCGGCGCAGAAGCGCTAGTTGTCCCGTATGAGTCAGTGCGTCCGCGACTGGACCCTGGAACATCTGCTGGATCGTTGCGCTGTGGAGCGGCGAAGCCTGCGCGAGGTGGCGATCCAGAGAGCCGAGGCTGTCAAAGAATCGCGCTACCTCGGCTGACCACGGCTGTGGGTCACTCGTGCGCCACTCGGTCCGATCCTGCGCCATGGTCAGTGCCCAGTCGAAGAGATCGCCCATATGGGTGAGAATCTCCACAGGAGTTCGCGTCGCCGGTCCGATCCGGAAGTCGGCAAAGTCAGCTGGTGCATCGCGCAGCACTTTGCCCGCGCGATACGCGACTGTCGCGATGGTGTGGCGGAGGAGAGTCTGCGCGTCGGTCGGAAGGACGTGATGCCCCACTATTCAGGCGTCACAAATGGCCACCGCCTGCCGCAGCGATGTCAACGGATCCCGCGTCGGCACGAACTCGTGCGCGACAAAGCCGCTGAAGCCGGTATCCGCGATGGCCCTCGCAACCGCCGCCCAGTTGAGCTCCTGCGTCTCGTCCAGCTCGTGGCGTCCCGGTACGCCGCCGGTGTGAAAGTGCGCGATGTGCGCAATGTTGTCGCGGATCGTTCGGATTACATCGCCTTCCATGATCTGCATGTGATAGATGTCGTAAAGCAGCTTCACGCGAGGCGAGCCGACGTTCTTCATCACTTCGACACCGAACGCCGTGTGATCCCCCTGATAATCCGGGTGATCCACCTTGCTGTTGAGAAGCTCGACACAGACAGTCACTTTCTGCTCTTCGGCAAGCGGGGCGATCCGCTTCAATCCTTCACTAGAGGCTTTGATCCCCTCGGCATCACTTCGCCCCTGGCGGTTGCCGAACATCGCGATGACGTTGGGCACCCCTTGCTTCGCCGCCAGCGGAATCGTGCGCTCCAATTCCCGCAGAAGCATCGGGTGGCTCGCGCGATTGTTGAACCCGTTGCTGAGAAAATCCCGTCGCTCAGTCGGATAGCCCATCGAGCAGATGAGACCGTGCTGCCGCACCGTGTCCCAGTCCCCTGGCTGCAGGAGGTCGATGGCCTTCAGTCCCATCGCTCGACAGGCCTCGGAAAACTCCGGGAGCGGAATCTTCGAGTAAGGCCAGCGCGAGACCGACTGCTTGAGACGTCCCTTGCGCGTGAGCTCCGGAGCACGCGCACACGCAAGAGCAAAGTCGCCAACCACCGCTGCTCCCGCTGCTGCTGCCGCAGCAGCCAGCATCGCGCGCCGGTTGAGGGTAGTCAACGCGCCCTGCCTTCCACCTTTAGAATCTCATTTGCGCCAGGTACTCGTAGCTCGCCTTCGCACTGCCGAGTGCTGGCGACTCCGGATTGTCATGCTCCACGAAGAAATGGCGGATGCCCGCCTTGTCCCTCTGAGCGAAGATGCGCGCCCAATCGATCTTTCCTTTTCCGACGTCGACCATGCGCTGCGAAGCATCCATATCCTTGACGTGCACCAGCTCGAAGCGACCGGGATGGCGCTCGAAGTATTCGAGCGGGCTCTGCCCACCCTTCGTGATCCAGAAGAGATCCATCTCCATCGCTACGCGCGCCGGGTCTGTGCGCTCGAGTAGAACCGTCGTAGGGGAGCCTGCCCTCGAGCGTGGCGAATTCGAAATCATGATTGTGGTAGGCCAATCGCACACCTGCTTTTCGGGCTGTCTCGCCGGCCGAATTGAAGAGATCCGCGTGCCTGCGATAGTCTTCGAGCGTACGGCGATCTTTCTCCTCGAGGTATGCGACCACCAGATAGCGGTGGCCCATGACATTGGCGTTGTCGATCGTCTTGTCCCAGTCTTGCGTCAACATCGCGAGCGGTCCGTGGGCTGACGGAGCGCTGAGCCCAAGACGGTCGAGCAGGGCGCGCACATCTGTCGGAGAGCGGCCGAAGTACCCTGCAAACTCCACTTCCTTGTAGCCGATCGTCGCGATTTTCGAGAGCGTGCCCTCGAAATCCTTTTCCATATCGTTTCGAACGGTGTAGAGCTGAATGCCGATGCGGTCGAGCTTTCTCGACCCGGCTCCGGCGCTCATGTTGTGCGGTGAGCAGCCAAGCGCTACACCCGCCGTCCCCAGGCCAAGCGCTTTGACGAACCCTCGACGATCGATCACGGTCACGGTGCCATCGACGCGCTTCGTCACGGAAGCACCCGTACCCTGATGTTGCGGAACTCAACGCGGTCGCCGTGATCCTGGAGTCCGATATTCCCTTCTCTTTTCGTTCCGTAAAGCGGCCACTCGTTGAACTTGCTCTTCGCGACGCGGTCCTTCCAGTCCGCACTGCCCAGCTCGTACTCGAGCAGCTTGACGCCGTTCAGCCAGTGCTCGACGTGATCGCCTTTCACGACCAGGCGCGCAGAGTTCCACTGCCCAGCCGGGCGCACTACCCCGCGCGGTGCGGGATAGAGACCGTAGCTCGCACCGGCGGAAGTGAGGGGATTCTTGCCGTCCGGGTGGCGTGCGTCGTCGAGAACCTGCATCTCGGGCGCGGCCTTATAGATGATGTCGGCGTCCTCGGTGACATTGTAGAAGATCCCGCTGTTGCCGCCTTCGGGGACCTTCCAGTCGAGGGCGAGCTCGTAGTTCTTGTACTTGTCGTTGGTGATGATGTCGCCGGCGGCACTGTCGGTACGCACCAGCGAGCCGTCGATGACCTTCCATCCATTGGACATGGTCGGTTTGCCGAATTCGCGCCACCCGGCTGTTGTCCTGCCGTCGAACAGGAGGCGCCAGCCGTCGGCTGCCTCACGAGCGGAGAGGGTGTTCGCTGTCACGGGCCGGTCCGAAGGCGGATTATTCGTCGAGCACGCAGTCACCCCCGCTGGCACGGCTACAGCAATTGCAATTGCAAGAGTTCGGTTCATGGGAGAGTTGAAGGAACCGAGCCGAACATACAGCGCTGCCGCGATCTCCGTCAGGTCAGGCGTGCGGAGCCCAGGCTTTTTCGCCGGCTTTGTACGGCACGCATGGATCGTAACGTCCCGGCGTTTCTACATAGCGCAACGCCTGTGTGTAGCCGATCTCCGAGGTGAAATAGCCGAGCAGCGCAAGCTCCTTCATCATGCGGAAGTAATGTGCGGGCGGATTCTCGGTGATCGCAGTCGCTGCGCCGACATCGGAGCCGGGTGCCCCTTCCTTCCGCTGATCGGTGAGGTGTGCCTCGGCTTCCTTCTTCATTGCTTCCGCCCTGGCCTCCATGAAGGACTTCTGATCCCTGTCCAGCGCTTCGAGCACCGCCAGACGCTGCTGCGGTGCGGCTCTCATGAACGACGCGTTGTGCGCCTTTTTAGTCGCGGCGTCGATCGCGCCAATGCCTTCACGAAATATTTTTCTATCGCGAGCGTCGTACGTATCCCGAACCATCAGCGCCATGAAGGCGCCGGTTTTGGCCGCCTTGGCTCCCGGGGTGCTCGTCGGCGGAAGGATGGTGTCCGCCACTTCGTCGAGGAACGCGATCTCGTCGGCTGTAAACGGCGCGTCCGTGTTTGCTGGCTTCGACTCGTCGCGACACCCGGTAAGCAGCGCACTTCCGCCTGTGAGCGCGACTCCTCCAAGAATTGCCGAGACGCGAAGGACCGCTTCGCGCCGAGTGATCATCTCGCGCTCGCTAATCCCGTCGTTAGAAGGCATCGATGATTCTCCGGTTACAGGTTGCGACGGTTGAGCTCGTTCACAGCGTAGTCCGCCGCGCGCGCAGTCAGCGCCATGTAGGTGAGCGACGGATTCACACATGCCGCCGACGCCATGCAGGAGCCGTCGGTGACAAAGACATTCGGCGCGTCCCACACCTGATTGTGCGAGTTGAGCACGGACGTTTTCGGATCGCGCCCCATCCGTGCTGTGCCCATCTCATGAATCCCCATGCCGGGGAAATACTCGTTGTCGTAAGTGTGGACGCCCTTCACGCCGGATTGCTCGAGCGTCTCTGCCATGTCGTTTGCCATGTCCTTGCGCATCAGGCGCTCGTTTTCGCCTATGGCGCAATCGATCTTGATCACCGGAAGTCCCCACTTGTCTTTCTTCGCCTGATCCAGCGAGACCTGATTGGCGTGATTCGGAACCATCTCGCCGAAGGCGGTTGCTCCGATGCTCCAGGCTCCAGGCTCCGACAGCGAATCCTTGAAGGCGGCGCCGACTCCGAGCTCTGCAACCGCGCGCGACCATCCGGCGCGCCCTGCGCCACCCTGATAGCCAAACCCGCGGAGATACTCGCGCTTGTCGCCGATGAGATTCCTGTAACGCGGAATGTAGAAGCCGTTGGGCCGGCGTCCGTAGTAGTACTTGTCCTCCATTCCCTCGATCCCGCCCGATGCGCCGACGCGGAAGTGGTGATCCATGAGGTTGTGACCGAGCTCTCCCGAGCTGCTTCCGAGTCCACCGGGCCAGACGTCCGTGGCGGAGCGCATGAGCAGCCATGTCGAGTTCAGCGTGGAGGCGCAGAGGAATATGACGGGTGCCTTGTAGTCGGTCGTCTGATCGGTGACCGCGTCCAGCACGCGCACTCCCGTCGCGCGTTTTCGACTCGGATCGTAGAGCACTTCACTGACGATCGCGAACGGCTTGAGAGTGAGACGTCCTGTCTTGGCAGCGGCCGGCAGGGTCGACGACTGCGTGCTGAAGTACGCGCCGTACGGACATCCCAGCCAGCAGGCATCTCGATACTGGCAGGCGGAGCGGCCTTCGTGTGCCTGACTGAGATTGGCCACACGCCCGGGAATCATGTGTCGTCGTCCGTCGAATAATTTCTTGAGACGTCCAGCGATGGGCTCCTCTGCGCAGTTGAGGGGCATCGGGGGAAGGAATTGCCCGTCGGGTAACTGCGGAAGCTTCTCCAGCGAGCCGGATATTCCTGCGTGGCGCTCGACATGGTCGTACCACGGGGCGATGTCCGCGTAGCGGATCGGCCAGTCGGTGGCGAGCCCGTCCTTCAGATTCGCCTCGAAGTCGAAGTCGCTCCATCGATAACTCTGCCGGCCCCACATCAGCGATCTCCCGCCGACCTGATAGCCGCGGAACCAGTCGAACCGTTTGACCTCGGTGTATGGAGAGTCTTTGTCTGACGCCCAGAAGGAGAGATTCTTTTCGTTCAGCGGATAGTCCCGCTTGAGAACGGGATACATCTCCTCCATCGCCTTCGTGCGTCCGCCGCGATGCGGGTACTCCCAGGGCGCTTTCGTCGCGTTGACATAGTCCTTGATGTGCTCGACGTTGCGCCCGCGCTCGAGCAGCAGCACGCGAAGTCCTTTCTCGGTGAGCTCCTTGGCGGCCCACCCTCCGGAGATTCCGGATCCCACGACGATCGCATCGTACTCAGGCTTCTGCATTTCCTTACTCCAGAGTCAGCTAGTGTGCGCTACTCAAGGCAGCGGCTATTGCCTTCTCAGCCAGATCCGACATAACCCGATAGCCGCTCACGTTCGGATGCACACCATCGTAAGTGAGATCGCACTTCAAACCGTGTTTTTCGTCAGCCATCGTTGACTCGTAATCCAGATACACGGCTCCCTTCTTCGCCGCATAATTCCTCATCCACGCATTCAGCGTCTGGATGGGTTGCGCTGGCTCGATACTCGGAACCCATGGATACTTGTAGACCGGCAGCACCGACGAAAGTACAACCCTGATTCCGTTCGCTTTCGCAAGCTCCGTCATCGAGGCGAGATTATCCTCGATCATCTCCAGCGTGGCGGGACCGGTGTTCCCCGCAATGTCATTCGTACCGCCGAGAATCACGACGACGCTGGGCGCGAGTGCGATGACATCCTGGCGGAATCGCACGAGCATCTGAGGTGTAGTCTGTCCGCCGACCCCGCGCCCGATGTATCGCTTGCCGGGAAACATCGACGCAAAATGCAGTGCCCAGCCTTCGGTGATTGAATTCCCGATGAACACGACGCGCTGTTCGCCCGGTTTGGCTGGTCCGAGAACCGTATTGGAGTCGCGATAGCGTTTGAGGCTCGCCCAATCCATGTGAAGGCGAAGCTCCTCTGCCTCCTGGTATGCCTTCTGTTCCGCGGTGGGCGAAAAAGGTGGTAAGACCGTGGGCTGTATGGCGCAGGCATTCGACTGTTGTGTCGCCTGCTGCGCGCGGCTCAGCGCTGGCGATGCAGCGAGTATCGCGCTCGATACCAGACGCAGAGTGAGTTGCTGCGACAAGCCCATGAGTCAGGAAATTACGCCTGACGCGTGAGGGCGGAAGACCACTGTTGGAGCTCGCTCGTGCCACGAGCGTGAATTGGAGGCGTAGACTCGCCAATCTCGCGCGGCGGCAGTATTTCACGCCTTGTGAATAGCGACCTCTACGTCGTGATGGGTGTCGCCGGTTCGGGCAAGAGCCTCATCGGAGCGGCGCTCGCCCATTCGCTCGGCGTCGATTTCGTGGAAGGCGATGATTTTCATTCTACCGAGAACATCGAGCGCATGTCATCGGGAATTCCGCTCACTGACGACGATCGTGCGGGATGGCTCCGCGCACTCGCGATGCGAATTCGCGCGGCGAAGGATGCCGGCACCGGCCTGGTGATGTCCTGCTCGGCGCTCAAGCGCTCGTACCGCAACATCCTGCGCAGCGAAGCGGACGAGCTGCAGTTCATTTTTCTCCGAGGATCGCGGGCATTGATTCTCGAGCGCCTCGCCAGTCGCGGGACCGCGCACTTCATGCCTCCGTCCCTGCTCGACAGCCAGCTCGCGACGCTCGAGGAGCCATCGCCTGACGAGGATGTGTGGGTCTGCGACATCACGCAGTCACCGGAAGACATCGTCGCCGCGCTGATACAGCGCGCCTCTGTATGACGGCTGACGGCCGCCTGCTTCTCTTCGCGCTGGTCGCGGTGATCTCGCTGATCCTGCTCATATCGCTTGTCAAATGGCATCCGTTCGTCGCCTTGATCACTGTTTCGCTTGGAATGGGCGTGGCTGCGGGGATGCCCGTTCTCACCGCGATCAAGGCATTCCAGGATGGCGTCGGCAACGTACTCGGCTTCATCGCCATCGTCGTCGGACTCGGCACGATGCTCGGAAAGATGATGGCCGAATCGGGTGCTGCCACCCGCATCGCGACCACGCTCATCGACCTCTTCGGTGAGCGGCGCGTGCACTGGGCCATCATGATCGTGGCCTTCATCGTTGGAATCCCCGTATTCTTTCAGGTGGGCTTCGTTCTCCTCGTCCCGCTCGTGTTCACAATCGCGCGACGCACGGGGATGTCGTTGATCAAGATCGGGCTTCCGCTGGTGGCGGGGCTTTCGGTAGTGCACGGAATGCTGCCGCCGCATCCAGCAGCGATGCTCGCGGTGGGCGCTTACAAGGCGGATATCGGTCGCACAATTCTTTACGGCCTGTTCGTCGGCCTCCCGACCGCAGCGCTCGCGGGGCCGGTCTATGCCGTGTGGATTGCTCCCCGCATAGCACTTCCAAAGGAGAACCCGCTTGCCCTCCAGTTGGAGGGGACATCGGTGCAGGAGATGCCGGGCTTCGGCATCTCCGTCTTCACGGTGATGATTCCGGTGATTCTGATGCTCCTCGCCAGCGCGGCTGACGCAATACCCGATCTCGCACCTGCAGTGCGGTCAGCGCTGGCTTTCGTCGGCAACCCGATCGTTGCACTGTTGATCGCACTGCTGTTCTCGTACTGGTCTCTCGGCCGGAAACAGCATTTCACGAGGGAACAGCTGCTCAAGTTCTGCAGCGACTCCCTCGGCCCGACAGCAGGGATACTGCTGGTGATTGGTGCGGGCGGTGGCTTCAACCAGGTGCTCGTGCAGAGCGGTGTCGGGCGGGCCGTCGCCTCCGTGGCGGCTGGATCAAACGCGTCGCCGCTCATGCTCGCGTGGGCCGTGGCGGCGCTCATACGCGTGGCCACCGGATCTGCGACGGTGGCGATGATCACCGCCGCTGGAATCGTCGCACCCATCGCGGCGGCGATTCCCGGAACCAACGCCGAGCTCCTCGTGCTCGCAACGGGAGCGGGTGCCCTGGTGCTCTCGCATGTGAATGACGCCGGCTTCTGGCTGATCAAGGAGTTCTTCAACATGACCGTTCCGCAGACGCTGAAGACATGGACTGTGGCGGAAACGATCATCGGTGTCGCTGGATTGGGATTCACCTTGCTACTGAGCCTTGTGCTCTGAGAGAGGCCACATGAGTAATCGAAGCAGAGTGCGATGTCTTCGCTTCGTCACGGTGGTGGTGATCGCTGCATCTGCCTGCAAACCGCAGCAGCAGCCCGCGGCCCCGGTTTCTGATCGCGACACGCTGACGGCCAACGGGTGGATCGATGTGACAGCGACCCTCGATCCGGCGACGACTCCGGTTTACGAGGGCGATGCACCGATGAAGTTCGACTTTCTGAAGGACATGCGGAAAGGCGATGTCCTGACACTGTCGGTCTTGTCGATGGGCGCGCACAGCGGAACACACATCGACGCGCCAATGCATTTCGTGCGCGACGGCGCACCCATCGACAGTGTATCGCTCGACGCACTGATCGGGCCGGCGCGCGTCATCGACATCGCTGACAGTGTCCAGGCGATCGACGCCGCGGAGCTCAACCGGCATCAGTGGAAAGGCGCAGAGCGTGTGTTCTTCCGCACGAGGAGCTCGCTCCGCGGGTGGATGTCATCCAACGCTTTTCATCGTGATTTCGCGTATGTCGCTCCCGATGCAGCGCAGCTGCTCGCTGACGCGGGAGTGAAGCTGGTCGGCATCGACTACATATCGGCCGAGCAGTTTGGTGCACCCGCGCCGAAGACACATCAGATTCTTCTCGGCGAGGGAATTCCGATTGTCGAGGGATTGATGCTTGTCGGCGCGGGCGCGGGGGACTACGACGCGATCGTCCTGCCGATCAAAGTTGCGGGACACGAAGGTGCACCCGCGCGCGCAATCGTACGCCGGCGGACCCCATCCCCATAGATGGTGCTGGACCAATATTTTTCTCGAACCCTCCAAAGTCAGAGGCTTCCCATGCAGTCGCTGCTCTGGTCATCCGTGGTATTGGTCTTCTTTGCGTCGACGCTCACTGCTCAAACTGGGACGATCGCGGAGCGACTCGGCTATGCGCGTGACGTAAAGCTGCTGATTCTCCACGCCGACGATCTCGGGACGGCTCACTCGGTGAATGCGGCGAGCTTCGACGCGCTGAACAAAGGCGCTATCTCGTCTGCGAGCTTCATGATTCCGACGCCCTGGATCTCCGAGGTCGCCGCGTACGCGAAGGCTCATCCAGATGCGGATCTCGGAATACATCTCACGCTCACGAGCGAATGGGAGACCTATCGCTGGGGAAGCGTTGCATCGAGCGACAAGGTTCCGACATTGCTCGATTCCTCCGGCACTTTTCCGAATGATGAGGCAATAGTTGCGAAGAAGGCAAAGCCTGCTGAGGTGGAACGCGAGATCCGGGCGCAGCTCGATCGTGCGCGCGCGCTCGGCATTCAATCCACACATGCCGACAGTCACATGCGCGCATTGTTCACCACGCCCGAGCTCTTTGCCATCTACGCGAAGGTGGCGCGCGACCATCACATCCCATTTATGGCGACGAAAGAGGATCCCCAAGGGTCGCCGCGAGCGCCACTCTCAGGTGATGTTCTGGTCGATGCAATCATGGGCGTGGACCCCAACACTCCCCCCGAAAAGTGGAAGCAGTACTACCTCGACGCGATTGCCGGCCTCAAACCGGGTAGCCTCACGTACTGATCGTCCACCTCGGCTATGACGACGCGGAGCTCAGGGCTGTGATGGTCGATCACGAGCGGTACGGCTCGGCCTGGCGGCAGCGGGACTACGAAGTGGTCAACAGCCCCGAGTTCAGGAAGGCACTTAAAGACAACAACGTCATTCTCGTGAAATGGAAAGACTTGCAGAGGGCGGCGCAGAAGCCGTGAGGGCTAACGCCGTGGTGGCGCACCCGGCCTCTTCGTCGTGATCTTGATGACACCGTTGGATCCCCGAACGCCGTAAATGGCGATGTCCGCGGGATTCTTCAGGACCTCGATCCTCTCGATGTCGTTTGGATTCACAAAGACGATTCCGCGCGGGCCAGGCTCGATGGGCGAGTCGTCCAGAATGTAGAGGGGCTCGTTGCTGCCGTAGAACGTGTTATTGCCGCCGCGCATGCGGATCTGGATCCCGCCGCCGTCCGTGAGAGTCACGCTGACGCCCGGGAAGCGCCCAGCGAACATGGCTTCGAGCGATTGTCCGTCGTTGCTGACGACCGGCGGCGTGGGACCGGTGTAATCCGACGGTGGCTTCGCTCCCGTCGACGCGCAGCCGACCAAAGCGAAGAGCGGAAGGACCACGACCACTGCGAGAACGTGAGGAGAGAAGTGATGCTTCGACACGACTCCTCCAGGTTTACTGGTTACTCAAGAAAGTGCTTTCAGACGCGGTCCGGCACAACCTCGAAGCCGAACGGCCAACGCCTGGTGTTCCAGGACCAGAGTACGAATGCCAGGCAGCCTGCGGCCAGCACCCCCACGCCAAACGCGATCACACGGAGCTGCGTGGTTGCGAAGACAAATATCCAGCCCAGCACCGCGATCAGCGCCGGCAGCGGATAAAGCCAAATGCGGTAGGGTCGCGGCATGTCAGGTGCCCGCCGGCGCAGCAGCATCAGTCCGAACGCCTGCCCCATGAACTGCACCAGGATGCGTGTGACGATCAGCGCGTCGATGACCGTGCCCAGCGAGAAGAATCCCGCTACGATCGAGATCACACCCAGCACGAGAAGTGAGACGTAGGGAAAGTCTTTCGTCGGATGCAGCCGGCCGAACACGCGGAAGAAATAGCCGCTTTGCGCCGCGGCAAATGGAATGCGCGAATATCCCAGCAGCAGCGCGAACACCGAGCCGAACGCGGTCCACAGCACCAGCAGCGTGAAGATCGTAGCCACGCGCGAGCCGTAGATCGTCTCCATCAGGACCGAGACGACGAAGTTCGACTGCGGATGATCGGCGGCCGGCACGAACTCACGCCACGGCACAACGCCGATGATCGACAGATTGATGCCGAGGTAGATGACAGCGACCGCGGCGGTGCTGATGAGGATCGACCGCGGGATGACGCGCCCGGGATCGCGCACCTCGTCGCCGATGTAACAGACGTTGTAATAGCCCAGGTAGTCGTAGATCCCGATGCGCGAAGCCGCGCCAAGACCCAGCAGGAAGCCCAGTGAGAAATTCCACGCGCCCGGAGGAAAGTCGAAGGCGATGCGCGGATTGAAGTGCATTGCGCCCGTGACAATCACTGCGAGCACCGTAACGAGCGTGCCGATCCAGAGCGAGATCGTGATCTTTGCGATCGAGTGGATGCGCCGGTACAGGAGAGCGATGTTGATCAGCCCGACAACGGTGACGAGCGCAATTACACCGGGACGCGTGAGCCCCTTCCATATGTAGCTGGCGTAGGAGGCGAAGCCGATGTAGCCCGACGCGATCTCGAGCGGACCGCTCAGCACGAACTGCCAGACGAACAGGAAAGCCATCAGCCGCCCCAATCGTTCCCGGCCGAACGCTTCCCGCAGGTAATGGAACGATCCGCCCGATCCGGGCATCGCCGCGCCGAGCTCGCTCCACACCATCCCGTCGCAGATCACGATCACCAGGGCGACGATCCATCCCAGCATCGCCTGCGGTCCGCCCAGCGCCGTCATGAGCAGCGGGATCGTGATGAATGGCCCGACGCCGATCATGTTCGTCATGTTCAGCGCCGTCGCCGGCAGAAGGCTGAACCGCCGGACGAGGCGGGGTTGCTCGAGCGGAGTCTCGGTGCCGCGCGGCGGGTTAGTCGGCTCGGTCATTGGATTTGTCGTCAGACGCTCGGGAATCTTCCTATCTGGTGGCCGAGCCATCAAGCCCTCTATTTATGTCATGCCTCACGGTCCGACCGCACGTAAATGGTCTTGATGGGTAGGCGAGCCTGGGTCTTCCTGCTCGGTGCCGCGTCGATTGCGGCAATCACTGCCTGTCGATCCGAGCAGGCGTCGGTCGAAGAGCTCTACACCACTCGCATGCTGGCTCTCAGCTATCTCCAGCGAAACCAGCTGGCGGAGGCTGAGTCCGCGTTCAAGAAGCTCACCAGGCTCGCACCCGACGATCCCTTCGGCTATGCGAACCTTGGACTCACCTATCTCCAGGCGAGCCGCTACGCCGATGCGGAGAAGCAATTGCGGCGTGCCCGCGAGCTGGATCCGGCAAGCACTGAGGTCGGACTCGCACTCGCGAGACTCTACGCGCTCACAGGACGTCCTTCGGACGCACGGAAAACCCTCGAGGGACTCCGCCGCGACACTACCGCCAACGCGCGCGTACTATACGCGCTCGCCGAGCTGGAGAGTCAGCAACCTGATAACGCTTCGAAGCGCAGGCACGAAGACCGCCTGAGGGAAGTGCTGGCCGTCGCACCCGCGAACCTCGCCGTGAGACTCAAGCTGGTGGCGGTACTCGCGAGCCGCGGCGAAGCGGACAGCGTGGTTCGGCACCTCGAGGAAGTCCGGCGGATTCCGCCGGAGCCTCCAAAGGAGGCAAGGATGTATCTCGATAGCGCGATTCAGCTCCTGCGCGCGGGAAAGCTCGCGCAGTCGCGCTCTACGCTCGAGCGCTTCCTCCGTCTGATGGAGCTGACAGCGCCGTATCAGGCCTCGTTGAACGAGGTGAAATGGACTGAAGGTCCGATCGCTGGACGTCCGGTCCTTACCTTTGCGCCGAAGGATTTCTCGCTCCGCGGCGTACCAGAGCGAGCGGCGGTCGAGCTCGCAAAATTCACCGATGTGACGGATGAGGTGTTTCCCGCGAGCATGCAGCTCCGTACCGGTGCCCGCGCTTCGCCGGCGACGACGGACGGACCGGCCGCCCTTGCCGCCGGCGATGTCGACGGCGACGGAACCGATGACCTGCTTGTGTCGACGTGGTCGCCGGCAATGCGCAGGGCTGTCACCGACATCTATCGCGTGCAGGGCGGATTGATCCGGGAGACGAGAGATCGCTCGGGAATATCCCTTTCGCAGGGCGCCGTCTACGCCACCTTCGCGGACTACGACAGCGACGGCTGGCTGGATCTCTTTGTCATCGGTGCTGAGGGACGCGGTCACCTCTATCGCAATCGCGGCAACGGCACGTTCGAGGACGTGACGGCGAAAGCCGGAGTTGCCGACGTGAAAGGCGCACGCAAAGCGCTCTTCGTGGACCTCGATCACGACGGCGACCTGGACCTGCTTCTCGCAAACGGTCAGACCACGGTATACCGCAACAATCTCGACGGGACATTCAGAGAGGCGACAGCAGCCTTCGGTTTCGCGGGCCGCAGTAACACGCGCGACGCCGTCTTCGCCGACTTCGATGACGATGGACGCATCGATGTCTTCCTTACGAACGAGCCTGACGCGCTCATGCACAACGGGGGTGCGGAGCGGTTCAGCGATGTGACCGCGATGAGTGGGCTGTCGAGCAGCCGCGGCTCAGGCGCTGCCGCGACAGGGGATTATGACAACGACGGATTCCTCGATCTCTTCGTTGCGAGCACGAATGGCAGCGAGCCGACTTTCTGGCGGAACGGCGGAAGCGGCACCTTCACTCGCGACCGCCGCTCGAGTGGCGCGGCGCAGGCCATTCGAGCCACGGCTGGATCGGCAGCGACATTCTTCGACTACGACAACGACGGATGGCTCGATCTTCTCGTCGTCGGCACATCGACCGGGCGCGGCAAGGACGCAGGGAACGTGTTCCTCCTTCGGAACGACGGCACCGGCAAGTTCCTCGATCGTTCGAAGTTGATTCCGGATCCCGTGCGTGCGGCCGGCGCGGCCGCGATCGCGGTATCAGATGTAGACAACGACGGCGACGAGGATCTCTGGCTCGTAGATGGAGCAGGCGCGCCGCGACTGCTCCGCAACGATCTCGGAAACAGCAACCTCGCTGTGAACGTGGAGCTCAAGGCACTTCGCACCGGAGGTGGCAAGAACAACACGCTGGGGATCGGCGCGAGGCTTGAGCTTCGAGCGGGCGAGATCTACCAGACGCGCGTCGCCACCGGCCGCGTGACGCACTTTGGCCTGGGGCCGCATCTCAAGGCGGACGTTCTCGGCATCGAGTGGCCGAACGGCGTGCCGCAGACGTTGTACTTCCCGGGAGGCGACCAGGACGTCGTCGAGCGCGAAATGCTCAAGGGTTCATGCGCACTCGTGTACACGTGGGATGGGAAGCGCTTCCGGTTCGTCACCGATGCCATGTGGCGAAGCGCGCTGGGAATGCCGCTCGGCCTCATGGGCGGGACGAGCGCCTTCGCTCCCGCGGGCGCGTCACAGGAATTCGTGCGCATTGCGGGAGATGCGCTCGCGCCACGTGACGGACGCTACATCCTTCAGATCACCGAGGAGCTCTGGGAAACCGCGTACGCCGACGAAGTGAAGCTTCTCGCCGTCGATCATCCCGATTCGATTGACGTGTTCGTGGATGAGCGCTTCGTCCCCCCAGGACCGGTCAATCTTCGGGTCTTTCAGGTCTCACAACGCTACGCGCCACTTTCTGCAACAGATGAACGAGGCGACGACGTACTGCCGGCCTTGCGGGAGACCGACGACGTTTACGTCTCGAACCTCACGCCCATGCAGTACCAGGGAGTTGTCGAGCCGCACGATCTGATCCTGGGCCTCGGTCGCGATGCGGGTCGCCCCGGCACTTCCCTCTTCCTGCGCGGCTGGATCTATCCCACCGACGCCAGCATCAACGTCTCGCTCTCGCAGCAATCTTCCATCAGGATCGCCTCTCCATCCCTCGAGGTGCGCGATGCGAAAGGCAGATGGCGCACAGCGATCGCGGACATCGGCTTCCCCTCCGGCAGAGACAAGACGATCGTGGTGGATCTCGAAGGGAAGTTCCCGACAGACGATCATCACGTGCGCATTCGCACGAACATGCAGATCTACTGGGACCAGGCGTTCGTCGCTCGGACTCTGTCGAGCGGTCCAGCGAAGGTCACGACGCTGCCGCTCGTATCGGCGAATCTCCGTTTCCGCGGCTTCTCGCGCATGTATCGCAAGGGTGGTCGCTACGGGCCCTACTGGTTCGCCTACGACGATGTGTCGATGGAGTCACCATGGCGGCCAATCGAAGGCGCCTTCACGCGCTTCGGCGACGTACAGCCGCTGCTCCGGAAGGGCGACGACATGTATGCGATCATGGGTCCGGGAGACGAAGCGACAATTCAGTTCGATGCGCGCTCCGCGAGCTCACTGCCGCGAGGGTGGAAGCGCGACTTCCTGCTTTACACCGACGGGTGGATCAAGGACTCGGACCTGAACACCGCGTTCGGCACCACGGTGGAACCGCTTCCCTTCCATGGCGTGCGCGCATACCCGTATCGACCGGGAGAGGCGTACCCGACTGACCCGGAGCACCAGCGCTATCTTCGCGAGTACAACACACGCGTCGTGAAGGGGCACGTGTCGCCGCGGTGATCAGAAAGTTATACTCTGATCCGTGTTTCACCGTCCCCGCCCCGCCGTTCGGCGCGCGATCATTGCCGTACCGTTTCTGGCAGCCCTGCTTCTTGCGATGCGACTGGATCGCGGACCGAGCCGCTCAGCCGCGGACGCTGCGCAACCCGGATTCGTGCTCCGTGACGAGACCGCGCGGGTCGGCATTCGTTTCGTGCACCGCCGGCCCAGCTTCGATCCAAAGATCTCGAGCATCGAGCCGCACGTCGCGGCGCTGGGAGCGTCGGTATCCGTCACCGATTTTGACGGCGATGGATGGCCCGATCTCTACTTCACCAACAGCCGCTTCGGTGAGCCCAACGCGCTCTACCGCAACAAGGGCGACGGCACGTTCGAGGATGTCGCCGCGTCCGTTGGACTCGCGGATCTCAATCGCATGGGCGACGGAGTGTCGATGGGCGCGGTGTGGGGCGACTTCGACAACGACGGCCACGAGGACGTGCTGGTCTACCGTTACGGTTATCTGGCGCTGTTCAGAAACGTCGATGGCCGCCGCTTCGAGGAAGTAACCGCCTCCGCGGGGCTGCGCCGCTGGGTGAACAGCAACAGCGCGATCTGGCTCGACTACGATCGCGATGGTCTGCTCGATCTCTACGTCACGGCGTATTTCCGCGACATCGACCTGTGGCACCTCGCGACGACGAAGATCATGCACAACAGCTTCGAGTTCGCCAGCAACGGCGGAAAGAATCTGCTCTTTCACGGTGTCGCCGGCACGCGCCCAGGGAGCCCCCGATTCGAGGACGTGACGGACAAGATGGGCGTCGGCAGCACGCGGTGGACTCTCGCCGCAGCGTCCGCCGATTTCAATGGTGACCACTGGCCGGACATCTATCTCGCGAACGACTATGGCCCGGAGGCGCTGTATCTGAACGATCGCGGGCAGCGATTCGTTCCGAGCACCGCTGGTCTCGAGAGCGAATCAAAGAGCGGCATGTCCGTCGCGCTTGGCGATGCGTTCAATCGCGGCCGCCTCGACGCGTTCGTCACCAACATCTCCGAGCGGGGATACCTGTTTCAGAACAACAACCTGCGCCTCAACGAGATGGCCGAGGCGGGCCGGTTCCGCAACATTGCCGAAGGTGCAATCGCGGATGCGGGTTGGGCCTGGGGCGCGCAGTTCGGTGATTTCAACAATGACGGCGCCAACGAGTTGTTCGTCGCCAACGGATTCATCTCGGCGGATCGAGGGAAGAACTACTGGTATGCCATGTCGAAAATCGCCGGCGCCAACGCCCGGTTCTTCGAGGACGCCGCGACCTGGCCTCGTTTCGGAAACGCGAGTCTGTCCGGGTACGAGCAGTCACGGGTGTATCTCAATCGCGGCGTCGCGGGCTGGATCGACGTGGCGCAGAGGGTCGGCGTGACGGACGTGTATGACGGCCGCGCGGTGGCGCTCGCCGATCTCTCGAATCGTGGAGCGGTGGACGTGATCGTCGCGAATCAGAATCAGCCCGCGGTGCTGTATCGCGACTATCCTGACCGCACCCACCACTGGATTGGCTTTCGTCTCATCGGCACACGCAGCAATCGCAGCGCGATAGGCGCCGAGGTTGTGATCGAATCGGGAGATCTCACACAACGGCGGATTGTCGATGGGGGATCGGGATTCGCGAGCCAGAACGACCGGCGTCTGCACTTCGGTCTTGGATCTCGCGAGTGGGTGGACCGCGTCGTCATCCACTGGCCGTCGGGAGCACAACAGCTGCTGCAGCGTCCCGAGATCGATCGCTTGATAACGGTCACTGAGCCCCAGCGTTGACGCTATGAGTGACGCGACGAGCGACGTGGTACACGCGGACGGCGCGGCGCAGAGTACCCTCGCGCGCCTGTGGCAGCGCGGAGCGAGGGTCGATCCGCGCTACCTGATCGCGTTTCTCATCACGCTCGTGCTGGTGTCCGCGCAACTCCGCTATCACATGTTCGGCGGTTACGACCGGCTCGTGATAGCGCTCGGTGTGTGTGTGGCGACCGAGGCACTGCTCTCATGGTTCGACCGCGGCAAGATCGTGAACCTGTTGAGCGCCTACATCAGCGGCATCAGTCTTACGCTGCTGATCAAGCCGCAGGGCGGCGCGCTCTGGCCGTTCGCGCTCGGTGGCTTCACCGCGATCTCATCGAAGTACGTGTTGCGCTACCGCGAGAACCATCTGTGGAATCCGACGAACTTCGCTGTCAGTGCCCTGCTGCTTGCCGCGCCGGCGCACGTGTCCGTGCTCAGCCACCAGTTCGGCAACGATGTCACGACGAACCTCGTGATCTGGATCTTCGGACTGGTGATCGCCGCGCGCGTCGGCGTCCTCCACATCACGCTCACGTATGTCGCGAGCTTCCTGTTGCTGAACAGCGTGCGTTCTCTGGCGCTCGGGCAGCCGGTGATGCCGGAGATCGCTCCGATCACCGGACCGATGTATCAGTTGTTCATTTTCTTCATGATCACCGACCCGCGCACCGTGGTGCGCGGGCGGCGGCGGCAGATCATAGTGGCGATCCTGATCGCCCTGATGGAGACAGTGATACGGTTCGCGTCCGATTCGGGATGGCCGCTGCCGACGGGATTCAATGCGGCGCCGGCATTTTTTGCCCTGGCGTTGGTCGGGCCGATGGCGAAGTGGCTCGACCTCCGGCGGCTCCGCTACAAATAGCCTTTCTTGAAAAGGCGGCGACCGGCCTTCGGGTAGTAGCGCTGGTCGGGCAGCTCCCAACCCAGAGTGTCGGCCAGTCGATCGTAGGTATTGAAGAGAAACGCGACGTAGAACGCGTCGCGAACAGCCTCGCGCGACACTCCGGCCGCAAGCACTTCGCGAACACCGCTCGGGTTGAGCTGCTCCGGGTGCAGCGTGAACGTGTCGAGCAGTCCGAGCATCGCGCGGAGCTTCTCGTCTATCGGAGCCGTCCGGTAGTCTTCGATGACGAGCTTCGTCGTGCCGTCGCCCAGCGCTGTCTCCGCGACCGCGGAGTGAGCGTTAGTTCAGAAGACGCATTGATTGAGACGCGATACGAAGGCGGCGAAAATCTCGCGCTCCCCCACGGTCCACGGCGACGGTCCCCGCATCACTTGCTGCGTAAGCTCCGAGAAGGGATGCCCGAAGTATTCCTTTCGGTAGAGCAGCGTGCGGACAACGCCTGGTGCGTGGCCCATCACGAGTCGGATGATCCCCAGCTTCAGCTTCGGGAGGAGACGATGCCCCTTGTGAACTTTCTGCAGTCTCACGCTTCCTCCAGTGCCTCGAGGCCGGCGAGCAGCCGCTTTCTCGATGCTCCGAGCGCGGCACTGACGATGATCTCGAACATCTGGTCGTCGCCATACTTCACCTGCGGGCGGGCGACGTCGTCGTCAGTCACCGTGTACGCACGGTTGTGGACCTTCTCGATGAGCGACTGCAGCTCGGACGGAACGCCCCTACCCTCGGCGACAGCGCTCCGAATCGCAGGATCGCTTTCGCCGGCGCCCTCGATGACGTTCGACAGCACTCGGTCGCGAAGCTCCGCGTGCGGATCTACGGTCATGTCGAGCTCGATACCGTTACGCAGCCGTCGCGGCAGGTGAGCGATGGCGCGCGCAAGTGCACATTGCCTTCACTGTTTCGCGCGCCGGCGGATACATGTGATAGTACATCGCGACCACCATCGGAATGAATACGATGGCGTTGTAGAAGAGATGCAGCTCGATCCGCGGAATCCAGATCTGGCCGATGCTCGTGGGCACCTTGCCACCGAACCAGTATTGGTTCGTCTGCGCCTGATAAAACAGAATGAAGTGCTCGAAGTGGTGCCAGAACTGGATCCAGAAGGCCGCCATCCACCACGTGTACGCGACGCCGGTGAATCCCTTGCGGAGCACCCACAGGCCAATCACCATCACGAGGGCGAGGCCGTAGTGAAGCACTTCCGACTTCATCAGCCAGGGATAGTACATCCCCACCAGACCCATCGACATCGGCCGTGGCCAATGCAGGACGAAGAACTGGTAGGCCTGCACAATGTGCTCGAGCCAGTGAAACAGCACGATTGTCGTGAAGCCGTACAGAGCGACTTTGTGCCAGCGCGTGTTCAAGCTTTCGGAAAACCCTAATGAAGGGCCTCCGATTATGTCATGAATGCCAGCGGTTGAGTCCGACATGTGTTCTCCTGCCTACGGAGCGCCGTCGCTCCGCGCGGCCGCGCGCATTATTCGCGAGAGCATGATGACCCGAGGCGTAAGGTTGGGCCCAATGTAGGAGAGGGCTCACGGTTGCGCAACGACCGAGGGAAGGCAATACTTCCCTTTCACTCCGACAGGAGCGCCGGGAATTGACTCAGGCGATCGACGTCATTCAGGGAACGCTGGATCTGCTCATTCTCAAGGCGATATCGGTCGCCCCCGTGCATGCCTGGGGAATCAGCAGCCGCATTCAACAGATGTCGCGAGACGTGTTCCGGATCGGGCAAGGATCCCTTTATCCGGCCGTCCATCGATTCGAGAATCGGGGCTGGGTTACGTCACACTGGCGGACCACCGAGAACAATCGAATAGCGAGGTACTACGAGCTCACCGCGTCAGGAAGGCATGCGCTGGCAGATGAGCTCGCGCGCTGGCGCCGCTATACCGTCGCAGTGGACCTCGTCATCGACCCGCGGCAGGAATCGACAACTTCGAAAGAATCCGGGTCTGATTCTCCAGGATCTTCTTCTGGTTCTTCACAATCGCGTCCTCGTTCCGCACGATCTTCGTCTGATTCCGGATGATGGCTTTCTGGTTAGCGATGATCGTCTGCTGATTCTTGAGGGTCGCCTGTGCCATTGCGCGTTCCGTTTTGTTGGTGTCTATGTCCAGTGTGAGTGCCGCTCCCCCTATATGGCGCCGGAGGGCCGGGGACAGCAAGATCACGCCATCGCGACGAGGGCAAATGAGCCGTCGATCTGGAGGACTGGTCCGACTTCACTAGCGAGCAGCCTGCGCTGGGCTTCAGATTCGTCGCTCGCCCAAAGTCGTTGGGATCCTTCCGGGATCAGATTGATGACCCGGGAAACCGGCAGCTGTTTGCTCATGTGAAACAATTCCTCATGATGAATTGCACGATGACGAGGCTCGCGCGCACGCATTGCTCGAGTCTCTTTGCACTCCTGATCCCACTTCTCTGGCTGGCTGGATGCGGCGACAAGGACGGTCGTCCGGTGTTCAAGCTCCTGAGTCCCGACGAGACGGGCGTCAGGTTCGCGAACACCATCACCACCGATGACTCGCTGAATGTGCAGACAGACGTCTATGTGTACAACGGCGCCGGCGTAGCCGTCGGTGACATCGACAATGACGGATTGGTGGACATCTTTTTTTCCGGCAACATGGTGTCGAGCCGCCTGTACGTGAACAAAGGGCAAATGCGGTTCGACGACATCACCGGGCGAGCGGGAGTCAGCACACGCCGCTGGGCCACGGGCGCCACGATGGTGGACATCAACAACGACGGGTATCTGGATATCTACGTCTCGGTATCCGGGCCAGAATGGTCCACGCCGAAGCAGCGCGCGAATCTGCTGTTCATCAATAACGGTAATCGCACCTTCACGGAAGCCGCTGAGCGATACGGTGTAGCGGACACCGGCTTCACAACGCACTCCGTGTTCCTCGACTTCGATGGGGACGGATGTCTCGACCTCTTTCTGCTCAACAATTCGCCCGCGGATTTTTCGCGTGGTGACATATCGACGCACCCCTCAGGGATGCAGGGTGAAACGCCAGGCAGCCACAACGAGCTTTACCGGAACAGCTGCCAAGGGACATTCACCAATGTCTCGAGGGAAGCCAACTCCCGGAGGCCTGCGGCAGCAGGGTAACCCGCCAACTTGGCGAATTCTTCCGGCTGCTCGATCAACGCGAGCAGCTGGTCCGGCGCGTACGGAAGAAGACGAAGATGGACCGTCTCGATCAATGCACGCGCCGAACTGGTGCGTCCAGCTACTTCGTCGGGGCCGGCGGCGTATCCGAGTTCCAGATGTCGCGGACGATGACCCACTTCCCGTTCCTTCGGGCATACACCGTCACGTACTTGCCGGTATCCACCTTCGCCCCTGACTTGTCGCTCACCGTGAACGTGTTCCATTCCGAGCCGAGGTCGCCTGAAACGACGAAATCGCCAGTGCCCGATACCTGTGTAACACCCGCCTGAGCCGCACCCGCGACGTCCTTCGTGAATAGCTCGCGAATCGCGGCGGTGCCGCGAGCAGGCGGCATCCCGGGCGCGCTGACAACTGCATCGTCCGCGTAGAGCGCTACGACGCCATCCACATCACGCGCATTCCACGCCTTGAACCAGGCTGGATTGATCGCGCGGATGGCCTGCTCATCTGCCGCCGCATCCGGAGTGGTTGCGGCTGCTGCCGTGGCGGTGGTATCGGACGCAGGCGCCTCGCTCTTCGTGCAGCCGACCAGCGCGATCATGCTCAGTCCTAAGATCGATGCCTTGTTGAATCGAATCATGTCACCCAACTCCGCGAAAGGATGTGGGTCAACCGATGATTCAGCTTGTCGGCCGACCATGCAGCGGGAACGAGAAGCTCGAATATATCGCAATCATCTGGAACGGGCCCTTGAAACGCGTACATTCTGCACTCCCCGAATTTTTCAGGAGACAGAATGCACTCGCACACTGAAGACAGGCGCCCTTGGCGCTTTCTGGTACTCGCAATCGCCGGATCCGTGCTTCTCTCAGGGACTTCATCCCAGGCGCAGAGCAAGCCAGCAGTCGCCCCGCTGTCGGCCGATCTTCAGGCTGCGAAAGCCGCGCTCGCCAAATACAGCGATCCAATCGCCGCCGTGAAGGACGGCTACTTCTCAACAGTCGCCTGCATCGATTTTCCGAAAGGTGCGACTGATGGCCCGATCGTGTATCCGCCGGGTGCGATGGGAGTGCATTTCCTGAATCCCGGAAACATTGGCCCCAAGCTCGACCCAACCAAGCCGCAGGTGCTCATCTATGAGCCAGTTGGCGACAAGCTCGTACTGACCGCTGCAGAATGGTTCATGCCGGTCGAGGCTGCCGGTGGCACGGCGCCGAGCATCTTCGGCCAGACACTGGCAGGTCCGATGGACGGACACGAGCCGATCATGCCCGCGAGCCTTCGGCACTACGACCTGCACGTGTGGCTCTGGAAAGAGAATCCTCGGGGCGTGTTTACATCCACGAACGCGAAGGTGAAATGCAAGCACGAGGCGCCGTACACTGTCGCATTCGGAGCTGATCACCACTAGCTCGACCAGCTAAATGAAAGACGCCAAACGCAACGCGCCTGCACGATCGTGCAGGCGCAGCTGTACTACGGCGTCTTCGATATGAGGACGTATCGGTCGCTTGCTCCCGGCGTGCCTCCGCTCACATTGCCGATACGGGGGCAGTAGACCTTGGTCTCGTGCGCCTCATTTGGGGAGAGTCCGGCCCATTCTTCGATAGTGATGCAGCTGGTCATGCTGCCGAACGGAACGGTCACCGCATCGTTGACTGTAAGAACCTTCGCCCAGTCCTCGGCCTGCCCTTTGTAATACTCCTGCCGATAGTCGACCCCGATTTTTGCGGACGGGGTGGCCCACATCTGGATGCCGGGAAGCGCGCCGTCCACTCCCCACCGCCATGATCCTTCTGTACTGACCACGACGCCCTTGTCGTACTCTTTTGTCGCTTCGCCCACGTACCAGGACGTTGCCGTCGCTGTCCTGGGCGTACCAGTCGAACGTGTCCTCGACGAGAGTACCGTCGAGGAATACCCGGTCGCGCACGGCTGTCGCTGACACTCCGCTCACAATCTCCTTTGCGGGCAGCACTTCGACCGTAATTGTCTCGACGCCCCTCGAGGTTTGAGATCTGTATTGCCAGATGGTGCCCGGAACGAGTGGATGGTATGGGTGGGTTACCGCAGCTGCCCATGTCGTCGGAAGCGTCGGATTGTATGGTGGACTGAACGGCGCCGTGGAGCTGCTACATGCGACTGCAAGCGCCGTGATCGTGGACACTTTCGCTATCACGGCTTGCCCTTCGTTCGTATCTCATCAACACGTGCCTTGACGAGTCGTTTGACAAATGCCGATGGCAACGGCCTGTCCAGCGGAAATCGAATCGTTCCCTTTGAGGTCTCGTATCGCTCGAGCTCCGCCGCGTACGTGCGCCTGATCGCCGCGGTCAGCGGGTACATGCTGCTGTGGTTTTTCCAGCCGGCGTAGTAGACGAGCACCCGTCCATCGAGTCTGAAGGCGGGGATCCCGTAGCTGAAGCTCTCGATGGCGTCGGGCGCCGCGGCGCGGATTATCTCGCGGAGCTTCTTGACCTCCCTTCGAGAGTCGGGCGGCAGCGACGCAAGGTAGGTTCGCACCTTCACTGCGGCTTGCCTGGGGTCACTCGTTGAAGAAGATGATTTCATAGCGCCTTGAAGAAGATTGTCGTCGAGCAAAATGCGCCGTCAGGCATCAGCGCGTAGTTCGGAATCTCGCCGACCCTCTGCCACCCGGCGCGGGCGTACAGCCGCGCGGCGTCGCCTTCCGTGACGGCGTCGAGCACCAGCAGCGTCTTGCCTTCTTCGCGCGCCGTCTCCTCTACCGCCACCATCAGCCGTTGCGCGATGCCGCGGCGGCGTGCCCGGCGATGCACGAGCATTTTTGCAACTTCTGCGCGGTGCGGCTGGTTCTCCGGCAGTGCGAGGACGAGCAACACCGTGCCGAGGATCTGCCCTTCCCCATCTTCGGCGACGAGCACCGCCCGCTCGCCACGGGCCACTCCATCCGCCACCGTGCGCCAGAACCTGGTCGCTTTCTCGACAGTCATCGGCTTCATGAAGCTGACCGACGCACCACCCTCGACACAGTCGATCAATACCTCGGCGAGTGCTGGCACGCATGCCGCCGCGTCGCCCGGGCTCAGCCGCCGCACGATGACACTGTCTGTCATCGGCTCTTCTATGACACGTCCTTCGCCCGCGCAGTTCGACGCAGCAGGCGGAACGCCCAGAAGCTCAGGCCGGCGGACAGAAGGGTCATGAGAATGAACCATGGGTCTTTTGCAAGCGCCGTTGACTCGACAGCCACTCTCCAGATGTGAGCGATCACGATCAGCCCGAAGACTATGCCGGCGGTCAGCAGAAAGGCTTTCATAAAGCGCGGCCCTTGGCAAAGGGTGGGAGGACTTCATCGTTCAAAGAGAAATGATCTTGCAGCCTTGGGCGGTCTGGCGCAAACGGCCAAATGTTGGCATCATCGATTGTCGCTTTCGCGGGTAGTCTCATGAACCGCCCTGCTCTCCTGTCCGTCCCTCTTGCTCTGATCCTGTCGATCGGATGCTCCGATTCATCCCAGGGACCTCTCGACCCGGCGATACCCAGAGCTGATCCGGTGTTGGGCCAGATGGCTTTCGAGCAGTCGTGCGCAGGCTGTCACGCTTCGAGCGACGGGTTCGACCTCAAGACTTTCGGGTTCACCGACACCACGATCATCCGTCGCGCGGTCAAGCACGTCGATTCGGCGACCGCCCGCAACATCGTCGCCTATATCCACGGCCTGGCAGCTCCGCATAACGACAAGATGATGTCGCTCTTTCAGCCCAGGGGCGCGCCGATCGGCGGGGATGTCGAGTTTGCCAATGCTCTCTTCGGCCGCGATGCGTGGCCGGCGGAGTTGACGACGGCTCAATTGGCGGGGATCGACCCGCGCGGCGTTCAGGTCGCAATTCGACTTCCCGTCTGGGCCGACGAGGTTTCAAACACCGACTGGATGCCGGACCTTCCGTTGCCGGCGGGAGTGCTGAATTACTCTGGCGGCCTGGTTGCCGGTGCGATCGCAGGCTACCGCGCGGCGCCTACACCGGAGAACCTCATTCGCGCGGTGAACGCTCTCCGAGCCGCCGATCACGCGATCGCGAATCCCGCAGCGCCTTGTCTTCTCGAGGACACGTTGCGCGTAAGGTTCCGTGAATGCTTCGAGGTTCGCCGCTGGACTTCGACACTCGTCGCGCTGCACCTGCTGCGCAACGGAATGGACCTCGCTCTTGGCGGCCAGGTTCATGATGTCTGGTGGGACGTGGGCAATGCCGCACGGAAGTCACGCACCGATCCAACCATGCCGATCGCCAACGCTGTCCAGAATTGGACGAGCTGGATGTTCCTCGGCTGGAGTTTCGATCCGTCGCGGCACGCGAGCGTCTACACGGGTGGTGGCTTCCGCCAGCTCGGATTGACCAGACACGCCACGTTCGTCGCGCTCCGGAGTCAGGTGGCACGACCGAAGAACAGTCTCCTCACGTACGAAGATCTCGTGAACGCCGTAAGGTTTGCGCCACCAGCGTGGACCACATCAGTCGCGGGCTTCGGGCTGCGTCACTTGAATGAGCGCCTCAGCGTTGGCGACCGTCCAACGAGTGTCGACCAGATCGCTTCGGCGATCGCGTCGGTCAACACTGCGCTCACCGAAGCTTATCGCAAAGCACCGGTCGCGGATCGCGGAAAGATCGAGAGCCTTGGCCTGCCGGTGCTGGCAGCGTTGCAGCAGTAAGGGGGACACTGCGCAGGGCAAGCACGCTCCGCGCCTCCGGAGAAAACTGTCTATTCCTTACGTCGTGAACGTCTGCGAGATATGAACACGGCTATCGGAAGGACTACTGCGATAAGCACCCATGACGCCAGCGGAACAGCGACGAACACCGCGGCGGCTTTTGTCTTGGGCGGGTTCAAGGCATCGGCTCCGTAAATGGCCAGTGAACCCAGCGTGACAAACAGCATCACGAGATAGAGAGCCTTTCGGCTGAGGTCTGACCAGCGCTTCGAAAGTACGCTCACCAATGCAAGGGCAATGAACGGAGAGAGAACCCAGATCGCGATGAGGGCCACCACGAATTGAGGGTTGTTGCGACCTGCGCGGAACAGGAAACCGACCGAGACGAGAGCCCCGGCCAGCACGGCGATCAGCGCCGCTGTGCGCAGTGTCCCGAGTGATCCACCTTCGGGCTTTCCGCCATTCACGTTCAAAGTCATCTCTCTGCTAACGACCAAAAAAACGCGCCGCGAAGGATTCGACCAGCTTCCGGGGTACCAACGCACCGGTTCTGTCGCTGGCGAACAACATGATTCCGTCGATCTCGTACCGATAGTCAATCGCAGTCTGTTCGAGTTGGGCTGAGCAACCAGCGAAGTCGGTCATGGAGCTGTAACTGTACCAGGGGTCGACATAATCCAGCGTGGCGAGAATTCGCGGACGACTGCGGATCTGGAGCTTGCTGCTGAGGTTGTCGGTGTACGGCCTGGTTTTGATAGTGACACAGAACCCCGACGCAATGAGGTAGTCGAAGTAACTGTATCCATCGGCGGGAAAACTGAAAGTCTCCCGCTCGACCTGAACGTTGTTGTATGAGTCGAACCACATGAGGCTCTTGCCCGCCAGAACCTTCTGGGAATACTCCAGAAATTCCTGGATGCCCGCCGCCTCTTCGTCGGAGTAGCCAGGCCCGTCGCCGTCATGCCAGCGGCCGCGCGTGCCGAGTTGATTGTCGAACAAGATGCCGTCGAACCCGACATCATGTATGTATCGGGACACCTGATCGGCGAGAAACTCGCCACACAACGTGCCCTCGGCGATGCCGCCCGGTGCGCTTGCATAAAGCGTTTCGTCAGCCTGAAGCCGTGCGCGAACGTCGAACATCCCCCATTCGTTCGATGTGCACTCGGGATGTCTCACGTATTTGAACCTGTTCGTGAGGGTGAACTCACTCCCCGAGTCTATGTGGTCGAAGACCTTGACGTTGACTCCTGCGGCCTCAGCAGCGTCTCTGAACGCACGAACGATTCCGTCGAGCTGGTGGTAATCGAGAGTGGCCTCGGAGATGGGTATGAAATCAGTGGTGCGTGCCCACTCGATGTTGTCATTCCAGTATTCGACGCCGCGATAATCCAGTATGTGGTCACTGTTCCCCACAGCAAAAATCACGACGGTCTCGGCTGCGCCGGTTGTCATCGGCTTGTAGTGCTCGAAAAACCGAGCGACAGCAACTTGAGGCCGATCAAAGTCGGGGATCATCTTTGGCGTCACGAGCAACACGACGGATTGGGGTCGCATCTTTCCCGCCGGCGCGTCTGTCGAAGAATTGCAGTTCGACAACACGACTGCCCCGAGGAGAGAGCCGATCAGCCTGCAGAACGCGTGAGGGGTCACTTCGTCCAGATCACGATGCTCCCGCAACCGCTCAACCCCTGCTGGAATTGCGCGGGCACACCGGCCCCTGTGTAGATCTCGATGCCGGCGATGTCCTTCGGCGACACCCACGAGTCGATGTCGTCTGCGGTGAAGTTGTTCATGGCGTGGTCGTCGACATAGACCGTCGGCGAGCACATGCCAAAGGGGCCGCGAATGAGGATGTGCTTCTCGAAACCGTTCGAGCTGCGTTCCACGCGAACTCCGGGTACCAGACGGAAGAGGTCCGACGTGTCGATGGGCCGCCACCGCGCCACGTCCTGCTGCGTCAGGTAGCGACCGAAACCGGATCGCCGCCGTTGCTGGAAACCGTTGCGGTCCCGATCGTAGCGGATGCGACTGGCCGATATCCTCACGGTGTCCAGCACTGCCTTCAGCGTGGAAAGCGCCACCCGTATCGGTGGAGCACCCGCGACGACGTCGACCGGTCGTCGCTCAGGGTAGAATCCGAGAGCACGCACTTCGAGCATTCGCGTTCCCGCCGGTGCGTCGATGATCGTCCATTCGCCGCTCGCGTTCGTTCGGGTCTGAGGGCCGTCTGCGACGCCTACCTGCGCGCCGGCCAGCGGTCGCGCCCGCGCCGCGGCGATCACCGTGCCGCTCAGACGTATGTTGCCAGTGTTCAGCCGGCGTGGCGCACGCGCGAGACTGTCGACGCGCAGCGCAGTGTCCCTGATGATGACGGTCCGCGCGGGGCCGAGGTATAGCTCGCGTCGCAGGAAGCCTTCCGCCGGGACCTGCACTTCGATGAGGTCCGTGCTGTCCGTACCGCGACTGGCATGCAATGCAACGATGCCCGCGCTAGGCACGTTGCAGATGGCGAACCATCCGTTCTCTCCCGTCGTGGCGACAAGACGCGGGATGCGACGCACGAGTCCCTGCGGCGTGAACGAGACTTCGAACCACTCCGCGGAGACGCTGACTCCAGCCGCGGGCGCGCCGTCGCGCGCATCGCGTACGACGCCGACGATGACGGCGCCCGAGTCTGTAGCCGGGCGCGTACCGCAGATGGCTGCGCGGATTCGAGCCGGCGACGGAATTCCGAGATCGGCCCGCACCGAGCGGCGGTCGTTGACGTACACGTCGCGCAGCGGTGGCTCGACCCCGAGTGAGTCGAGCATCGGGTGAATGAAGCCGAGCTTGTACCGTCCGTCCGGCACATCGCCGAGAGTGAAGCGGCCCAGCGAGTCCGAAACTGCGGTGAGGATAAAGCTCGCCGAGTTGTCGGCCGGAACGAGCTGTACAACCGCGCCGGCGAGCGACGTGTGGGCGACGCTGTCACGCACTACTCCACTGACCGTGGCGCCGGGAGCGGCACGGGTGGTGGCCGGCGTCTGCGCGGCAGCGAGCCGCGCCAGCAGTGCGAGGAAGAGGAGAGGCCCAAGCCACCTCGTCACTGCTTGTTGCGCCTTAGAAATGGAATCAATCGCTGAGAGTAGTACGGCTCTTCGGTGCACCAGAAAATGTAGTCCACGTCGGGCTGACGCTCCGGCGTTTGACTGTACCACTGCGCTACCCGACATCATCGTTCCTGCGGTAACGCGATAACCCTGCCGCTGTGCCGAGAGCAGCGACAAACGCCGGAACAGCGGTGGCGACCGGCCAGACAACAAGGGCGAGGAGCCACGAGGGCCGAATCGTTGATGTGGTCAACAGCGAATGCAGGGCCCCGGCGATTGCAAGCAGAAACGCCCCAAGGGCGACAGCCAGAGCTGCGTGCAATGCCGCGGAACGAGGTGAGTTGCGCAGCCTGAAGTGCTCGTACGCAATGTGCGCCGCGAACGCCGCGCCGCTTACCACCCACGCCGCCAGTCGCCACGCGTGCACATGATTGGTGGGCGCGGCGAACGCTCTGCCGACGACGAAGTACACGACACCGACGAGAAACGCGGCACGAACCCACGGTTGACGACGTGATGCCTCCAACACTGTGAAATCTCCTCGATCGTTCCAGGTTGTAGCCTAACGTCCAAGTTCTGGCGGCGACGGGCCCGCGAGCTCCCAGTAGATCTCGAACCAGTTACCCTCAGGATCCCGCACCTTGGTGCTCGCGAACCCTGCCTCCGTCTCGAGCGCCGTGCCGAAATGCGTGGCCCACCTTGCGACCGTGGCTGGCGAGTCCGCGTAGAACCCGAAGTGGCTGTTCCCGCGTTGCTCGATCGGTTCCCCTGCCTCGAAGGCGAGTAAGGTCCCGGCCGAGAGCAGGAACGTGCCGCGGCGTTCCATGCCGAGCTCCGTCTCGTACCATCGAGCCAATCGT
Source organism: Gemmatimonadales bacterium (assembly GCA_039931395.1). Lineage (GTDB taxonomy): Bacteria > Gemmatimonadota > Gemmatimonadetes > Gemmatimonadales > Gemmatimonadaceae > UBA4720. The sequence continues at coordinate 47,698 of JBDTRZ010000013.1, forward strand.
TCCGGCTCCCTGGCCGGCAAGTTCACGTGAGAGATCTGCAGCATTCTCACCGGTCGAGCACCGGCAAGTACGCGCGCCATGGCCCGACCGCCTCCCGGTACTGCTTGGCCATCACACGTGTCGTCTGCGCGATGTGACCGAGGTCGTGCGCCACCCATGTCGCCAGCAATTGCCGCAGCGACACCGGACCCAGCTCCGGGCGCTCGCCCTCGAGAGTGAATTCACGCTCGGAGAGATTCCAGCTGCGGAGCGTAGCCAGATTCTCCGCTCGGAGCTGGGCGAATTCGTCGAGAAGTTCGGCGATGTTCTTCCCTTGGCTCTCACGGATTTGCGCAAAGCGGTCGTATGGCTCGAAGCGTCGGTTGGCGGCCTGAGCGAGTATGATTCGGGCGCGGGGGATCCAATCGGTTCGATCACCGTGAATCAAATGCCCGACGTTGTCGAAGGGACTGAACGTGTTCGGACCTTCGTTCGTCAGGATCCACGCATCTGGTAGACCGCTGAGGAGCGTACGAAACGTCGCCGGCGTGCGTTCGAGGACGGCGATGCCGTCGGACAATAGGAAGGTCATTGACTCGAGTTGGAGTGCAGCGTCATTGGCCCGAAGGCAGCCGGCGAGCCAGGGATTCGACGGCGTCTTTCGAGTCCTTGAGGTCGGTGCCGTGAAGCTCTCTGTAGAGTTTGATCGCCTCGATCTTCTGACCGCGCTGCAGAAGCTCTTCCACCTCGGGTGAATCAATTGGCACGATCGGCGTGCTCCACACCACGTTGCTGTCGGGCCGCCGTCGGCCGAGGATGAACCCCGCGATGAACGCCAGAAGTATCAGGAGAACGATCAGGATGATCATGAGTGGTTGTCAGCGTCAGGTGTATCGAGTCGGCGTGACCGGTTGCCGGCGATCGGCGCTGCTCCGCCGAGTGAGCCCCGCCAGACATAGGCCATGGAGCCCGCGTAGACCAGAGCGAGTGTGACGATCAGTGCGAGAACCTCTGCAATCACGTAAAGCGACGCCTTTGGGACGAAGACGAGTCCGAGGATCGAAATATTCATTCCCTGGAAGAGGACGACAGCGAGCGTGGTCACGAGAATCGCCCCCGCCCCTCAGCATCTCCTCGATCCGCGCGCCCGGCCCGAGCGCCTGAGGCACCTCGTCCCGGAAAAGCTCCCCAGCGGGCGGACGCCGTTCACGTTCCAGTTCCACTGAGACAGGGGCGCGGCGCCAGCTTCAGGCCTCGTTAGGCAGCGCCTTTGATGGACCGAACTGCCCAGACGGCAAAGGTACAAGCGATAAGGAACGCCACGGCTGAGGCCCACACCGGAACGGCCAAGCCATCCACTTGAACCGGCCAACGCATGACCGCGCGGGTGAGCTGGGCGAGCGCGAGAACACAGAAGAACACTCCGGAGACCTGCACGTAGCGACGCATGTGATTCTCCTACGGTTGTGGGCGTCCGCTTAACGCCAAAAGCTGTCTCCACATCCCCAAGCGCGATATGAATGAGTGCGACGTGGTAGGCGGAGACATGCCGGTTTACTCACGCCACGTACGCCGCTACGGCTTCTTGGGCGGCGCGTCGTTACCAATGTCCCGGTGAAGCCGCCAGACCCCATCCGCGTCTTTCCGCCAGAGGACCATGTAGCGTCCCGCACCCGAGCGAGGGGCATTGCCAGGCTTGCTCGTCCCCTGGTAGTTGTAATGACCGATCTCGACAATGTAGTCGCCCGCCGGGACGACTTCCTCAGTGATGTCTTCGCGGGCGGTGACGGCGAGCGTGTCGAACTGCGCCTGCATCGCCTTGGTAATTCCTTCGCGCCCGCGGACCCAGTCGCCGCGGGCCTGTACCTGAGCGGCGTCCGTCGTGTAAAGATTGGCGACACCCGCCGCGTTGCCGGCGAGGAAGGCGGCGGACCACTCGCGCTCCCGGGCTTGGATCGTGTCCCGGAGGGCCGTCGGATCTGCTGGCGCATTGGCCACTTGATCTGCTGGCGCGTTAGCCGCCTTCTCCGCAGGCGAGCAACCGGCGAATGTGACCAGCAGCACGAAAGCCGACAACAATCGGTGATGTGACATGTTTTCTCCTCGTTGGGTGAACTCGCTATGAGCCCGGTAAGGAATCAGGACCGGTGGAGATGCTACAGCTTCCGACGGCTGCCGCAAGAAGGCGCCGCCTTCGATCACCCCGTCGTGGCTTTGGGATTGGTATACTTTTCACCACCGCAGAAAGCCCCAATACTCATCGATGCCCGCAAAGATTCCGCCCGCGACGCCCGAGCGCATTCGCGGCCTGGCAGACCTCGCCAACAACCTCGGCTGGAGCTGGAACCGCGAAGCTCGCGCCCTGTTCCGCTCCATCGACGCAAATCTCTGGCACCTCTGTCGCCACAATCCGGTCGAATTCCTCAGCCAGATAGATCCGACACGCCTCGTCGAGCTCTCGACGGACGAATCCTTCCTCGAGCACTACGACTCGGTGATGCGCTGGCTCGCCTCCGAGACGTCCTTCGATCACACGTGGTTCAGCGGCACACACGCTGAATTGCGCGGAAAGACGATCGCCTATTTCTGCGCCGAATTCGGCCTTCACAGCTCGGTTCCCATCTACAGCGGCGGACTCGGCGTGCTCGCTGGAGACCACTGCAAGGCTGCATCAGACCTCGGTGTTCCACTTGTGGGCGTCGGGATTCTGTATCGAGCGGGCTACTTCGACCAGCGAATCCGGATCGACGGATGGCAGGAGGATTCCGATGTCAACTTCGATCCGGAGCGGACGCCGATCACTGCACTGAAGGCGGCCACCGGAGAACCCTGGCTCACGATGGTCGAGACATTCGGGCGCGACGTGCACGTGCGTGCTTCGCGCCTCATGGCCGGACGAACGCCGATAATTCTTCTCGACACCGACCTCGAGCAGAATCACGCCGACGACAGGCAGCTCCTCAGCAAGCTCTACGCGGGCGGGCCCGCCCTTCGTCTTCGCCAGGAGTGGCTGCTCGGCGTCGGCGGCGTGCGAGTGTTGCGGGCACTCGGATACGACCCGGCGGCGTGGCACGCCAACGAAGGCCACGCGTCGTTCATGCTGGTGGAGCGCCTGCGCGAGTTGACGGCGGCGGGAATGCCCCTCAATGAAGCAGTGCACAATGTTCGCGCGTCAAGCACGTTCACCACGCACACACCGGTACCTGCCGGGCACGACACATTCGCCCGCGATCAGATCGCAAGCTGCACCGGCCCAATCTGGAAAGAGATGGGAATCGACGAGGAAAAGTTCTTCCAGATCGGAAAGCACCCATTGCCGGGCAACGCCACCTTCCACATGACGGCGACTGCGATTCGACTCTCGCGCCGCGTGAACGCCGTCTCACGGCGGCACGGCATCGTGACACGGGAGCTCTGGAAGGGACTGTGGCCGGGTCGCGATTCTGAGTCGGTTCCAATCGGGCATGTTACAAACGGGGTGCACCTCGCGACATGGATGGCCAACTCCGTGATGGCGCTTCTCGACCCGACGCTGGGCTCACATTCGGGTGCGCACTTCTCCGAGTCGGGCGCCTGGGACCGCATTCTTTCACTCGACGACGCGCACCTCTGGCATGTGCACCTCCGACTCAAGAACGCCTTGATGCACCTCGTCCGCGAGGAAGCGCGCCGCGCCTTCGCCGAGCGTTCCCACGAGGCGGCGCAGCTTGTCGGCTCGGGCCTGATGCTCGATCCCGATGCGCTGACCATCGGGTTCGCGCGCCGCTTCGCCACCTACAAGCGCGCGAATCTGATTTTCCGCGACGTCGAGCGACTGCGCGCACTGCTGGTGAACACTTCACGACCGGTGCAGATCATATTCGCCGGAAAGGCACATCCCGAAGACACCCCGGGAAAGCAGGTGCTGCAGAGCGTTCATCACTTCACGCGCGATCCTCTCTTCGAGGGACGCATTGCGTTTCTGGAGGACTACGACATGCACATCGGGCATCTGCTCGTGCAGGGTGTCGACCTCTGGTTGAATCTGCCGATCGTACCGATGGAAGCGTCGGGCACTAGCGGCATGAAGGCGGCGCTCAATGGCGTACCGCAGCTGAGTACCATAGATGGGTGGTGGGAAGAAGGCTTCGACGGTACCAACGGCTGGGCAATTCCTCCCGTGTCGAGCGCGGAAGCAGCGGAAGCAGCGGACGCCGAGACGGCCGGCCATTTGTACTCCCTCCTCGAGACGCAGGTCATTCCCCGCTTTTATGACAGAGCGAACGGAATTCCTCATGCCTGGGTGACGATGATGAAGAATGCCATGCGCGTCGCCGGAGAAAAGTTCACGGCGCGCCGCATGCTCGAAGAATACGTCGAGAAGTACTACGTTCCTTCGA
>JBDTRZ010000014.1:0-49223 GCA_039931395.1 Gemmatimonadales bacterium
CAGATCCAAGCAAACGAATTCGTGCCAACGCAATTTGAGTTACAGTCCACTAGTTAGCGCGTCACCGTTCCGCTGATACTTCTCTACCGACTGGCAACCGGTTGTTGTTCGTCGAGAGGTGTTTTTTTCCCGAACCGCAGCCGCGGTATCGCATCCTCGATCTGCTCGGTGACCTCCCGCTCCATCTGCTTGGGGTCGAGCGGCTTCAGCATCTCCCTCAGCTCGGGATCGTTGCCGAGCGTGTGACCGAGACGCGTGTAGAGGCCGGCCACCAGATGCAGCGCCTTCGTCACCTCCTCCTCGATCCGCAGGTTCACCTGAAGCGTCAGCTCCTCGCGGAGCTCCCCGATCTTCGACTCCCTGCTCTGGCTCATCAGCACGAAGATCGAGAGAAAGATCGCTTCGAGCGATACGATCATCGTCAAGAGGCCGTAGGGGAACGGGTCGAACTTCGGCAAGCTGAAGAACGGCGAGTTCCACAGGAGCCATGTCGCGAACGCAAGCACGTGGAACACGAAGAACCCAGTGGAGCTTCCCAGTGCCGTGAGCCAGTCGGCGATGGCTTGCATGCGCGTCTGCTCGCCAGAGTGCTGCGCCTTGATGGCGCGGAAAACGCTGTGAGTGCGCCGGCTGCGGCGAGCCGCGCGGCGATCGACCCCGGTCGGGAGCGGACTGCCGCCCGATGTGGTCATCATCTCGCGAGGAAGTGCGCTCGGATCGTTCTCGTGTTCGCTCATGGTTGTCGAGAAGAAGTCGCGGTTGTGGTTGGTGACATGGCGATCCCACTTCCTGAGTCAGGTTAAACGTATCAGCTTTGGAAATATGGACACAGAATTCACCGTTGGTTTGATCCAGGAGGAAGTGACCTCCGATGCGAGCGCCAACGTCGAGCGCGCGGCGGAGCGCGTTCGCGAGGCCGCCGGTCGCGGAGCGCAGATCGTATGCCTCCAGGAGCTTTTCAACGCGCCGTACTTCTGCAAGGCGCAGAAGGCCGAGCGGTTCGACCTTGCCGAGCCGATTCCGGGCCCCGCCGTGGAGCGTATGCAGAAGCTCGCGCAGGAGCTCGCGGTCGTCACGATAGTGCCGGTGTTCGAGCGGCAGGCAGCCGGTGTCTACCGCAACTCCGCCGCGATCGTCGATGCCGACGGATCGTTGCTCGGCGTTTACCGGAAGATGCACATCCCGGACGATCCCCTCTTCTACGAGAAGTACTACTTCACGCCCGGCGACTCGCACATATCGCACGACGATACGCACAAAGGATCGAGCGGATTCCGTGTGTGGAACACGCGGTACGCAAAGATCGGCGTGCTCATCTGCTGGGATCAGTGGTACCCCGAGGCCGCACGCATCAACGCGCTGCTCGGCGCCGAGATTCTATTCTATCCGACTGCAATCGGGTGGCATCCCGCGGAGAAGGCGGATTTCGGCCAGGCCCAGCTAGAGGCGTGGCGCACCGCTCAGCGCGCACACGCCATCGCGAATGGAGTGTTCGTCGCTGCGGCAAACCGCGTCGGACACGAGGATGAGGAAGGAACCCAGGGAATAGAATTCTTCGGACATTCCTTCGTCTCGGATCCCTTCGGGCGGATGCTCGCGGAAGCCGGCACGGAGCCCGCGGTGCTCGTCGCGAAATGCGATCACAAGCTCATCGAGGAGACACGGCGGAACTGGCCGTTCCTGCGCGACCGGAGAATCGACGCCTACGGTCCGATTCTCAACAGATATATCGGATGACGTCGGCGAAGCCCGCCGTGAACGCGCGGGTTGTTGCCGCACCGAACCGTTCAACGGGCCGTCTCAGAATGCCGGCCGAGTGGGAGCGCCACGATGCGACGTGGATCGCGTGGCCGCATCACGAGCCGGACTGGCCGGGAAAACTGGCAGCGATTCCCTGGGTTTACGCCGAGATCGTCCGCGCGCTGCACCGGCACGAGCAGGTGGAGATTCTCTGTCACGACGAAAGCGCGCGCCATTCGGCGGACACTGCGCTCGAGGCGCACGGAGTGGACTCACAAAGGTATCGGCTGCACATCGTGCCCACCGACAGGGTCTGGCTTCGCGACTCCGCACCGATCTTCGTCTGGAATGATCAGGGCGCGATCGAGCTCGTGAACTGGAGATTCAACGGCTGGGCGAAGTACGACAATTACGAGCGGGATGAGAAGGTCGGACAAGTGATCGAGCGCATCACGGGGCTTCATCGGACAATCGCGAGGCGCCCGGACGACGGATCGTGGATGGTTCTCGAGGGAGGCGGAATCGACGTCGACGGAGCGGGTGCTCTCCTCGTCACCGAGGAATGGCTGCTGAGCGACATTCAAGTCAGGAATCCCGGAATGACGAGAGCCGATTACGAGGTTGCGTTCGCGGAATACCTTGGAATTACCGAGACCATCTGGCTCGGCGAAGGATGCGTGGGCGACGACACGCATGGACACATCGACGACGTCGCCAGGTTCGCTGCTCCCGGAGTGGTGTTGCTGGCATACGAAGCCGATGCGGATGACGCAAACCACCCGCAATCAGTGGACAACCTGTCTCGACTCGAGAATGCATCGGCTCGCCTGCGTGTCGCGAAGCTGCCATATCCGCGGCCGCTCATCATGGAGGGACAGCGACTGCCGGCGAGCTACGCCAACTTCTATGTCGCCAACGGAGTGGTGATAGTTCCAACATTCAACGATCCCAACGACCGTGTGGCGCTGGACATCATCGCGCGCGAGTTCCCCGGACGCGAGGTGATCGGAATCCATGCGGTCGATCTCGTCTGGGGCATGGGAACGCTTCATTGCCTGACACAGCAGCAGCCGGCGCCGCGAAATGACTCGCGCTAGCCATCGGGCGGAATGAAGATCACGCCCATCGCGGATGACGCGATACGGGGACAAGACTACCCCGAAGACGCTCCCACTGCAGGATCTGCCGGCCGCCCGTGCACCGTGGTATATGACGGCTTCTGCAACGTCTGCAAGCGACTCGTTGGAACGCTCGCGAAATGGGACACGAACGGCGTGCTGGAGATTCTTCCATCCCAGACGCCCGGGCTTCATGCGCGCTTTCCCTGGATCCCGGCGCGCGCATACCTCGAATCTGTGCAGGTGATACACAACCCGACTGGCACGACATGGCAGGGCGCGGCGGCGATGGAGACGCTTCTCGACGTGCTTCCAAAAGGAAAGCTCGTCTCGTGGATCTTCTCGATTCCCTTTGCGCGCCCGCTAGCCGAAAAGTTCTACCGCTGGTTCGCGAAGAACCGCTACCACCTCGGTTGTGGAGATCATTGCCAGCTGAAGGAACCGGTGATCGAGTACCCGGAGTAGCGAGGCCTGTTCAGGCACCCGATCCGCGTCGCTTTCTTTCCATCAACAGATCGCGAAGCCAGTCATCGATCAGGTCGGCCTGATGTTCATCGAGACAGTCCTCCGTCTGCTCGATACCGTCCGGCGCGGTCCCCCCAGTTTCCTGAACCATCCGTTCGACGAGTCCCTCCCACGTTCTCGGTTGCAGCGATTCCCCCGGTGTCTTCATCGCAAGCCAGTCTGGCAGTGACGCGGGACGATCGAAGATCTGCGCTTCGAAGCGCACCTGGCGTCCGCGCTGCTCCGAGAGGAAGCGCACCGCTCCGGCGAGTGGATGTCCGGCAAGCGTGACTAGCGTGGCCTTCCGGGGCGTGATCTCTTCGACCTTGACCTGGATGTTGCCGCGCATCGGCAGCGACATCGTAATTGTCCGGCCTTTCACCAGATCGGATTCCGTACCCGGCTCCGCACCGGCATCGAGGATTCCCGGCGTCACTTCGTTGAAGTCATCGGCGAATCGCTCGAACAGCTCTTCCGCGGTGAGATTGCCTCCGCTGATGTCCGCCCAGATTCTTCGGCGCTTGAGCGTTCCGAATCCTTCGTCGGGAAGCTGTTCCGGCTGCTCGTCGGTTAGCTTTTTCAATCCTTCCTCCAGAGTTGTCGTCCGTAAACATTTCCAGGACGCAGGGTGATCCATCCTCCGTGAAATTTGCTGACGAGCTCTTCGGCGGCTCGCTGCGACTGATGGTAGGGCGACTCCCCTTTGTGAGCGCCGAGCGATGACAGATAGATGAATCTGCCGACGCGCGCGCGCTCCGTCTCGCGGAGGATGTTCCGAGTCCCCTCGACGTTGACGGCCGCAAAGGACGTTTAGGCGGTGATCCAGCGGCGATATCGGCAAGGTGAAGCACCAGGTCGCATCCGTCCGCCGCACCGGTGATCATCTTGGTCCCGCTGACGCTGCCGGGCGCCGGGTCCGCCGCATCCCCCCAATGCCCGACCCGCTTTGAGCGCATTCCGCGTGAGGAGTCGGACCGAATGGCCGCGGCGCACAAGCTCTGTCACCGCCGCCTGTCCGACGACACCTGTGCCGCCTGTCACGAGCACCTTCATGGGGAATGGTTCCGGAGCATGGGTCCGGAGTGAGAGGGCAGGTTGGGTGCCAGCCGCCTGGGGAGTGACTCCGGCGCTGTACCCTCGTCAATGGACTGGTGGAGGATTCGCCCCGCCTCTGAGGGAAAGACTTGAGACTTCCGGGACTTGTTTTCTGTCTGGCCTTTGCTGCGGGATGCAGCAAGGGCCCGGACTTCTATATGGTAGGCGCTGCGGGACCCTGGAAAGAGGGTTACGGAGTGATGAGCCGTCACGGGATCGACCTGGCGGTGGAGGAGATCAATCGCGGCGGCGGAATCGACGGCGTCCGGATGAGGGTCCAGTCGCGCGACGATGAAGCCAACGGCTCGCGGGCGGCAGCCATCGCCCAGGAATTCGTAGCTGACCCGAAGATTCTCGCGGTGATCGGCCACGTGAACTCGGGAGCGATGCTGGCGGCGTCGCGCATCTACGACGGCCAGCTCGCTGCGGTCGCGACCACCGCATCGTCGCCCGATTTGTCGGGTGTCTCGAAGTGGACATTTCGTGTGATCTCGAGCGACTCGCTCAACGGCGTCATCCTGGCGCGGTTCGCTTCGGAGATCGGCGGCAATTCGGCGTCTCTCAGGGACGCATCGATTCTCTACGAGAACGACTCGTACGGGCGCGGTCTCGCGGACGCCTTCCGGCGTGCGTTCGGCGGCAGGATCGTGAGCTTCGATCCGATCTCCGAGCAGGTAGATGCCGAGCCGTTCGTCTCGTACGTGAAAATGCGGCGGCCGGGAATCGTGTTCGTCGCGGGACGTGAGGCGTCAGCATTGCGGATTCTGCGCGAAGCGAGGCGACAGGGTGTCGATGCGGTTTTCATCGGAGGCGACGGGTGGCAGGGCATAGTATCCGACACGGCGGCATCGAATGGCGCGTACGTCGGAACCTCCTTCAACTCAGAGGACCCAAGCCCGTCGGTTCAGCGCTTCGTCCAGGCGTTTCAGAAGAAGTACAAAACGAAGCCTGATGCGTTTGCTGCGCTCGCGTACGACGCGACTCGCCTGATCGCCCAGGCCTTGTCGAAGAAGGGCAAGACCCGCGCGGACGTGCGCAATTATCTCGCTTCACTCGATGCATCGACGGCCTTCGAAGGTGTGACGGGTCCGGTGTACTTCAATCCGAGCGGAGATCCCATAGGGATGGGATTCCATGTCGCACAGGTGGTGTCGGGCACGTTGAGCGCAGGCGGAATGACGTCGGCAAAATCTGTCCCGGAAGCGCGAGTGAATCAGCGATGACCGTTCCCAACGTGGGACAGAGCCACACGATCCGGCGAACTCTGCGCGCAGGTTTCGGCGCGCTCATAGTGCTGCTGCTGATGGCCGGCTTCGTGGGATGGGCGTCCATCTCCAATCTCTCTCGTGAGGTTGGCTCGACTTTCCTTCACGCCAACGACGTGACTCAGCAGTCCGCGCGATTCTCTCACGTGATCACGCAGGAAGTGCAGGCCGCGACCACCTATCTCTCGGACGGTGATCCCGCTTCGGAGGCGGAATTCCGGAGACTCGGACTGGAGGCTCACAGAATGCACCGGACATTCACGTCGAGTCGGTCCGAGCTTGCGGGCGAAGTCGCGAATACGGTGGTCGTCGACGAAAGGCTCGCCGAGGTGGAGAATGCTTTCGCTGCCGCGCATCGTCTGCACGATCTGGGTCGGCAGGACGACGCCCTCGCACAGGCCAGAGTCGCCCGCCGTCTTGTGGGGCAACTCCTAGGTGAGCTTCAGCGCGTGGACCGCGCCAACAATCTCGCCTTCATCCGCGCGTCTGATGAGCTCGACGAGTTCGCGATGCGCCGCTCAGTGTTGTTCGTCTCGGTGATCGCGTTCGCCCTGGCGCTTGCCTGCTTCATCGTGTTTCGCACCTCTGTCGAGATCGGACGACCTCTTCGGTCGCTGGTGCGGCACGCACTGCAACTCAGCCGCGGGAATCTTCAGAACAGGACGGCGACGCCCGGAATGCCGGGCGAGTTCCGGACTCTCGCCGAAGCGATGAATCACGCCAGCGAATCGCTGTCTCGCGTTGTCTCCGGTGCAGCGCATACAGCGGATGACGTAGCACGCTCGGCGGGTGATCTCGCGTCGGCATCGAAGCAGATCTCCGATTCCGCGGGTCAGGTCGCCGACGCAGTTGGTGAGGTCTCGCTCGGTGCGGAATCGCAGGCGGTGCAGCTTCGCAACGTCAACGATGCGCTCGATGGCATCAGGAACCGCGCTGATGGAATGGTCGCCGGCGCAGGCGAGGTTCATGCGCTCGCCGGGGCGATTGAATCGGAAGCGGAAGCGAAACGCTCGGAGATCGACCGCGCACTCCAGATCCTGCTCGAGGTGCGCAACATCGTGCAGACTGCAGCGTCCGAAGTGAGCGGTCTGACTACAACTGCCGCCGAGATCAATGGCTTCGTGGTGTCGGTCAGCCGGATCGCGGAGCAGACCAACCTTCTGGCGCTCAATGCGTCGATCGAGGCCGCACGCGCCGGGCCGTCGGGTCGCGGATTCGCCGTCGTCGCGGCCGAGGTCGCAAAGCTCGCGGAGCAGACACAGACCGCGGCTGATGACGTGGTGCGGCTGACCGAGGCAGTGACCGCCCGCGTTGCGACGACATCGCGCGCGATGGAAAGCAGCGCCGCACACGTAGGAGAGATCGAGCGTGTGGGTCGAGACCTGAATGGCGCGCTGACGACCATCGTGGCTGCCGCGGAGCGCACGAGGCAGAGCGCTGCGGCGGTTTCCTCAGCGGCTCAGGAGAACATGCGCGCCGTGGAGAACGCCGCGATGAATCTGGGTCTGGTCGCCAAGACTGCCGAGGGTCACGCCGCGGCCGCGATGCAGGTGAGCGCATCGACGGAAGAGCAGAGCGCGGCCTGCGCGCAGATGACGAGCGCTTCGACACAGCTCCTCGCCGGGTCGCGGCAGTTGAAAGGACTCGTCGGAGAGCTGCGCACCGCGGCTGCATAAGGCGGCCACTCCCGCATCCCACGCCTGTACCCTTCTATCTTGTTTCTCACTGGTCTCACCGGTCTCACCAATCCCTGTCGCCATCCCTGAAAATCAGTTGCCAAGGTCGCGATGACCGGGGCTATTGAACGCATACCGCGTTCGAATCTCCCACTGGCTTGTCCACTTTCGGCCGATGATCGAGGTTCGCCACCCGCACCGCGATGTCCTCGATGAAATCCGCGATGCGAAACATGTGCTCGTAGTCGATATACTGCGGCTCATCGGTGACCTGGTGGTAGTCCGGGTGCAGGCCCGTCGTGAAGAACGTGACTGGAATTCCGTACCGCGCGTAGTTGTAGTGGTCGCTCCGGCAGTAGATCCGCTCTGGATGCCCGTTCGCGTCGAACTGGTAGTCGAACTTGAACGGCTGCTTTTGCGACGCGTTCTCCTGCTCGACGATGTCACCGAGCTCGGCCGACACGCGACGCGACCCGACAAGCTGCAGGTAGTCCGGCCCGCCCCCGGCGATGTCCTCGGCGCTGCCACGACCGACCATGTCGATGTTGAGCTGTGCGACGATCTGCGCTCGCGGAATCGTCGGATTCTCCGTGAACCACTTGGAGCCGAGCAGCCCTTTCTCTTCCGCAGTGTGCCACACGAAAAGAATCGACCGCCTGGGTTTGACCGGCATGGACGCAAGTGCTTCGGCAATCTCGAGAACAGTCACAGTCCCCGACCCGTCATCGTCGGCACCGTTGCTTATCGAATCGCGGCGCGCGGGCCGAAGGCGTCTGAGACTGTCCACGTTGATGGAGATCGTCGGCCGAAGAGAATCACGGATCACCCGCGAGCTCCTGTCCCACACGGGAGCATTGAGCCTGGTCAGCGCGAAGTTGAACGCGCGCAGCGAATCGTGATCCACAGCGACAGAGCGCGTGCCGATGTGATCGTTGTGTGCGCCGATCGCTACGTACTCGTTGCGCAGCACCGGATCGCTTCCGCGAAGTACGGCGATGACATTTCGCGCGTAGTCCGGGTTCGGACTGCCTGCGAATCGCGCTGAAGTGGCGCGGATGTTCTGGAACCATGTGCCGTTGTCGCCCGCAGGCTCGAGCCCGATTCTCGCGGCTTCGGCAGCGATGTACGCAGTCGCCTTGTAGTCGCCTGCCGTACCGGCTTCACGTCCCATCATCGAGTCGTCGGCATATATGTAGAGCCGGGTCTTGAGATCGGCGGCGCTGATCGGCGCCGACGTTCTGCCGGGCCCCGGTGCGGTCTGCACTCCCGGCTGCGAGCATGCGGCGACGATTGCCGCCGTGATCATGAGCAGGATGCTGCAGACTGCATGTGAAGCTTTCACGTGCATTCTCCCTGGTTGCTTATCTTAAAGGTATGGACCGGAAAAAAGCCGTCCTGCTGCTGAGCGGAGGCATCGACTCCACCACCCTCCTCGCGCTTGCAGTGAGCCACGGATATGCCGTTCACGCGCTGAGCTTCCGGTACGGGCAGCGCCACTCTGCCGAGATCGAGGCAGCGCGAAAGATCGCCGCGCGGTACGGTGTAGTCCAGCACGTCGTGGCCGAGCTCGATCTGCGCGTTTTCGGCGGCTCTGCCCTCACTTCCGACGTCGAGGTGCCGAAGGATCGACCGGTCGATTCCGGAGGCATTCCGGTGACCTACGTCCCCGCTCGAAACACGATCTTCCTTTCGTTCGCGCTCGCGTTCGGTGAAGTGATCGGAGCATCCGACATCTTCATCGGCGTGAACGCGCTCGACTACAGCGGATATCCTGACTGCAGACCGGAGTTCATTCGTGCATTCGAGGACATGGCACGCCTCGCGACTCGCGCTGGAGTGGAGAATCCGCGCGCCGGCGTGCCTCCGGTCAGCATTCGCACGCCGCTCATCGACATGACGAAGAAGGAGATAGTCGAGCTCGGACTTCGGCTGGGCGTCGACTACGCGCAGACGACCAGCTGCTACGATCCGTCGGACGACGGTGCAGCGTGCGGCCACTGCGACGCGTGCCAGCTTCGGCTGAAAGGATTCGCTGAAGCGGGCGCGACGGACCCTGCGAGATACGTGGGACGCGAAACAGCGGCCACTCGATGACGTACACGGTCAAGGAAATTTTCTACACGCTTCAGGGTGAAGGCGCCAACTCGGGCAAGGCAGCGGTGTTCTGCCGGTTCAGCGGGTGCAATCTCTGGACGGGGCGCGAGGAGGACCGTTCACGCGCGGTCTGTCAGTTCTGCGACACTGATTTCATCGGCACCGGTCCTGACGGCGGGCGATTCGCGACACCGGAGGCGCTTGCCGAGGCGATCTCGAATGCGTGGCGCGGTGCCGACTCACCGGGCGCGCGCTTCGTCGTTTGCACGGGAGGTGAGCCAATGCTCCAGATCGATGAGCCTTTCATCGATGCGGTGCACGAGGCTGGCTTCACGATGGCGATCGAGACGAACGGCACGAAGCGCGCGCCCGGATCGATCGACTGGGTCTGCGTCAGCCCCAAGGCGGGAGCTCCGCTCGTACAGACATCGGGAAACGAGCTGAAGCTCGTCTTCCCTCAGCCGCTGGCGATGCCCGATCGTTTCGAGGAGCTCGCCTTCGATCACTTTTTTCTTCAGCCGATGGATGGGCCCGTTGTCGCTGAGAACACACGCCTCGCCATCGACTTCTGCATGCAACATCCGAAGTGGAGGCTGAGCCTCCAGACCCACAAGCAGCTGGGAATCCGCTAGCGCGAAAAGAAATGAATCCGCTTTCCGGCCTGGTGTCGTAGAACAGGCCGAATCGTCGCACCGGCTCCTGCTGAAGCCGCCAGCGATCGTCACCATCCCTCGCAGAAAGCGGAGAATACCATGAAGAGCCCTCTCGTCGGCCGCGGCCGGCGGCTTCCATTCCTCCTCGCTGCTGTCGCCGCGGCGAGCGCGGCTGGATTCGGCGCATTGCGCGCATCCGATCACCAGGACACACCCGAAGTCGAGCTGAATCCGAGAATGGACATCAACGATGTCTATGCATTCCCCGGATCTTCGGCGGACCGAATCGTCCTCGCGGTGACGACCTCGTCACCGATCGCCGGGCAGAACGCGTCGTTCGATCCGGACCTGCTCTACCAGATCAAGGTCGACAACACCGGTGACAACAAGGAGGACGTGGTCTTTCAGGTCACGTTCGACGACGGAACCGGCTCGGCACAACGGGCGACAGTGAGAGGCCCGATCGCTCCGCCGGCACAAGGCACAACTTCGATGCTCTCGAGCTCGAGCCCTGTCATCACAGGATCCGTCGGGACCGCTTTCGGATCGGCGACCGGGACACAGGTATTCGCCGGACTTCGAGGCGACCCGTTCTTCATCGATCTCGAGCAGTTCTTCAAGATCGTCCCCGACCGTCGCCCGTCCACAGGTCCGCTGTCGACGCCGTCGACTCCGACAGCAGAGGCGTTCCGAACTCCCGGAGTGGATCTCCTCGCTCCGTTCAACGCACTCGCGATCGTCATCGAGCTTCCCAAGTCGCAGCTCGTCTCATCAACCGCCGTCGATGCAAAAATCGGCGTGTGGGCAACCATCAGCAGGTAGCCGACAATGATCTCATACAATCTGCTCACCGCGTCGCGCCGGAGCTCGATTGCCGCGGTCGGAATCGCGCTCGTGATGTCACTCGCCGCGTGCAACGACGACAATGGCACCACCGGGCCCGATGGCACTCGCACATACCGCCAGATCGAGCGCCTCGGCAATCCGCTCGTTTCAGAAGTCTTCTTCCCGAAGCGTGATCACGGGCTGCACAACACGAAGAACCCGAGCGACGATGCAGCGACAATGGCTGACGGAGGGACCGATGTTCCCGGTCACATCCGATCATTCGTGTCTCAGTTTCCCGGTCGAACGGAGAAGACGATCACCACGCTTCAAGCCGTACTCTCCCCAGACCTTCTTATCGTCTATCCGAACCGCAGCGGAAGCAATGCGGGCTGGCTGACATGGGCGCTGGCGCCCGGCGTCGGCTACGGCGGTCGCAAGCTCGGCGATGACGTCGTTGACGTCGGGCTGGCATCGGTGTTCGGAAACGCGCTCGACCCGGCACAAGCTGTTCTCGCCGGACTGACGTCGGACAATGTCGCCGCGAGCGTGAGGACCTTCAGCGCGACCTTCCCCTATCTGCCAGCGGCACACTAACCGATAGACCCGTTACCCGTTACCCGTTACCCGCTAACCGATGCCCGCTACCCGAGGCCCGCTACCCGAGGCCCGCTACCCGATTCTCACTTATCAGATCAGGAAACTGGCAGCGGGAAACTGGCAGCGGGAATCGGGCAACTGGAAACGGGCAGCGGGAATCGGGCAACTGGAAACGGGCAGCGGGTACGGGCAACTGGAAACGGGCAGCGGGTACGGGCAACGGGAAACGGTCACGAGGATCCGCGATGAATAGGCGTTCCTTCGCTGCGGCGCTGATCGTCCTCGTTCCAGTCGGCTTGCTCTCCGCTCGGCTGAAAGAACTGGAGCCGGCCGCGACAAACATTGGTGCAGAAGGCAAAACAGTTTCGACTCTTGCCGATCGTGATGTGCAGATTTCCGTCTGGAGGAAAGCGCTGACCGCTGATTCCGGGAGCGCGATCGCGCTCGGTATGCTCGCCGGCCTGTACGTGCAGCGGGGCCGCGAGAGCGGAGACGAATCCAACTACGCCGAAGCAGAGGCGTACGCGAGACGGTCCGTCGGTCTCAGGACCAACCGCAACGGCGCGGCGTTCGTGACGCTCGCATCGGCGCTCCTCACACAGCATCGGTTCGTCGAGGCGGACAGCATCGCGACAAAGCTTGTGTCCCTCGAGCCGGACATCCCACAGTATCGGTCGATGCTCGGTGAGATCTCGCTGGAGCTCGGCGATTACGATCGAGCGCGATCGCTGTTCGATTCGCTGCGATCGCAGCGCACGCATCTCTCGATCGCGCCACGCCTCGCGCGGTGGATGGAACTGAATGGCGAGTCCGATGCAGCGCGGAAGCTGCTTTACAGTGCCCTTGCAGAGGCGAAGCGCAGACGGGACCTGCCTCGCGAGCAGCTCGCGTGGTTCCACCTTCGCGTAGGCGACATCGAGATGCGGAGCGGGCGGTTGCGTGGTGCGCGGTCCGAATTCGAAGCGGGTCTGCATGCAGCGCCGGGCGACTACCGTCTGCTTGCGGCAATGTCGCGTCTCGAGGCGGTCCAGGGACATCCCAGCGCCGCAATCGACTTCGGCGAGAGATCGATGGCGATCAAGCTCGATCCCGCCACACTCGGCACCATCGGAGACGCGTGGGCGCAGCTCGGCGATACCGCGCAGGCCGAGGACTATTTCAAAACGATGGAGGTCGCGGTGGCGGGGCAGCCGGGGGCGTATCACCGCGCGTGGAGTCTGTTTCTGCTCGACCACGATCGTCGCGTTGGCGAGGTTCTCGCCAACGTTGGTTTTGAGCTGGAGACGCGGCGCGACATCTACGGCTACGATTTGCTCGCGTGGGCCCTGCACAAATCCGGGCGAAACGCCGAAGCACGTGACGCGATGGCAATGGCGCTTCGGATGGGAACACAGGACGCAATGCTGTTCTATCACGCCGGCATGATCGAGCGCGGCCTCGGCGACAAGCCGCGCGCGCGGCACTACCTCGAGCGCGCGCTGGCGATCAATCCCTGGTTCCACCCGACGCAATCACGCGAAGCTCGAGCCGCACTGGCGGTGATGCCGAAATGATGCCGGAACTCCTGACTTTCCTTCAGCTGGGCTTCCGGCACATCACCGACCTCGAGGCAATGGATCATATCCTCTTTCTCCTTGCACTCGCGGCGATCTACCGGCCGCGAGACTGGCGGAACGCTCTGTGGGTGGTGACAGCCTTTACAGTGGGTCATTCGATCACACTCGCTCTCGCTGTAACGGGAGCGATGCGGCTATCCACTCAGCTGATCGAGTTTCTGATACCCGTCACCATTGTGGTTACGTGCGTCGAGAACATACTCGTCGCCGACCGGCAGAGAGCCCCTCTGCGAGGGCGGTACCGCCCCGTTTTCGCAGGAGTCTTCGGACTCGTGCACGGAGCAGGGTTCGCGAACTACCTGCGCGATCTCTTCGTCGACCGGATCGCGCTGCCTCTCCTTGGTTTCAATGTCGGCATCGAGCTGGGGCAGATCGTGGTTCTTGCGCTGGCCGCAGTGGTGCTGCTCGCGGCTGACCGATTAATCAGGTACGCGGTGCGAAAGACCGGAACTCCCGCCCTCCGTCTAAGAGTCGTCATGGTCTCGGCTGTTGTCATGCTGGTGGCTGCCCGATGGGCCGTCGAGCGGAATCCGTGGTGACGCGCTCCGCATTCCGGTCTATCTCAACGATCTCTCTGGTCGTAATCGGCGGTTTGATTCCGCAGTCGGCAGTCCTCGCGCATCCACTTCATACCAGCCTCACCGAGATGTCATACGACGCCAAGGGGCGAACTCTCGATCTATCGGTTAGAGTGTTCGTCGACGACTTCACCGCAGCGGCGAAGCTGTATCGAGGCAGGCGGGCAGCCAATGGAGCGGCACGTCAACCGCCGCTCGTTTCATACGCTCTCGCCATGCTGACATTGACCGACGCACGCGGGCGCTTGCTGCCGCTTGTTTCATGTGGCGGAAAACGCGTGGGCGATCTCATGTGGCTTTGCTTTCGAGCCCGTCTCGAATCAGGTCCAGAGCAGCTCGCCGTCTCGAGCCGCATCCTGTTCGACAAGTACAAGGATCAGATCAACGTCGTCCAGGTGACGTATGGCGGCAAAAAGCTCAGCATACTGTTCACTCCCGGCGACGGAGCAAAGCGAATCAGCTAGGCGCGAGGTAACTTCGCAGCATGGCCCATCGCGCGTGCGCCCACACGGCGGCCCTCGGTCTCTTCCTTTGCGGAACCGTCAGCGCTCGAGCACAGCAGGACAGCGCAGTCCGGATCGAGCCCGTGATCGTCACTGTCACGCGTGGGACGCGCTCTGTACTCGGTTCACCGTTCGCGATCAGCATCATTCGGCCTGACAGCGCGAGACCCGGCCAGAGGAAAACGGCGGTCGACGAGATCCTTGCGCTCGTGCCCGGTGTGACCGCTGTGAACAGGAACAATCCCGCACAGGATCCGCGGCTCTCCATCCGGGGGTTCGGCGCGCGGTCGACTTTCGGTGTGCGCGGCGTGCGAGTGTTGCGAGACGGGATGCCGCTCACGCTGCCCGACGGTCAGACTCCCCTCGACTACCTCGATCTGGAATCGGTTGGGCGCATCGAGGTAATGCGCGGAGCGGCCTCGGCGATGTACGGAAACGCGAGCGGAGGAGTGATCGACATGCGGACCGCTGCGCCTTCGGCCGCTGCGTTGTCGGTCGAGCCAAGACAATGGCTCGGTGAGAATGGATGGTCGCGCAGCGTGATCGGCGCGAGCGGAACAGTTGCGGGATTCGGCTACGTCAGCGATGTCGCGCACACGCGGAGCGACGGGGAGCGTAATCACTCGCGACAGAGGGCAACGACCGGTTTCGCGCGGGTTTCGTTGTCACGCGATGCAGGCGATGTGGCCATCACCGCGATGGCGCTGGACAATCCGCTATCCGAGAATCCTGGAGCGCTTACGCTCGAGGAGATGAGGAGCGACGCGACGGTCGCGGATGCGCTCTCCTTGAGACGCAAGGCGCGCAAGGCGGTGAAACAGGTGCAGATCGGTCTTTCCGCCGATCGTGCGCTCGAGTTCGGAATGTTGTCGGTGGCCGCGTTCGCCGGTGCAAGATCGCTCGACAATCCTCTCACTTTTGCAATCGTCGAGATCGGCCGGCACACCTATGGCACTTCCGCATCTCTTCAGAAGGATGTCGGCGGCGGCGCCGTGCGACACCGTTTTTCCGCGGGAGTGGACGGCCAGTGGCAGAACGACCTGCGGCGAAACTATGCGACGTGCGCCGATACGGTGCCGCTATCCGCACCCACGCCGACGTGCCCCTATCTCGACACCGAGCGCGGGGTCGTGACGCTGGATCAGCGGGAGCTCGTCTCCGGAGCCGGCGCCTATATCGCCGACGAGATTTCTCTCACCCCGCGGCTGAGCGTGACAGCGGGACTACGCGGTGACAAGGTGACCTTCGAGGTGCGCGACCGTCTCGTGACCAATTCGAATCCAGACGACTCGGGCGAACGCTCTCTCGGAGCGGTCAGCCCGATCGCGGGCATCGTGGCGAGGGTGAGTCCGACCCATTCGCTCTATGCAAATCTTTCGGCGGCATTCGAGACTCCCACGGCGACGGAGCTCGGCAACAATGCCGACGGAACAGCGGGTATAAACCAGGATCTCGAGCCACAGCGCTCGACCACCGTCGAGGCCGGAGCGAAGGGTTGGGCCGGTAGCTCGTTGCGATACGACCTGGCCTTCTTCGACACTCGCGTTCGCGACGAGCTCGTACCGTTCGAGATTCCTGCCAGCAACGGCCGCCGCTATTTCCGCAATGCCGGCCGCACTCGGCGGCGCGGTGCGGAAGCAGGCGCAGACATTTCAGCAGGACCCGCAACTCTTCTCTTCGCTTACAGCTACTCGCATTTCCGCTTCGAGGATTACAGTACCGGCGGATCGGATTTCAGCGGCAAGGAGATCCCCGGCCTTCCAGCGCACCGCTTGCAGGCAGCGCTTCGCGTCGGGTCCCGATTGGCTTTCGCACTTCTCGAGACAGAGACCGCGGGTGACGCGTTCGTCGACGATGCCAATTCTGTCCGGGCGCCCGGATACACCGTCGCGCACTCACGCGTCGGCGGGGCGCCATTTCGCCGGCTTCCGCGGTTGTCCATCACGGTGGGCATTCAGAATATTTTCGACCGGCGCTACGCCTCGTCGATCGCAGTCAATGCCGCACGCGGCAAGTACTACGAGCCCGCCCAGGGCAGAGCGCTCTATGCCGGCGTCTCCCTCGGAGGGAGTGCCGCCAAATGAGCGAGCCGAGCGCACGCGAACTGGTCGAATGAGGTTGGAGTCGCTTGTTTTCAGGGAGATCCCCGATGGGAAGAGACGGGTTCCCCAGTCTGCATGACTTCCTTAAAATTCAGAAACTCTTCCCCATCTGCATGGCTATCTCGACTTACAAGGCGCAGCTGGCAGCGGGACGCGAAGCGCGCAACGATATGGTCACCATCGTCGATGCGATCCGCTCGATCGTCCATACACTTCGGATCTCCGCGCGAGAGTCGGAGCAGCGGCTCGGAATCAGCAGCGCCCAGCTGTACGTCCTGCAGGAGCTCCGCGACCGACCAGCACTTTCCATAAATGAGCTCGCCGAGCGCACGTATACGCATCAGAGCTCGGTGTCGATGGTTGTGGCGCGGCTGGTGGAGAATCGCCTCGTCAAGCGCGTTGCCTCTCCGGGCGATGCTCGGCGGCTGTCGATTTCTCTCACCGCCGCGGGTCGAACACTTCTACGCCGTTCTCCCGCCGCCGCTCAAACACGACTGATCAAGGCGCTCCGGAGCATGTCTCGGGCTGACCTGCGTGCACTCGCAGGAGACCTCGCTGCACTGACGGACATTCTCGAGGTCCAGGCGCCTGAGAGCGAGCGGAAGACTACTGGCAAGGCTCGACTGTCCTTGAGAGCGTAGCGTTCTCGGTTGAGAAGAAACAACGGGGTGCACCATTCGGTGCACCCCGTTTCGATTTCTTCGGGCACGTCCGTTGCAAAAAGCCGATGCGGGCGATTACGGAGGCGTGTGAAGAAACTGATCCAGGTCGCTCTCGGAATCGTCACCGGGATCGGCGGTTTTCTCGAGATCGGATCGACGACCACCTCAGCACAGGCCGGCGTGGCGTTCGGCTACCAGCCCATCTGGGCACTCCTGCTCGGAATGACCTGCCTGATCTTCATGCTCGAGATGTCGCGACGGTTTGCGGCGGTCAGCAAACACACGGTGATCGAGGGCCTCCGCGACAGGTTCGGGTTCGGTTTCTTCAGCATCGTGCTCGCGGGCGTCGCTCTCGTCGTGTTCCTGGTTCTGGTTGCGGAGCTTGGAGGCGTTGGCTTGTCGCTCCAGCTTGCAACGGGAGCTGGAGTGCCGTGGTGGGCTTTGCCCGTGGCCTTTCTGGCGTGGCTCTGTGTCTGGAAGGGAAAGCTCGATTTCATCGAGGACGCTGCGTCAGTATTCGGACTGGTCACAATCGCTTCGCCGTCGCGGTGCACCGGCTCGGACCGGACTGGGGCGCAATCGCGCACGGCTCATTGCCGACATTGCCGAGTTCCGACAGGGCACATCACTGGTTTCTCGGGGTCAGCATCATCGGCGCGTCGGTAAGCCCTTACCTGATGTACTTCTATTCGTCCGGCGCGGTCGAAGAGAAATGGGACAAGAGCTACCTTCCGGTAAACAGCGTCATCGCCTCGATCGGCACCGCGTTTGGAGCGGTGCTCTCGGTAGCGGTCATGATCGTCGCGGCAATCGTTCTCTATCCGCGCGGAATCAAAGTCGACAGCTTCGACCAGATGGCTGAGATGATGCGCACTCCGTTCCCCAAATGGGGAATTGCGCTGTTCGGCATCTCGCTCGGCATTACCTGCTTCGGCGCGGCAATGGAGATCGCACTTTCGATATCCTACATGTTCGGCCAGGGCCTGGGCTGGAACAGCACGACGAGTGCGCCGCCTGTGAAGGAGGCGAGGTTCAACACCGTGCATACGGCCATCATCTTCGCTGCCGCGATCCCGTTGCTGCTCGGCGTCGATCCCATAAAGGTGACGACCATCTCCATGGCCCTCACCGCAGTCACACTGCCCCTCGCTATCGTCCCGTTCCTGATTCTGATGAACGACACGGACTACGTTTACGAGCACACCAACGGCATCCTTGGCAACACCGTCGTGGTGATCATCATGCTGATCGCGTTCGTGATCGCGGTGGTTGCCATTCCACTGCAGTTTCTGGGCGGAAGCTGACGTGAGCACCTTTCGCATCGTACGCGACGTGCTCGACAAGAAGCTTCTCGACGCCGACGAATGCGTCATGGGCAGGGTCGACAGCATCGTGCTGGGGTATCCCGATGGCAGGCAGCCACGGATGGTGCGCGTCGAGATTGGGGGACCTCTTCTCGCAGCGCACTTGGCCAGCTGGCTTGTGCGTCCGGTCGAGTGGCTCGGGCGAAACTTCGGACCGAGACGACGGGTCAACGTCTCAGTACAATGGAGCCACGTGAAGAAGATGGGCCGCGATCTTCATCTGGACATTCGCGCGGATGACACTGAAGCGCTGGCCTGGGAGAATTGGCTGGCGGAACATGTCATTGGGCGCATTCCGGGCAGCGGCGCATGAGAGAGGTGCGGCTTCTGGAGGTGCTCGGCCGGAAGGTCGTGGACTCATCGGGAAAGCATATCGGACGCCTCGAAGAGATCGAGGTGGAGCGCGGCGACGACTCGTGCGCCATCAAGTCGTACATCGTCGAGCATCGAGGCCTCCTCGACAGAACCAGCAGCTGGGCCGTTCCAACCTCGATTCGGTTACTGCTCGCCAAGCGTCGCACGTCAGCGCCGTACCGGGTGCGATGGGAGCAAATGGACATGAGCGATCCGCGTCATCCAAAAGCACTCCTGCCCAGCGATGAGCTCGAGCGGACGCGATAGCGGAGCCCAGCCGGCCTACTGAAGCGCCTCGAGATACTTGATGCCGGATCCCGTGTTGAACAACACCACGCTCTCATCCATCTCAACGAGACCGGAATCGAGCAGCTTCCTCAGCGCGGCAAGGCAGGCTGCGCCTTCAGGCGCAACGAACAAACCTTCGGCGGATCCAATCTCGCGAACAGCCGCGATCATCGCTTCGTCGGTGACGCTGAGCGCCGTTCCTCCAGACGCACCAATGGCGTCCAGAATGAGAAAGTCGCCGATGGCTTTCGGAACTCGCAGACCCGATGCGACAGTCTCTGCATCGGGAAACGTCTCTGCGAAGCGCTTCCCCGCTTCGAACGCTCGAACGATCGGAGCGCAACCCGCCGCCTGAACGGTGATCATCCGCGGTCGTGCGGAACCGATCAGTCCCATGTTCTCCATCTCTTCGAATGCCTTCCACATTCCGATCAGTCCGGTTCCGCCGCCGGTCGGATACACGATCACGTCCGGCAACACCCATCCAAGCTGTTCGGCTAGCTCATAGCCGAGCGTCTTCTTTCCTTCGACGCGATATGGCTCCTTCAACGTGGAGACATCGAACCAGCCTTCGGCATCCTTGCGTCTCGATACCTCCATGCCGCAATCGGTGATCAGCCCGTCGATGAGAACCACGTGTGCGCCGAGCTGCTCGCATTCGAGGACGTTCGCGCGGGGCGTGTCGCGCGGCATGAAAATGTGCGCCTCCAATCCAGCGCGCGCCGCGTAGGCAGCCAGCGCTCCGCCTGCGTTGCCCGCTGATGGCGCGGCGACCTTCGTGACGCCGAGCTCCCTCGCCATCGACACGGCGGCGGACATTCCTCGCGCCTTGAAGCTCTGGGTCGGATTGAGCGACTCGTCCTTGATGCGCAGATCGCTCATGCCTAGTGACTCGCCGAGTCGCGGAGCGTGAAGCAGCGGTGTCCACCCTTCGCCGAGTGTGACGATGTCTTTATCACGAGCGACTGGCATGACTTCGCGATAGCGCCACATATTCGCGGGCCGATTCCTCAGCGCTTCGCGCGTCATCGTGCGCGCGGCGAGACCCAGATCATACCGCGCGAGAAGCGGCTTGCCGCAACGCTCACAGAGGTTGTGCAGCCTGCTTGCGTCGTGTCGTGTTCCGCACGCTGCGCACTCGAGATGGGTGACGTTGCTCATTGCCGGGGCTAAGTTACGCCGACCATTCCTGCTTCGCCCGGCTCGCAACCACGCACATGGTGCCCAACCCCGGAGTCTTTCTCATTTCACTGGGCCTGGGTGCGGGGTTCATCGATTCGATTGCGGGCGGAGGAGGCCTGATTGCGCTGCCGGCGATTGAGTCTCTTCGGCTGATACTTGCGACACTCGGCATAGCATTGCTGACGCTCGTCCTCGACCGGCGGGCGCGGAAGTAGTGTACGCGGGACACATAGGTGTCGCGCTTGGGGCTCACGGGTTCAGAAAAGCGGTGCCGCTATGGCTCCTCATCCTGGCGGCGCAGCTTCCCGATTGGGCCGACGCGGGGCTCTGCCTCGCAGGCGCGCGCAGTGCGACGCCGGGCATGTACTCCCACTCCTTTCCGGCCGTCGCGCTGCTCGCCATGGCAGCAGCGATCCTCTACTGGGCCGGATGGCGCGACATCCCGGGTGCCTTCCTTGTTGCGGCCGTAGTGCTTTCGCATGCTGCAGCCGATTGGGTCACCGGAATCAAGCCGACGTGGCCGGGCGGTCCGATGATCGGGCTTCAGCTGTACAGCCGCCCGGCAATCGATTTCGTCCTGGAGGCGGCCGTCATCTGGATCGGATGGCTGATCTACCGCAGATCGTTTCCGCCAGAGCGGCGGCAATCCAATGCGGTCGTGGCGGTTCTCGTTGCGCTTATCGCGGTTCAGCTCATCGCCGACGTAATTTTCGCAGTCACGCCGGGACTCAGAAAATGCTGAACGGCAGCAGGCAGCCTCACACTCATTGAAGAGGATCGATGCCGACAGAGCAGTATCATGAGCCGCCCGAGGAGCTGTCGCAGAAGACGCGCACGCTGGCACGCATGCTGACGTCGCTCATCGAAGAGGCCGAGGCCACCAACTGGTACGAGCAGCGGATCTCGGTTGAGAAGAACTCCACGGCTAGGGCCATCATCTCCAACGCGCAGAAGGAGGAATTCAAGCATTTCGGCATGAGCCTGGAATTCATCCTGAGACAGAAGCCTGAATTCAGGGAGACACTGAAAAGGATCCTGTTCCAGAAGGGGGACATTGTCGAGCACGGCGAGGAAGCGGAGGAATCAGTTGACTGATCAGATCCCTTCACGCGATGAGACACTCGCGATCATGCACGAGTACACCGCGGGCGACTCGCTGCGAAAGCACATGCTCTCCGTCGAAGCCGCGATGCACGCCTACGCGGAGAAGTTCGGCGAGGATCCTTACAGATGGGCGATCACCGGCCTGATCCACGACTTCGATTACGAAAGATTTCCCAACGATGGGCACTCCGCGACCGAAGAGCATCCAGCGGAGGGAGTCAGAATCCTGCGGGGCAAAGGTTTTCCCGAGGACATCCTCACCGCGATACTCGGCCACGCGAGCTACAGCGGAGTGCCGAGGGAAACGAAGATGGCGAAGGCGCTTTTCGCAGTGGACGAGCTGACCGGCCTCATCACCGCGACCGCGCTCGTCAGGCCGAGTCGAAGCGTGATGGAGGTCGAGGCGCGGTCGGTGCGCAAGAAGATGAAGGACAAGGCGTTCGCACGCGGCGTCAATCGCGACGACGTCATCAATGGCGCAGCCGATCTCGGAGTCGACCTCGACGAGCACATTGATTTCGTGATCCGCGCCATGCAGTCAGTTGCGGCTGACATCGGTTTGGCTGGACCGTGATCAGTCCATCACGAACTCGCGCCGGAACGCGACGTCGAACGAGAACGTCTTCCGTTTCGTCTTCTGCTCGATCACTCCGGCGATGCGCTCGAGCCGCGCGGGGATGGCCATGATCTTTTCCTGCGCCTTCCGCCCCGCGTCGTTCAGCCCTCCAAGCCTGTCGATCGCCCAGAACTTGATCTGCTCCTCGACGATCTTCAGGTAGTCGCGCGGCCCGTAAATCCCGGCGCGCCGCACTACGTCGGCAAGCTCGCGGAAATGCGGCATGCTTACACCTGGCATGTCGATCGCCGGCATTATCCTCGCCGCTGATTCGAGTGCCTGGTTCGGGTCGCGTTTGAGAACTTCCTTGAATACGGTCCGATAGAACGTGTAGTGCCGCGCCTCTTCCTTTGCCACGTTGGCCAGCACCACTCCGATGGTTGGCTCGCACTCCGACGCCAGCTTGCCTGTATTGGCGTGAGATATCTGCGTCGCCCTCTCCTGAAGAGACGTGTACACGAACACGCGATACGGGTCGCGATCCCAGTCGGGGGAGAATCCGGCGCGCAGATAGTCGAACTGCATCTTCTCGACGACGACTCGATCGAATACCTGGGCATCACGCGTGTAATCGTGAAGGATGAGGCCGTGTCTGTCTTCCTCGGCGGTCCACAGATTCGTCCACTGCATCCAGTGGCTCTCGTTGCCGAGATACACCGCGAG
The DNA here is from genome assembly GCA_039931395.1 of Gemmatimonadales bacterium. Classification (GTDB taxonomy): domain Bacteria; phylum Gemmatimonadota; class Gemmatimonadetes; order Gemmatimonadales; family Gemmatimonadaceae; genus UBA4720. Next base: position 22,603 of record JBDTRZ010000014.1, read on the forward strand.
GATCCGGTGAAAGTGCGGAAGGCCTTCCTCGGTCAAAAGATTGAGGGCGAGGGCCACTCGTGCCGGCGGACTGATTCCCTCCGCGCGTTTGCGAAGCGAGCGGATGTGATGGTCAGGGTCCTCGTCGGGAGGCGGATCCAGAATCTCGCTTGGAAACCAGAGCACGCGCTTCGCCTCGTGCGCCGCCATCAGATCCGCCACAACATCCTCAAGATCGGAAAGGACCTCGATCTTGGAAAGCATCTCCGTATCCACGGTATTGGTGTTCACGTCATTTCTGTCGGTGAGAAGCTCTCGATGAGCGCGCCCGGCGTAGATGCCCGGGCACGGGAATAAAATATCCAGCCGAGCGCAAATTGCATTAACCGCGCCTGTTTACCTCTGGTTATGGGGCCGGAACGAGGGTTGCTAGACGATCGGCGCGCACTCCGCGGCCAGCTCCGTCACCTGTGACATCGCCTGCTCGATCTGTTTCCTGTGACGCTCTTCGTGCTGCGCGACGAACAATCCCCACTGATACATGTTCATCTCACCGAGCATTCGATGAGGAGCCGTTATGGCAACGAGGTTGAGATCCGCGTTGTCGGTGAACGCCGCACGCAGGCGGGATCGCGATTCCTCGAGCATGGCGAGCGACTGTTCCACTGTGGTATCTGCCGTGGGTGAGATCCGCGATGGCGCCGTCACCTTCGTAACCGGCTCCGTCATCCTGAAACGGTCCAGGCTTGCGATGATGGGCTCGTCAGACTCGTCCGGACCGACACCAGCCGCACGACCGGCGTCGATCGCCTTCGTCATCATGGGGACGACGACCTTCTCGACAATCGCCAGATGATTCAACGTCTCCGCGGCCGACCATGCTCCGTCGCGAGGCCGGATCGCGGCAAATGTCGGGTTGAGATGATTGACGGTCTCCACGAGCCTGCGACGCGTCGCATCCATGTACTCCAGCAGCTCCGCGAGCTTTGGCCGCAGCTCAGCCATTTGAACCCTCGGTTATCGACAGAATCTCGGACACGATCGTCCTCCCGCGGTCGCGCGCATACCACGCCCTTATGAGAGGATACCGCTCGGGCCTGGGAAGCGCGAGTCCCTCGGTCGTCACCCACTGCTGAAGGGGTCCGGGCCGCGGTCCCCACCACCCTTTTTCGTGAAAGTGCTCGTCGAGAACGATCACGATCGGGATGGAGCGCGATGTGCCGGTGAGATGCGCATCCATCAAATCCCGATTAGTATCACGCCCGAGTATCCGCATCTCGATGTATGGGCTGGCCTCCTTCAGCCGCGCGACGTACGGGAGAATGTTGACTGAATCGCCGCACCAGTCCTCGTTCACCACCAGAAAATTCCATGGCGACCGGATGGCTCTGACGCGCGCGAGTGCCTCGTCGCACAACGTCGCCCGCTTGTATATCGCTTCCCAAAGCTCGGAGTTGTCCTTGCGTCTGGCGAGCAGCTCCCTGAACGTCGACCCCGCGGCAAATCTTTCGCGAAGCGACTGATCATCCACGACGCATGTCCACGTGCCAGATGTCGTCCTCCGTGTAGGGCTCGGTGACTCGCTTGAATCCGTAGCTCTCGTAGAATCGCTCGAGATACATCTGCGCGGCGATGCGGATCTCGTTTCCCCACCCCGACGTCTCCACTCTTTCGATCGCCTGCCGCATCAGCTCGCGCCCAGCCCCCGATCCGCGCACATCCGGGTGCGTGACGATTCTTCCGATCGACGCTTCAGCGTACTTCACCCGTGGCGGAAAGATTCGCGCGTAGGCGACGAGCCGCCGCCAGTCGCGCACTGTCTGCCAGCCAAGCAAGTGCTCGGCCTTCGGATCGGAGCCGTCGGCATCCATGTACGCGCACTGCTGCTCGACCACGAAAACTCTCTGGCGCAGCTCCATCGCCGCATAGAGATCCTCCGGAGAAAGGTCCTTGAATGGGGTGCACTGCCAGGCGATCGCGGGCGTAGGTGCCAGGGACTGTGACGTCATGCGTCTCGTGTGAGGGACCATCGGAATATAGAGCTGCGGGTCTTACCCGTTCGAAGCGGAAGACGAATATTCCGGGAGGAATCATCGACCAATCAGCCCGGGACTCGCGGCATGGCAGTCAGACTCGTCTCTCGCATTGCAGCAACCCTGTCGCTCACAGCCCTGCTCGGCTCATGCACGACGACGAGCGGCGTGAGAGTCGCCACGACGGAATCCCCCGGCGGATCGGTGGGCGCCGAGAGGATCGACGTCACCATCGGTCTGAGACGCGATCCCGCTCTCGCTGAGCTCCTGGCCGATATCTCCCCCAGTCACATTCGCCAGACTGATTCGATTCTCGTCTCGTTCGGCACCCGCCACACGATGGCGGACACCACCAGCGCGTCACGCGGGATCGGCGCCGCAAGACGCTTTCTGTTCGAGCGCCTGAGCGGCTATGCACGGGACTGCGGCGGCTGCCTGCGAATCGAAAACGATCCCGCGATGATCGAGGTCACGCGGCACCCACAGCGTCCGAAAGTGAATGTCGTGAACGTGCTCGCATGGCTACCGGGACGCGACACCAGCCGCGTAGTCGTGATCGGCGGACACTACGATTCATGCATCTGCACCATCGACAGATTCGATTTCACCTCGGACGCTCCGGGCGCGGACGACGACGGGTCGGGAACTTCGGCAGTCGTCGAGCTCGCCCGCGTGTTCTCGAAGCGATATCCCCGCGGGCTCGAGGCGACTGTGATCTTCGCGCTTTACGCCGGCGACGAGATGGGACTGCTCGGGTCGACTCACCTGGCTGCGCGCCTGCACCAGTCGGGCTACAAGGTCGCCGCAGCCGTCACGAACGACATCGTCGGCAACGTTGTCGCGGATGATGGCCGCGTGGACTCGACAAGCGTCAGAGTGTTCGGAGCGGACCCCGACAACGGGTCCAGCAGGGAGCTGGCGCGATATGCGTGGGCCTCCGGCGAGCTGTACAATCCGGCGTTCGCCGTGTTTCCGGTGTTCCGTCTCGACCGAATCTCCAGAGGCGGAGATCACTCACCGTTCGTGACGCTGCGCGACCCCGGAATCAGATTCACCGAGCGCCTGGAGAACTACAAACGCCAGCATCTTCCGACCGACCGTCTCGCCGATGTGAACTTCGAATACGTCGGCAATGTCGCGCGACTCAATGCAGCCACACTCGGCGCGCTCGCGAGCGCTCCACCGCCGCCTGACAGCGTCGCCGCGCGACGCGATCAGCCATCGGGCGGCCAGAAGTGGCTTCTCACCTGGATGCCGGCACCTGGAGCGGTTGCGTACGAGGTGCTCGTGAGGCGTACCACAGCTCCAACCCACGAGCGGCTGATCCGGGTAACGGGCGCTACTTCGTATCTCCTCCCCGATCAGCTCGACGATCTCTGGGCGTCGGTCAGATCGGTGGGCGCGAACGGCCACCGGTCTCTCGCGGTTGTCGTTCCACCTCAAACATTCGTGACCCGCTGAAGAAAGCCGCCCGCCCGGAGATCTCACTGGCAGGCGGACCCGGTCCGACGCTCGTTGGCCGCACCGCCGAGCTCACCCTGATCACATCGCTTCTGCGGGACGCGGCGAAGGGCGCCGGCAGAACGCTGATAGTGTCCGGTGAAGGCGGTGTCGGCAAAACGCGTCTTCTCGGAGCCGCAGTCGCGAAGGCAGAGGACGACGGATGGAAAATCGCACTGGGTCGCGCATATGCAGTCGAGACCGGCATTCCGTACGCCCTGTTCTCCGACGCGCTTTTGCCTTTGCTGAAAGGGCTGGACCCCGGCACGCTCTCGGTTCTGACACGTGGAGGCACGGCGGAGCTTGCGTACCTTTTTCCCGCGCTTGGCGTGCCGGGAGATCGCGAGCGTGTCGCCGCTTCGATCGATCCGTCGGAGCTCAAGGCCCGGCTTCTCTGGAACTTTACGCAGCTTCTCGCGCGGCTCGCGGCGAAGCAGCCACTCTGCATTGTGCTCGAGAATCTCCAGTGGGCAGACGCATCGTCTCTCGAGCTTCTCCACTTCGTCGCAAGACAGATCTCTTCGCGCTCGATCGTCATCCTCGCGTCATACAACGAGGCCGAGCGCGATTCCAATCCAGTCCTCCGCACGACCGAGCAATCGCTGCTCGGGCTCGGTGTCGCGACGCACTGCCGGCTTGCACCTCTCACGCAGAACGAAGTCTCGCAGCTCGTCGATGATCGGTTCGACACCGACCCGTCGGCCACGCGACAGTTCTCTGCGCTGCTCTACGGATGGACTCGCGGCAATCCGTTCTTCGTGGAAGAGACGCTGAAGTGGCTCGTGGAGTCGGGCGTGCTCCGGCGCGACGATGACCGCTGGATCGGATGGGAGGTGGAAGCACTGCAGCTGCCCCCGACTGTGCGTGATGCCGTAGCGTCCCGCATCGATCGTCTCGGTGCTGAAGCGCGCGAGGTCGCGAACATCGCGTCAGTAGTGGGCACGCGAATGAGCGCCGACCAGCTCTCCGCTCTGTCTCCCCTCGGCGACGTCGAGCTTGCCCGGGCCCTGGACGAGCTCTGCGCAAACCGCGTGCTCGAGGAGATTCGCCTGCCCACCGGCACTGAATACGATTTCGCGCATCCGATTTTCCAGCAGGTGACATATCGCTCCCTCGGTGCCGCGCGCGCGCGACTGCTGCACGCCGCAGTGGCTGAGGCTTTGGAATCCTGGTACGGCAAACACGCGGCAGTGCATGCGGGCGAGCTTGCATTCCACTTCACGCGATCGAGCACCCTCGCGCCAAAGGCCGTGATGTACCTGACGCAGGCGGGGCGGACTGCGCTCGAGACGTACGCCAATCGGGAGGCAGCGGATTTCCTCGCGTCCGCGCTCAAGCAGATCGAGATGCTCGAAGGCGTAGTAGTCGGAAGGGATGAGATCGTCCGCAACCTCGCGCGCGCGAAACAGCGGCTGGGACAGTACGACGAAGCCCTCGTGCTGTGGCGCATGGCCCGCGATTCCGCCGCCGCCTCGCGCGATTACGACTCGCTCGCAACCATCGAGTACCGAATGGGCCTCGCCTGTTTCTGGAGCGGCCGCTTCGACGACGCACTCGCGCATTACGCGAGTGGACTCGAGTCCGCACAGCACGGCACCGATGGCACGGGTGTGGTTCGACTCCACCTCGCGAAGGCGATATGCCTTCAGGAGCTTGGCAGTCTCGATGAGGCAAAGGCGGAAGTGGAGCGCGCCCTGACCGCGGCTGAAGGTTCGGGAAGCAACGCGCTGCTCGCCCGTGCTCACCGGGCCCTCCTTCTGCTGTACGCCTGGACCGGGCCGGCGGATGTTGCGCTTGCCCACGGCCTCAAGGCGATCGCCTTCTCCGAGGCATCGGGCGAGAAGATGCTGGAATGGACCGCCCACTGGGGACTGGGCCTCCTCGGCGGACTTACAGGAAACGCACCGGAAGTGCGCAACCATGTCGCCCATTGTGAGCGTCTCGAGGAGCAGCTGAGGTCGCCCCTGCTTCCATTGTGGACCGCTGAGCTGTCTCTCCAGTACGCGTCGTGGACAGGTGACTGGGATGCGGGCATTGCCACAGGCGAGCGGACGATCGCACTCGCGCGATCGCTGAGCCAGCGAACGCTTCTCCCTCGACTGCTTGTGTGGACGGGTCTCATCCATCTGTGGCGGCACGACATGGAGCGGGCGCGCGCGTACTTCGATGAGGCGTGGGATCTCTCAGGCGCGGACACTGCGACGTCGCATCGGCTCGACGTCTCCACCGTGCTTCCGGCACACATGGGTCTCGCCGCGTATCACCTGGAGACTGGCGACTATTCGGCGGCGATCCGGATCGGCGAAAGGGGACTCGGGCTGGCGGACAAGCTTGGGTACGTCGCATGGACTCTGCAATGGCTCCTGCCTGTGGTGGGTGAAGCCGCGCTCTGGATGAGGGATTTCGAGCGCGCTGAAAAACATTGCGAGCGCATGCGACGTGATGCCGAGCGACTCGGCAATCCGATCGCCATCGCGATGGCGGACGCGTGTGACGGCATGCTTGTGTTGATGAGGGATCTCGATCCTTCTCGCGCCATTCCACTTCTTCGAAGGGCCGTCGAGACACTCGAGGCGATTCCGCTGCCCGATGCCGCCTCGCGAGTGCGCCGCGTTCTCGCTGCCGCGATGAGGCATGAAGACCGAGAGGGTGCGACACGTGAGCTCCGCATCGCGCACGATGTCTTCGCTCGGCTCGGTGCCGCGGGGCAGCTCGACAACGTGCGCGGAGAGCTCCGCAACCTCGGAGCGAGACCTCCGTCACGGTCCATCGCAGAGGGAATGTCAGGTCTGACCGGTCGCGAGCTGGAGATCGCGCGAATGGTAGCTCTCCGAAAGTCGAACAAGGAAATCGGTGCCGCGCTCGACATATCCCCCCGCACGGTAAGCACCCACCTGTCCAACGTCTTCGGCAAGCTCGGCGTCGCATCACGCGGCGAGCTTGTTGACTACATCCGCGCGAACGTCAGCCAGCAGGATTGACTGGCACGCCTGATGAAGTACTGGTTGACATGACTCCGCAGACGTTGTCCCGGCTATGGCGCGGTGTACCACCGGCCGGGTCTGTCGTGGACGAAATACAGGCGCTCGCACGTCCGCTGCACGGCTCGGCCGATCTCGACCTTTTGATCGACGCGGTCGGCGAATCACGGTACGTGCTTCTTGGCGAGGCGACGCATGGAACGTCCGAGTTCTACACGTGGCGCACCGAGATTTCGCGACGGCTGATCACTGAGAAGGGATTCTCCTTCATCGCCGTCGAGGGTGACTGGCCGGATTGCTACAGCGTCAACCGCTACGTCAAGAATCTCTCGGGAGACGATTCCGCCGAGCGAGTGCTGCACGCGTTCTCGCGCTGGCCAACGTGGATGTGGGCGAATCGCGAGGTCGTGGAGCTGGCCGAATGGATGCGCCAGCACAACGCGCAGCTCCCCGACCAGAAGAAGGCCGGGTTCTTCGGTCTCGATGTCTATTCGCTCTGGGAATCGATGCACTCGGTGCTCCAGTATCTGGAGACAATCGACAAGGAGCTCGCGAGGAATGCGCGGCGCGCATACGCGTGCTTCGAGCCGTACGACGAGGATGCAGAGGAGTACGCCAGGGCAACGGCGCTGGTGCCGAGGTCGTGCGAGAACGAAGCGGTGAGCATCTTGAGCGCTCTGCGCAGCCGCGCGGCTGAATTTCGGGACGATGGGCGTGACGCCTACTTCAACGCCGAGCAGAACGCGCTCGTGGCCAGAAACGCGGAGCTGTACTACAGGACGATGGTGCGCGGTGGGCCGGCCTCGTGGAATGTGCGCGACAATCACATGGTCGAGACTTTGAACCGGCTGATGACTCACCATGGCGCAGGCGCGAAGGCGATCGTGTGGGAGCACAACACTCACATCGGGGACGCGCGCTTCACCGACATGGCGAGATCGGGAATTGTGAACGTCGGCCAGCTCGTGCGACAGGAGCATGGACGGGATGGCGTTCTGCTGGTCGGTTTCGGGACGCATCGCGGGAGTGTCGTCGCCGCCCGCGAATGGGGAGCGCCGATGCACACGATGCCGGTGCCCGAGGCGAAGGAGGGCAGCTATGAAAACGCGATGAAGCTCGCCGGGATCAGCGACTCTCTATTCATCTTCCCGGCGGGGGACGCGGACGAGACCGACGCGCTCAGAGAGCCCCGCGGCCACCGCGCGATCGGGGTTGTCTACGATCCTCGCACCGAGCACTGGGGGAACTACGTGCCCACGATTCTCCCCGGCCGGTACGATGCGTTTCTATACGTCGAGGAGTCCAGCGCAGTGGACCCGTTGCACATGGCCGTCGTTTTCGACGGTGAAGTGCCGGAAACTTATCCTACCGGGGAGTAGCCCTCACCTACCGGGCAGCAGCCCTCGCCTGCCGCACGATCTCCTTCACGTCCGCCAGCATCGCGGGCGCATTGTATGGGATCCCATCCTTTATCGTCCACTGAACGCCGCCAGTGTGGACTTCCTTTCCGTTGATGATCTGGTCCACACCGACCGGGTAGAGCACCTTGAGATTCTCGAGCGGATTTCCATCCACCACGATCAGATCGGCGAGGTAGCCGATCTTCACGCGCCCGAGTCTCGACTCCTCGCCAAGAATCTTCGCGTTGTTCGAAGTCGCGTGCTGAATGACCTTGATGGTATTGAAGCCTGCCTCCTGATGGAGCTCCAGCTCGCGCAGCAGCCCGAAGCCGTACATCTGATAGATGAATCCCGCGTCCTCACCGGCGCCGATGACGCCGCCGCGGCGCTCGAATTCGCGCAAGGCGTTCATCCAGATGCGGTAGTTCTCCTTCCAGAAGGTCTCGTCGGTCGAGGTCCACCCGAGGAAATACGAGCCGTGATTCTTCGCGTTCGGCTTGAAGTATTCCTCGAGTGTGGGATGCAGGTAGTCCCTGAACCACGGCTGCGTCTGCGCGCGCTGGAGGTCGCGGCTTGCCTCGTAGATGTCGAGAGTGGGAACCCACGCGACTTTATGGGCGGCCATGCTGTCGAGCACCATCATCAGCCGCTCGGGGTCGGCCTCGCGCCATAGATGTCCGGCGTATCTGAAGCGGTCGACCTCGTTGTTGTAATTGTATGAAGGCGGAAAACCCTGGACGCCATCCTTGATCGCGGCGTCGGGAATGCCGTACCAGTGCTCGATGCTCGTCGTGCCGAGGCGGATGTCGTCCCAGGCGTTCGTCTCCTCGACGCCGGTGTGATGCGCGATGCGAAGTCCGACCTTGTGCGCTTCGTCTTCCATCGCGGTCATCAGCTCGCGATCGATGCCGAGGCTCTTGATGCCGTCCACTCCAAGTGCTTTGAGAGCACGCACTCTCGATCTTGCCTGCTCGGGAGTCCGGGGTGGTATCGAATCGTCCATGAACATCGGGTAGACGAAGAATCGCGGCGCGGCGATCTCTCCCCGCTGGCTCCTGGCGCGAAGCGCGAGCGTCTTCTTCGTGTCCGAGCCGACGTCGCGAACGGTGGTGATTCCGCAGGCGAGCCACAGCTTGAGCTCGTAGTCAAGCGGCTGTGCAATTCCTCCTCTGGAGTCCTGGACGTGGCCGTGTGCGTTGATGAGTCCGGGCAGTACGTACTTGCCCGTCGCGTCGATCTCTGTTGCCGCTCTTGGGCGGCTCCCGCGCCCCTGAGATACTGCGACGGGATCGAGCCAGACGATGCTCTCGATTCTGTTTCCTCGCACGACGATGTCCGCCGGTCCACGCGCGGGAATTCCGCTGCCGTCGACGATGATAGCGTTGCGGATGACAAGGCTCTCCGCGCGCGTACCGGACACCGGAGCCGTCTGGGCTCGCATTGCTCCGGAAAGCGCGAACATCATGAAGCCGACCGCCGGCTTGATTCTCACCCCAATCACTCCAGTCTGGACGCGCGGAAATTATACCGTCCGATTCGTGCGTGCAGCGCCAACTACTGAAAAAAGAACTGCGCGAACGTCGGGAGACGCGCCGTTGCCTCTTTCAAAAAGAAAGGCCCGGCCATACAGGCCGGGCCTCTCCCAGCAGAATCCGATTACGACTTTCTCAGCTTGAACACGAACGCCTGCTGCACCACCTGGGACACGTTCGTCTTTCCAATCTGCGCCGGGCGGAAACGCATTCTCGGAAGCGCGTTCTTCACCGCCTGCGTAAATGCCGCGTTCGACGAGCTCAGCACCTTGAACGTGCCGCTTTCCACGCGCCCGTTCTCATTTACCACGAACTCCGCCATCACCTCACCTTCGGCGCCCGACGTACGCATGCTCTCAGGGTAACTCACGTCCGTTCCGGAGATCGCGGTCACCTGGCGCTCGACCTCGAACTCCGCGTAGTTCTTGTTGGTGTCGATGGCGGTACCTCCCCCCGCGCCTTCCTTGGTGCCGCTCGAGCCTTCGGTTCCGGTCGAGCTTCCGCCCGCCGCTCCCTTGCCGCTGAAGTCGGCTTCGTTCGTCACCCTCGCCGAAAGATCGATGTCCGGGATCTTGGTCGGAATTGTGATCGGCGCTTCCAGAACCTTGAAGCCCTTCGGCGGAGCTATCTCAGCCTTCGGGGCAGGCGGCAGCTCGACTGCCTTTGGAGCCTTCGGCGGAGCAGCCTTCTTCTTCGGCGGAGGCGGCTCCTCCTTCTTCTTCTCTACCGGGGGCGGCTCCTCCTTCTTCACGCTGACGAAGTTGACCTTCTCCGCGCGATTCTCTTTTTCGTCGGGTACGCTTGCGCGCGCAGTCGCGAACACTGCGAAAAAGACGATCGCCGAGTGCAGAACCACACTGAATATCGTGCCCCCCGCCGAGCGGGTTTTCCGGGGTTTTGATTCGAGCAGGGTGTTCATCATTTGCGGCAACTCCTGTGGGAAAACAACACCCTTTAGAGAGGCAAACACCCTGCCATCGCACGCCACGAGAAACAGCTCAAAGGGCTTGACAGTTGATCCTTTTTGTGAGGTAAATCGTCTACAAATCAGGACACCTCCCGCCGCACGCCGACGCTAGTTTTCGGAACCCGCGCGAACGGCAAAACGCGCATCCATCAAGGCAGATAGAACAGCAACTGACGATGACAAGATTTTCGAGATCCGCCCTCGCCGCCGCGCTGGTCCTGGCAAGCGCCTGCACCGATACCGCTGGCCCAGGGGGTGGCGGAACGCTGCCTGAGCTCAAGCACGACCCGATTCTCTTCGTGCACGGTTACCTCGGGAACACGACCAACTGGGATCAGATGCGCGCCCGCTTCGTGGCGGACGGCTGGCAGGACTTCGAGCTGTACGCCTACAACTACAGCTTCCTCGCGTCGAACGCATCGAGCGCGACGGAGATCGCCGCACAGGTCGACGACATCATGCGCATGACAGGTGCGACGAAGGTGGACATCATCGCGCACTCGATGGGAAGCATCTCGTCGCGCTATTATCTCAAGAATCTTGGCGGCACGGCCAAGATCGACGCGTGGGTATCACTCGGCGGGCCGAACCACGGGACCGATGCGGTGGAGAACCAGAACTGCCAGTTCGTGCCGTGCCGGGAGATCGTTCCCGGATCTGCGTTCCTCACCGCCCTCAACGCGGGAGACGAGACACCCGGTCTCGTCCGTTACGGCACGTGGCGCTCGCCGTGCGACACGACGATCAATCCCGATGAAAGCGTGATTCTCTCAGGCGCCACCAACACTCTCACGGCCTGCATCGTCCACTTCAATTTCCTGGTGGACCAGAACGTCTACAACCAGGTGAGAGCGTTTGTCGAATAGCGCGAATACCTACCTTCCGAAGCTGACCCCGATCGAAGCGTAGGTTCGCGCGTCAGCGGCCTGTACACCGCTGAACTGGTTGTACGTCACGATGTCTCCTCCGCTCACGCGTCCGATCTCGCCGACGACTCTCAGGACCTGCGAAGTGATCCAGACGCTGCCGAAGAGGTTGTTGCGCGAGAGCTTCTGGCCGAGAGCGATTGGTCCACCGGTTCCACCCTGAGTAGCGGGCCGAGGAGCGACCTTTACAGTGATTGCGGCATCGGAATCGTACGAGTCCCGCCCAAATCCTGCGGCTGCTCCGAGAAACATGAAGCTCTTTCCCGCCACGACGCGCCATGACCTGGCGTTCACCTTCACATCCTTCAGAAAGAGACTGTCATCACCTGATATTCCGGTGATGTTCACATCCGGAAGTCCCCGGCTCACGTAGCTCAATGAAATTCCGGGTCTGACCGCAGTCTCCTTGAGCAACCCGACCTTCGCTCCAAGTCCGAGCTTGAACGACCCCGACGGTACGCTCACCTCGACCGATGAGCCGCTGTATTCGGGTACGTATGATCCCGTGACGAGAAGGTCCAGCGCGCCGAGACCGTTGGTCCCCATGCCCTGGTACACGCCGAGCGCGAGATCGGCGGTAACGAATCCGATCGGCTTCGTATCGATGGCGTAGGTGCTCTGCAGCGCCCCGCGCGTGTTCGGCACGACCTTGTCCACTTCGGGAAGTGATCCTCTCAAACCGTTGCCGCGAAGACCAATGGAGAAGTGGCCGACACCGCCAAGGTTTCCCGACACTCCCTGCGTCGGATTGCCGCCGGCCAGCACCGCGCCAAGCTGCGGCGCCATGTACTTGAACAGATCGATTGCCTTTTGACAGGCATCCTGTGCGACCATCGTATTGTCCGGCTGCCCCGCGCCGTTCTGACTCCCCGGCGGGCACTGGGGATCGATGCCCTGCGCTGCGAGAGGAGACGAGCCGGCGGTGACTGCGGCCGCTACAGCGGCGACGATGATCCGTGCTTTCATGCTTCGATGACCTGCGTTTGGGGGTATGTCCAACGACGCACGGAATGACGCGCCGTCACTCGAGTGCGAAGTTTTCCGGGTGTAGCGGAGTCACTCCGCGAAAGAATTCCTTCAATGTGCCCATCTCGGCATCTTTATTTCCCGTCGTGCGGAACGGCGGCCCGATTCGGACAACCTTGCGGCCGTAATCGAATGCGACCGGCACTATCGGCACCCTGGCTCTATGCGCCACGTGATAGAAACCCGTCTTCCACTCGGTGACGCGTTTTCTTGTGCCCTCGGGCGCCACGACGAGAATCAGCTTCTCGTTCGACTTGAACGCCGCAAGAATCTCGCTCACACGATCCCTTCTGACCTCCCGCTCCACAGGAACTCCTCCGAGCCATCGCATCAGGATCCCGAGGGGCCACTTGAACAGAGTGTGCTTGCCGAGGAATGACACGCGGAATCCGAGAGAAAAGAGGGTACCCACGCCGACGGCGAAATCCCAGTTCGACGTGTGCGGCGCGACGATGATCACGAATTTCGGCTCGTTCGGGAGAGTCCCTTCGAAATCCCAGCCGGCGAGCGACATCCCACGGCGACCGATGAATCGCGACAGCGCGTTTCCGCGCGCGGGTACCGCGGCACCTAGCGGCGGGACGTGCATGGCTGTGGATCGACGTTCAGTACGGACTTCAGTCCGCTCCTACCGTCTCCGGTCGCGTCGCGCGAGAAGAGAGCAGGCGGAATTGAATGCCTTGGATGCGTCGCTTCCGGTCTTAAGTCGATCCCACGTCATGTACCTCACGTCACGAGGATTGGGCTGTGGCCCCTCGCGCACCACTGCGCCGTTCGCCGAATAGAACGACTCCGTCAGACGTTTGATCCGGACCGGAGTGCATCGCAGCAGTGCGGACTGCGTCATCGACATGTACGGCCGTCTGCTCTCGAGAGCGTGAAGCCGCGAGTAGTCCCAGCGTGTGCGCGTGAGATACGAGCCGTCGGCGTTTCGCTTCGCGTTGGCGGTATCGAGCGCGACCGTGACGCTCGCGTCCTTCAGGATCGTCGGCCACGATGCCTGAGCGCCGAGAGCGGAGGTCGCCGTGACGACCGCCACAGCGCCGGCAAAAAAAACAGCTTTCATCATTGTCTCCGTAGAGTCCGCCCGGGAATCAGGCCACCGGGAGAGTGAAATTGAATTCGGCGCCACAGTTGGGGGGACTCTCCACCCAGATGCGACCGCCATGTGCCTCGACGATTCCTTTTGCAATCGAGAGTCCAAGACCGGTGCCCAGCTTGGCCGTCGACTTCGCCTGCCAGTATCTATCGAAGACATGGTCGAGATGTTCCGGGGGAATCCCCGGACCGGTGTCGGTCACCGTGAACCGCACCTCCGCGCTGTCGAGCGCCGTCAGAATGCGGATCTCGCCACCCTTTGGCGTGAACTTTATCGCGTTGCCGATCAGATTGGCGAAAACCTGCAGGACTCTCTCGCGATCTGACGCCACCGGCGGAATCGGCTCGGGAACATCGGAGCTCACCTTGATTTGAGCAGCGGTCGCAAGTGGCGTCGCCGATTCGACGGCCTCCTGGACCAGCGCTTTCACTTCGACGGGGACGGGATCGACCGCCAACCCTCCGGCCTGGATCCGCGCGACATCGAGGAGATCCTGAATAAGCCGGTTTGCCCGCGTGGCCGAGCGCTGGATCACTTCGAGCTGTCGCCTCGCCTGCACGCGGCGGTCGGTTGACGGCGCAATGTCGAGCAGGAAGGACGCGGCCATGTGAATCGTGTGAATCGGATTCCGAAGGTCGTGCGACACGATCGCGACGAGGTCATCTCGCGCGCGCGTCGCATCCTGTGCCGCGCGGAAGAGTCGTGCATTCTCGAGTGCAACCGCCGCCAGCTGCGCCAGCTGCGTGAGAATCGCCTCGTCGGCCTCGTCGAACTCCGCTCCTTCCTTCTTGTCCCACAGCTGAATCGTCCCGAGGTTGCGCCCGTTCCGGCCGAGCAGGTCCGCAGTGATTGTGTTCGGGACGTGAAAGCCTGTCTTGCCGAGGTCCACCGCGTCGGGGTTCGCGGCGAGCAACGCAAGAAGCTCGGGAGTGATGCCGGGCATCTCGTCGCGCGTGGCGTCGGCCCACGACGTGAGCTCCTGCTTGCTTTCCGCCGGAGCTGATGCGCGCCACATCGCCGTCTGCGGCTCGAGCGTGCCACTCGACGTAGTTCCCTCGATGGTGAGCCTCGTCTCCGCGTAACGCGCTGAAAGTATTCGCCGCGCATTCTCGGTCGTCGCCTGGAGCATCGCATCGACTGCGAGTGTCGAGTTGATCTCGATCGCAGCCTGGGCGACGGAGCGGAGCTGCATCGCGTAGCGCCGGAGCTCGACGTCCGCGCGGCTAGCATCGATCTCTGCCTGGTGAATGCGTAGAACGCCGCGGAGACTTAGCGCCAGTCGCTCGGGCGTGAGCAGGCTCTTGGGGATGTAGTCCGCGGCACCTGCTTTCATGAGCTCGACCGCGGTCTGCTCGTCGCCGAAGCCCGTCAGCATGATGAACGGAACGAGCAGTCCCTTCTCGCGCGCCCGTCTGACAACGTCGAGCCCGTCGCTCCCCGGCATGCGGTAGTCAAGAAGCGTGCAGTCGAAATGCTCGGCCTCGAGACGTCCCAAAGCGTCCTCGGCGTTCTGGGCTTCGGTGATGTCCGCCTCCATGCCCGACGCCTTGAGTGCGCGCCGCACTGCCATGCGATCGACGTCATCGTCGTCGACTACCAGGATCTTCAGCCCGTTCTTGACCATGCGCTCAGGGCATCTCCACCAGTGTCCAGTACTTGTTGAGCGTCGTCATTCTCTCGCAGAAGTTGCTGAAGGTGACCGGCTTCAGAAGATATCCGGCGACATTCAGGTTGTACGCATCGAGCTTGTCCTGGTCGTCGTTCGACGTCGTGAGCACAACCACCGGCGCACTTGAAAGCTCCGGGTCGGCCCGCAACGCCTGAAGGAACTCGATGCCGTTCATCTTCGGCATGTTGAGATCGAGCAGGATGAGCCGCCGCTCCCTGGGAACTGTTCCATCGCGCAGCATTTCCAGCGCCTCGAGCCCGTTTCCGGCGACGTAAAGCGGATTGGACACGTTGTTCCGCTCGAAGGCACGGCGGACGTTCATCACGTCCACCTCGTCGTCCTCCACCAGCAGAATGTTCAGCACCCTGTCCGTCATTCGCTCATACTCCCGTGATCTCGACCTTGGGCCAGAGGAACTTGAACCGCGCTCCCTTTCCGACCTCGGATTCCACCCAGACCCTTCCGCCTTTCGCCTCGACGATTTTCTGCACCACCGAAAGGCCAATGCCCGTGCCCTCGACCGTATCGCGCGCCTCAAGCGTCTGGAATATGCCAAATATGCGCTCATGGTACTGGGGCGCGATGCCTTGGCCATTGTCACGGACGCTGAATTCGTAGAATGGCCCCGCGTCCGCCCAGCCAACCTCGATGCGGGGCTCGTTCCTGTCACTGTGCTTTATCGCGTTGCCGAGAAGGTTCATCAACACCTGCTGAAGCGGAACCCGCTCGGCCCTCACGGCGGGCATGTCCGCTGCGATCGAGATGTTGGCCGATTCGGGTGCCCCGATAAGCTCGGCGACTTCCTTGACCAGCGCGCCCGTCTCGATGTGCTCAGGCTTGGCCTTCGCGCGACCCGCCCGGGAATACTGAAGGATCCCGTCGATCAGCGCTTCCATGCGGTGAACCCGGCCTCGCAGCATCTCCATCTGCGACTTGTTACCTCCGCCGAGGCGCTCGCCAAGATCCTCTTCTATCCACTGGGAAAGGTTGGCGATGCCGCGAAGCGGGGCCTTGAGATCGTGCGATGCGACGTAGGCGAACTGGTCGAGCTCCTGGTTGCTGCGCGCCAGGGCCTTGATGAGCTGCTCGCGCTCCGACTCAGCCTGCTTGCGAAGACTGATGTCGCGAAGCACGCCGGTGAACGTCAAATCCCCCTCGATGTCGCTGCGAGTGATCGTCAGCTCGGACAGGAACTCCGACCCGTCCTTGCGGAGCGCCGGCAGCTCGAGCCTCTGTCCAAGGACGTGGGCTTCGCCCGTCTCGACATAGCGCTTGAGGCCGGCGCGATGAGCATCGCGATACCGCTGCGGGATGATCAGGTCGGCGAGCGGCTTGCCGACAGCTTCCTCACGAGTGAAGCCGAAGGCGCGCTCGGCCGCCGGATTGAAGTCGGACACGATCCCGTTCGCATCCATGGTGATGATGGAGTCGAGAGTGGATCGCAGGACGGCGGCCTTCCGCTCTTCGCTCTCGGCGAGCGCCCTCTGGGCGCGCTGCCGTTCGGTGATGTCCGCGAACGCCACGACCGCGCCGCTGTGCTTGCCATCCTCGATGATCGGGGACGTCGAATACTCGACAGAGACCGAAGACCCGTCCTTTCGCCAGAAAACTTCGTCGTCCGCCCCAGCGCTCTGGCCCTTCAGGCTCGCGATACGGATTGGACATTCCTCGACGAGATAGGGCGTTCCGTTCCTGCGGCGGTAGTGCACCGTGTCGTGCATCTGCTTTCCGACGAGCTCCGTTACCGAATAACCGAGCATCGCAGCACCTGCGCGATTGATGAAGCTGCACTTTCCTTCCGTATCCATTCCGTAAAAACCGGCCTCCGTCGATTCCAGAAGCGCGGTCATCAGACGACTGAGCCGGGCCTGCTCGCGCTGAGCTGCCTGCGCCTCCTCCAGCGCCTTCTCCAGATTTTGCGACGCCTTTCGGAGCTCGCGTGTCTGATTCTCGATCATATCGCGCTGGCGCTCGCGCTCGGTGACATCGACAAGAATCGACCGGTTGACGAGGAGCGACAGCAGGAAGGCAAGGCCACCACCTATGGCGATGACGAGATAGGCGATCCTCTCCGCGCGCTGCTGCCGCGCCGCACGGATCCCCATCAAATGATTCTCTTCCTGCTCCATTGCCGCAGTGAGAGCCCGCGCGTGATCCATCACCATCTTGCCCTGTCCCGACTTGATGATGTCGCTCGCCAGCTCGAACCCCCGCGTCGCGCGAAAGCGGACTATCTGCTCGTTCAGATTGAGCCCGTCGGCTGCCACGCTCTCAAGTGTGTCGAGGTGGACCTGTTGCGCCGCATGGTCGGTCGTCAGTCGGCGGAGCCTCGCGATCGACGCAGGAACCTGCCTCCGCGCGGCCTCGAACGGGGAGAGGAACGACGAATCTCCAGTGAGGGCGAATCCCCTTGCCGAGGTCTCCGCATCGGTGAGCCCACCGAGGAGCTTCTGCTGCTCGAGCAGGACCTGGCTCGTGTGATTCACTTCCTCGAACGACTCCGCCGCGCGTATGAGCGTCCAGAACGAGATGGCGCCGACGACGAGAACGAGCACCGCGGTGACGAATCCGGCTGCGATCTTCGTGCGGAGGGGCAGGACGAGGCGGTCGCTCATGGGCCGAAGATAATCGTCCGGAGTGCCGGATGTCGCGGTGGTGGGCTCAGCGGGCGGAGCGGCCTCCGAAGAAGTACCAGAGCACCGCGACTATGGCGACTGCAGCGCCAGAGACCACGAGAATCTCAGCGGTGTCGAGCATCACGTGAGAACCTGGGGCGCGCGAAAATTTCTGAGACGGAGGCTATTCGCCAGCACCGACACGCTCGACAACGACATCGCCGCGCTCGCGATCACTGGTGACAGGAGCCAGCCCGTCACGGGATACAGCGCACCCGCGGCGATGGGAATCCCGATCACGTTGTACACGAATGCCCAGAAGAGATTCTGTTTCACGGTGCCGATCGTCGCACGGGACAGGAGCAACGTCGTCACCACGCGACGGAGGTCGCCCTTGAGCAGCGTGATGTCGGACGACTCGATGGCGACGTCCGTCCCCGACCCGAGAGCGATCCCGACATCGGCCTGCGCCAGCGCCGGAGCGTCGTTGATGCCATCGCCCACCATTCCCACCAGCGCGCCGCCGTCCTGAAGCCGCTTCACCTCGGCGGCCTTGTCCGCAGGCAGAACACCGGCGATGACGCGACTCACTCCGACGTCCTTTGCGATCGCCTCGGCGGTGCGCTGGTTGTCGCCGGTGAGCATCACCACATCCAGCCCCATCCTGTGCATCGCCGCGATCGCAGCCTTCGACTCGGGTCTTGGCTCGTCGGCGACGCCGATGACACCGGCGAGCACACCATCGATTGCGACGGCGATTGCCGTCCCGCCCCGCTCCGAGATTCGTGCCATTTGGCTCTCCACCGAATCGAGCGGAATGCCGGCCTCGCGCATGACTGCCTCATTGCCGATCACAACCCGCATTCCCTGGACGGTTGCATTCACTCCCTGACCTGGCAACGCTTCGAACCCGGTTGGCCGCGCGACCACGAGGCCGCGGTCCTTCGCCGCGCGAGCGATTGCCGTGGCGATCGGGTGCTCGCTTCCCGCTTCCGCAGCGGCTGCGACGGCGATGATCTCATTCTCGCTTCCCCTCAGCGCGACTATTTCGGTCACTGCGGGCTGACCACGCGTGATCGTACCGGTCTTGTCGAGAACCATGGTGTTGAGCTTGTGCGCAGTCTCGAGGCTCTCACCGTTCCGCACGAGAATTCCATTCTCGGCCCCGACTCCAGTTCCCACCATTATCGCCGTCGGCGTCGCGAGGCCAAGCGCGCAGGGACAGGCAATGATGAGGACCGAAACGAAATTCACGAGCGCGAGGGAGAGCCGCGTTTCCGGAGGAGCCGCGACGAACCAGATGGCAAAGGTCGTAATGGCGATGCACAGCACGATCGGAGTGAAGATGCCGCTGACGACATCCGCGAGCCGGGCGATCGGTGCCTTCGACCCCTGCGCCCGCTCCACCATTTCCACGATTCGCGCGAGCACAGTGTCCCGGCCTACCCTCTTCGCCTCGAAGCGGAATGAGCCCGTTCGGTTCAGCGTGCCCCCGAAAACCGCGTCGCCGGGTTGTTTTTCGACGGGAAGGCTCTCTCCGGTAAGCATGGATTCGTCGATCGTCGAATCGCCATCGAGCACAGTGCCGTCCACCGGAATCAGCGCTCCCGGACGTACCACAAGGACGTCACCGGGAACTACCGCGTCGATCGCGACCTCCGCCTCGCTTCCGTCCCGTACGATCGTCGCAGTTTTCGCCTGAAGACCGATAAGCCGCCGGATTGCTTCCGACGTACGGCCCTTCGCGCGCGCCTCGAGCATTCGCCCCGCCAGAATGAGCGCGATGATGACGGCTGCCGCTTCGAAGTACAGTGTCGGCCCCATCGGCCCGCCGCCGCTCATCACCATCATGGGCGAGGACGCGAAGAACGACGGCACTACAAGTGCCGCAACGGAGTAGACATAGGCCGCTCCCGTCCCAAGCGCGATGAGCGTGTTCATGTCCGCTGCGCGATGGCGCAGCGCGGCCCATGCTCCGCGATAGAACTGCGCGCCGCAGTAGAAGACTACGGGTGTCGTCAACGCAAACTCGAGCCAGCCGACTCCGCGGAAGTTGAGCACCGGGATGCTGCCATGCGACATCGCGCTCGCGAGAACCGGAAAGGCCAGCAACACCGCGATCTGGAATTTGCGACGGAGCCGGACGTACTCCTCCTGTCGAGCGCGCGTCGCCGGATCGTCGCCCGAAACCGTTGCGCCCCCGGGAGGAGGGATGATCGCGTCGTAGCCCGCACGGCGAATTGCTTCGACTATGCGATCGACTCCCGTCACCGCGGGATCGAAGCGAACGGTCGCGCGCTCGGTGGCGAGGTTGACCGATGCCTCCTCGACCCCATCTGCGGCGCTCAGCGATCTCTCGATTCTCGCAGCGCACGCAGCGCACGTCATTCCCGTGACCGGAAGGTCGATGCGCTCTCGTTCGGGAGACAGAGTGGTGCCGGACATGCTACCGTCCGCTCTTGTACATCAGATCGACGATCTCGTCGTACATCTCGCCGGCTTCCGTGTCGCTGGAGCTGATCGCTTTCGAAGCGCAATGTCGCAAGTGGTTCTTCATCAGCTCGCGTCCCACGGCCCGCAACGCTTCATGCACCGAGGAGATCTGCGTCATGATGTCTGCGCAGTAGCGGTCGTCCTCGACCATTTTCTGCAGTCCGCGGACCTGCCCTTCGATGCGGCGCAGGCGTTTGAGGTTTCGCTCGCGCGCGTCGGGATCGACTGCTACAGCTTTGCGGTTCTCCACTGCCATTGTCTCGATACCCCCTCAGGGTATAATGCGATACCCCGGGGTGGTATGTCAAGGGGCGGGCAGGAACAGGACTACCTGCGGACTGCGAACGTACTCCCGTTTCCTACGGCGTAAGCGCTCCGCGACTCGCAGCTTTCGCCGTTCGCGGCGCGAAGGCGATGCCGTTAGCCTCCCCTTTCCTCGCCTGCCTGTACACCGTCGCCGGATACCGCCAGCAGTTCGGTGTGTTCGTTCCGCGAACGCAGCCGTTGTAACCGAGTAGTGCCTGCGGGAGGTTGCGGGCGTGGCTCAGATCGTCAGCGAGGATCGCAACGCCGTGGCAGACGTTTGACTCGACGTCGAGCAAGTCGGGCGATGCGCATCCCCAGTTTCCGGCGTGAAACGGCATCACCTGCATGAGCCCCTTGGCGCCCACGGAGCTCGTTGCGCGGGGATCGAGCCAGGGATTCTCGGTGAGGAGCACGCCGACCAGGAGCGACGATCCCACCTTCCGCCGCCTGCCTTCCTTCACAAGCGCCGACGCAATTCGATCGGCAAGCCTGGCGTCGGTGGTGTAGCGACGGAGAGTCTTCGCAACGTGCGCTTCGTCACTCCCCGCGGGAAATCCAGCACTGCCGGAACCACGCGCGCCCAGCTCGGCAGCGGTCGGACGCTCGCGAAGAACGAGATCGAGGATCTCCGAGAGCGTGGGCCGCCTGGCAACGACGACCGCTGCGGGAAGTGCGTCGATCGCCGGAGGCATCGCGGCGGAGCGCGTGTCGTGTGCGATTATCTCCCCTCTCCTGCCGATCACAACCGACGTCGCCACTACGGCAAATGCAGCTGCGCCGAGCGCCAGCGTCTTCGGATTCATGCTTCGTATACTAATCGGGTTGCTGTCTGTTCCGAACGGCTGATTGGATTTCCGCCCTGAGGGGCGGCAATATCAGGATCGAGCGTCTTCAACTGCGAGGATTTCATGGCTCGGCTGTCGAGAATTGCGGTGCTCGTGGCAACAGTGTGCGTGACGCGCGGCGTCGAAGCGCAGCAGGTGACAATTCGACAATACGTATCCTCGAATCAGCACCGCATCCTCGGCGAATTCTTCGAGCTTCTGGCGATTCCGAATGTCGCATCGGATACAGCCGGAATCGCGAAAAACGCTGCATTCATTGCGGCGATGATGGAGCGGCGCGGTCTCTCGCCGCGATTGCTGAGGGGATCGGACAAGACAGCCCCGCCTCTCATTTACGGCGAGTGGCGTGTGCCCAGCGCCACCCGCACGGTGGTGATGTACGCCCACTATGACGGGCAGCCGACCGATTCCACCAAGTGGAGCGGAAGCAAGCCCTGGACGCCGGTGCTTCGAACCGCCTCGCTCGAGCGCGGAGGCAGAACGATTCCAGTTCCCGCGGCGGGATCGCGACTCGATCCCGAGTATCGGGTCTATGGGCGCTCGGCGTCGGATGACAAAGCGGGAGTGATGGCGTTTCTCGCGGCAGTCGACGCGCTCAAGTCGGCGAGGTTGACTCCAACCGTAAATCTGAAGCTTGTGTTCGACGGCGAGGAGGAGGCGGGCTCACCGCATCTGGCCGACATCCTTCGGGCCAACGCCGCGCTTCTCAAGGCAGACGCGTGGATAATCTGCGACGGACCAGTGCACCAATCCGGACGCAAGGAGGTCGTGTACGGAGTGCGCGGAGACATGAACGTCGACCTCGTCGTCTACGGTGCGAATCGCCCGCTTCACAGCGGACATTATGGGAACTGGGCGCCGAACCCGGCGTTCTTCCTGGCGCGGCTGCTGGCCACGATGAAGGACGAGTCCGGAAAGGTTCAGATCCGGGGATGGTATGACGACGCAATTGCTCTTGGACCGCTGGAAAAGAAAGCGATTCGGGAGCTGCCTCCCTATGACGACACACTGCGGAAACAGCTCGGGTTTGTACTCGCTGAGGGCGGAGGCCAGTCGCTTTCGGAGCTGATCAATCAGCCGTCGCTCAACATCAACGGAATCGCGAGCGCCGAGGTCGGCCCGGCGGCGCGCAACATCATTCCGACTACCGCTGCCGCGACTCTCGACATCCGCCTCGTGAAGGGCGTGGACTATCGGCGCCAGATGCAGCGCCTCGTCGACCACATCCGGCATCAGGGGTTCACCGTTCTCGATCGTGTTCCGACGCCGGCGGAGCGTCTCCGCTATCCGAGGATCGCCACGGTCAAGCAGCGCGGCGGAGCGTACAACGCCGAGCGCACCGCGATGGATCTGCCGATCTCGCGCTCGGTCCTTTTGTCGGTGCAGTCGTTTTTCCCTGGAAGAACCCTCGCGATTCCGACGCTCGGAGGAAGCCTGCCGCTGTCGGTAATCAGCGACGTAATGCACGTGCCGACGATCACTGTTCCGATCGCGAACTACGACAACAATCAGCACGCGGAAGACGAGAGCATCAGGCTGCAGAACCTGTGGGACGGTATCGAGATGATGGCCGCGCTGATGCTGCTCAGGTAGATCGGCCCTCAGTCGTTTCAGTTGCTGAGACGCGGCTGATGAGTGCGGCCGCGCGGTCGAGCCTGAGCAGCTCGTTTTCCGCGAGCGAGGCGAGCCGCTTCGCCAGATTCTCGATGCGACGGCCACGTGCCAGCCACATTATGCGCTCCCCCTTTTTCGTTGCCGTGATGATGGTGATCCGGCCGTCGGAGCGATCCGACTTTCGGGCAACGTAGCCGTCCTCCTCCAGCGCGTTCACCAGCTTGGTCATCGTCGGCGGCTTCACCTGCTCCGCGGCGGCCAGCTCTCCGAGAGTGCGGGGCCCGGCAAAGACAAGCACCGACAGCACTGACAGCCTCGGCGCCGACAATCCGGTCTCGTCGTCGACCCTTCTGACCGATCTCAACAGATGAATCGCGGCAGAATGGAGGTGGTCGGCGACCTCCTCATTGCGCGATTTGCGGTTGCCTGTCATATTTAGTTAGCCAAGCTAACGATTGTCACGGGTCCGCGCCAGAGTCAGTCTTACAATAGGGAGGGAGTGGCCATGCAACCGGCTAAACCGGCAGTCTCATTGAGCACGATCGGACAGATAGCGATCATCGTGAAGGATCTCGAGCGGGCGAAGACTTTCTACCGTGATACGCTCGGTCTCAGGTTTCTTTTCGACGCTCCGGAGCTGGCGTTCTTCGATGCGGGAGGTGTGAGACTCATGCTGGGAAAGGCAGAGAGAGCAGAGTTCGATCATCCGGGATCCATTCTCTACTACAAGGTTGCCGACATCGTCGGCGCGCATCACGCGCTCGCGGAAAAAGGGGTGACCGTGGAGCATGAGCCGCGGCTGGTCGCACCGATGCCTGATCACGACTTGTGGCTGTCCTTCTACAAGGATCCCGAGGGCAACTACTTCGCCCTCATGAGCGAGGTCCCGCAGGCGCAGGTGTAACGATCATATGTGTGATGTAAATGATTCGTAAAATCGGCTAATCGCGACACCAATCGACAAACCATGCGTAGTGTCCTCATGTCCAACACGCAGAGAAGGAAATCAGCCCCGATTGTTTTCAAAAGTGAGGCGACAGTGCAGGCACCATGGCATGAAGGCGACGTAGCTTCGACTACGTGCAGTGTATGCGGGAAGCAGGTCCATGCCCGCTTCGAAACCCGCGACATCAGGATGAGCCGCTCGGCCGTCACGTTCTCGAACATTCTCGTTGGCGTCTGCAGCGAGTGTGACTCGATGATCTCGCTGCCGCGACAGTCCATCGCGCAGATCCGCGAGCTCAGCTCCTGGAAGTAGACGAGAAATAGAAAAGTCTGGCGCTGTGGGGGCGGCCAGACCCGGCCCGCGATGCGAGAACACCCGTGTCGCGGGTCTTTTATTCTGATCCGCGGCAAACGCTTTGGCTCGCCCTTCCGACTCACCACCATATGACTGGATCGATGCCAGCCACTGAACTCTCACTGGAGCCGCCGGCAATTCCGCAGATAGTCCCGCGAAACAGCCTGACGGCAGCCGACGCAACCGACGCGGCGCTGATCGCAGCGGCGGTCAACGGAGCCGAGGCCGCGTTCAGGGAGCTCTTCAGGCGGCACACGCCGCATCTGCTGGCGTTAGTCGCGCGCGCGCTGGGAGCTTCACGCCTGGATGCGGAGGATGTCGTGCAGGATACGTGGCTTCGCGCGTATCCGGCGCTGGTGACGTTCAGAAACGAGTCGAGCTTCGCGACCTGGCTGTGCTCGATCGGCATTCGCGCGGCGCTCGACGCGATGCGGCGGGGACGCCGGCACGCGACGGAGTCGCTGTTCGACGACGACGCGTACTCGGAGCCGCCCGCAACACTGGATCAAATAGACATCGAGTCGGCGATCGCCCGGCTCGCACCCGGTTACCGGATGGTGCTCGTGCTTCATGACGTCGAAGGATTCACCCACGAAGAGATCGGGCTACAGCTCGGCATCGCGCCGGGAACCTCGAAGGCACAGCTGTTCAAGGCGCGTCGCGTGATGCGCGCGCTTCTAACTGGAAGGGAGAAGAGAGATGCATAGTGACGAAGAGTACGACCTGACTGACGACGAGCGTGCCGCGCTCGCCGCACTGCCGCGAGAGATGGATCCGAGCGCGATGCTCGAGGGACGAGTGGTTCGCGCTCTTCGGAGTGAAGGACACTTCGGCGCAGCCCAGGGACGCGGACGCATCACGTCCGTCGCGTGGAAGGTCGCCGCGGCCGCTACGCTGTTTGCGGGCGGTGTCGCAACAGGACGGTATCTGCTGGCCGCCGATGTCGCGCGCAGCGCATCGGTGAGCGCGCCGGCTTCACGCATTCTGGGCAATGACACATCGCGCCCGGTCGGGGAACCGAGGCCGGTGAGACGCAGCGAGACTGTAGTCGCCCAGACGGAGATGTGGCTGTGAGAACCTCGCATGTGTTCTACGCTGCTGTGGTCATGTCAGCATTCATCCCCGTGGGCAGGATCGACGCGCAGGTGACTAGCAGTCCCCGGCCGGCATCGACCGTGTGGAGCACCAGCATCTCGTATCTGGGAATCGTCAACATTCGCTGCGATTGCACCGTTCGCGCGGACGGTGATGGCTCGCGTCTGTTCATCTTTCGAACCGAGCCGGTTGTCCTCGGCGTCGTTCCCGGCAGTGCAGGCGAAGGGATTCTCTACCGCGGAGACAGGATCATTCGCGTCGACGGAATCTCGATTCTCACCGCCGACGGTGCGCGTCGTGTGGCGGATATCCGCCCTGGCGACTATGTCGGCCTGATCGTCAAGCGTGGGGGCAACACACTCAAGCTGAGCATCAAGGCATCGCGCGCCGGCTCACCGCGGGTGTACACATCGGTCACGCCGGAAGCCGACCGGGGTTACTCGATCGACTGGGAGTACCCCGCAACGCCCCCTGAACCGCCTGTGCCCGGAATTCCAGCGACACCGGCGCCGAGGACTCCCAGATCGCCGCGCGCAGCGGCGCTTGCGCCTGTTGCTCCGGACGTCTGGGTTGGAGTCGTCACTGGCTCAGCGGCGGTGGCGCCCGCGTGGTCGGTGACTCCGGCGCCGGCGGCCTGGCCGACAGGACCTGCTCCTCTCGCACCCGTCGTCCCTGCGCTCGTGCCGTCGCCGCGAGGCTGGTTCGGATTTTCCATTCGCTGCAACGACTGCGGATGGTCATCCGACGGTCGTCCGGGGGCGAGTCCCGTCTGGGAGTCCAACTCTCCGCCCGAGCTCGCGATGGTCGCCGCTGAAAGCCCCGCCGGCCGCGCTGGACTGCTGGCGGGTGACAGGATCACGCACATCAATGGCGTCTCCATCATGACACGCGAAGGGGCGCGCAGATTCGGCGCCGTGATGCCCGGACAGCGAGTGCGACTCACCGTTGTGCGAAACGG
This sequence comes from Gemmatimonadales bacterium, assembly GCA_039931395.1. Lineage (GTDB taxonomy): Bacteria > Gemmatimonadota > Gemmatimonadetes > Gemmatimonadales > Gemmatimonadaceae > UBA4720. The sequence goes on from JBDTRZ010000014.1 coordinate 48,941, forward strand.
CGTGTCGCTGACGAAGGAGCTCACTCTCGCAACTCGCCCGGAAGTGCGCGCCGCAATTGCCGTCGTGACTCCCCGTACAGCAACCCCGCGTGTCACGAGGCGGGAGCTTCGTTACTCAGGCCAGCTCGAGAACGTATCTGTCGAAGTGTGGAGTCCGGGTGGCCCGACAGTGGAGCGCATCGGAGATACGATGGTGATCACCGTCGGTGGATCCGTGGTCCGACTGCAGGTAGCAGGTAGCAGGTAGCAGGTAGCAGGTAGCAGGTAGCAGGTAGCAGGTAGC